>JAISWZ010000191.1 GCA_031270945.1 Clostridiales bacterium | reverse complement strand
AAGCCGTTATCGCCGCATGAAAGAGGCAGATGCTCTTAAGTTGCCAAAGGATCTCTCAAGAATAATGCAAAGGCTATTTTAGACAAGATTCACTTTCTTGGCCCAACAAGGCAGAATCGATGGGTTTCGATGGCGTGCATGCTTCTCGACGGGTATGGCCTTTCGGCTATCCAGTGACTCCTTTGGCACAGGTTCGTTGCGGAAACGTGAAGGTATCTTTAGCTGGGCTTGCAGGCAAAAAACGAAGCGTGAAACTACTGCAAAACAGGCAGGAAGCCTTTAAAACCGCCTGAAGAGAGACAGACACGTGTCAGGCGCGAAAGTAATTATTTGGTATACAAGTGGATGTATATGGTGATTTTTTGCCCTGTTTTTAATCCAAGCAATAATCTATGAATCCTGAGTTTCTGAGGTTCCGAGCTCAAGTGGTGATAATACTAAGCTGGTGATAAGGTGCCTCGGATATAATTTTGGGATATGCTCTTTGTTTTTAGAATAACAAGAATCAAAGAGGAAGTCATTGTTGAAACCGTAAAACCTGCGGCATCCCATTTGGGCAAAAGCGAAAAATCGGGAAGGCGATAGCGCTAAACCCTGATTTTACGCCACTTTCGAATAACCAAAAAGTCAAAAGAATCGCCCCAGGCACCCGCAAAATCGCGGGTGCCTGGGGCGCAAAGCTAAAGCAAAGCCCGCGCTTTGCGCGGGCTTTGCTTATTTTAGCCTCTTTCCCAAGGCAGCTTCCAGCTCCCTTGACTTGAAAGCCAAGTACAGCTTCTGGCAGTCTTCGCCGTCAGAGAGATCCAGATCAAGGATCTCTTTGATCTTGTGAAGCCGGTAGGAAAGGCTGTTCCTGTGAATGAAGAGAATGCTGGCAGTCTGGTTTTTGTTGAACGCGTTCTTCATGAAGACATGAAGCGTATGGCAGTAGTCAGTTCCGTTCTTTTTGTCGTAGTCCTCAAGTACCTGAAGCCTGTAGTCGCCATAGCACCTTTGAGGGTTTGAAGCTTTTAGCAACAGATCATACACCATTTTCTCTTGATAATTGCTGATTAGTGCGCTGTCGCCTAGGATTGCGCTTGCCTTCAGCGCATCCAAGGCTTGCTGGCGGTATTCAGGGAGATCCAGTATGTTGTCAAACCGCTCGCTCAAGCCAGCCTTAAGGTTATGCTGTGGCAGGATCTCCGATAGCTGGCTGACGCACTTTTGAAGAGCTTCTTTGTCCTTGGCGTTTAGAATAAGGATAAGGTTGCGGTCGTTCAGGAATGAGCAGGAAGACTTGATCTGTCCAAGTTGCGACCGCAAGCGGTCGCTTTCTTGGTTGTCGTTGATTCCCAGCGGAGATATGAGGGTGAGTAAATAAAAGTTTTGATGCTCTGTCCAATGAAGGTATAAAAGCCAGCCAGGGATCCAGGAAGCGTCTGTTGACTTGCCGTCCAGGAGAGCATTCAAGCGGCACTCATACATAAAATCAGTGATGTTGCCGTGTCCATGTCGGAATGTCAGGGATTGAGAGATGATGGCGCAGACAAGGCCAACTACGTCTATGTCAGCCGAAGTTAGGCTTCTATTAATATCGGTTACTACTACTGCACCCTCGCCAAGCCCGCCTGATTTGATAACCCCGACCAGGTTCTGTCTGTTCTTGCGAAAGATGGAGTCAACAATGACTGGAGACGAGTTTTTTGCTATCTGCTGATGGGTCTCGCACGAATGAGACAATTTGATATGTTCTTCGCTCATGTGCCCATGCTCCAGCATGTATACGAAGTTGTCCTCGTCTACAGAGCTCTCGCAGGAAAACTCCAAAAGCTCAGTGTTCTTGTTCAAGACAAAGATGGGGTTTTGCAGGATCTTCATGGATATTTCCGCTATTGGCCAGAGAGGCCATTGCGCTGATTGTGGCGTTGCACCAGAGATCTTTAAGCTCTTCGTAAAGAGCTATGAGATCAACGCCGTCCGACAGCTCAACCAAGTCTAACAGTTCAACGGAATCTCCTATGTCAAGGCCTGCGTCGTTTTGCAGGATCAGGCCGATGCGCTTCGATAACGCATGCGGGTTTAGTTGCGATGACTTTCCCACGTAGAGAAAGAGGTCGGCATACTCCATATGCGGGCCTCGCATGAGCTTCACGCCCAGGTACTGGCGGTTGGCTTTAAGAACAGCCCTGCTGATCGCCTGCTTTGGGATATGCCTAAGCAGGGATTCAATGGTTTCGCTCACAGCCACGCACCTCCTTGGGAGTATTGTAGCATAAAGAGAGGGTGCCCGAATATGGGATGAGTTGTGGTTGGCGCATGCATCAGGAAAATGGGTCTAATTTGACTATAACAGGAATTATTTTTTCGTACATCCACAATGCACCATGGAATTTAACCATTGTAGGCAGTTTTCTCACGGTTCCACCTGAAGGCAAAAAAGACAGGAAGCCGGAACGCTCCCTGTCTCTAAAAAGAAGAATTTCACTTCCGGTGCCAACTGCCACTCACTCCAGCTCCCGCCCTGCTTT
>JAISWZ010000502.1 GCA_031270945.1 Clostridiales bacterium | reverse complement strand
AATGTCATGAATATGTGGGTTCCAAAGAGCAAAACCAATAGCCATGGCCCCCACAGGTACCCGTCTATCTTGTTTACCAATTCGCCAAACTGAGACATGGCTATCCCCTTTCTTGATTTGCGGAAATCGTGGTTCCTGGCGTCCTAAGCGCCTCGCCTTTCGCGCTAAGGCGTATCACTTTTATATTCTTTTCAAACTTTTGCTATTAAGTCGGGAAATATATAGAATTCGCCCGAATGTCGTGCGCTCAAAGTCATTGCTCCACTTGGGTTTTTATGCTAATATATAGGTCGCTTTTGGGATATGCGTTGCAGCGGGCGCCCTTTGGACGGCCGCCTATCTGCCATGGGCAGGAAAGGCTTAGCATGATAGAGCTAAACGGAATAAGCAAGACCTTCAAAGTCGCAAAGCGGGACGCGGGAGCGCTTGCTTCTCTTAAATCCCTGTTTCACAGGGAATACGACCATGTCCGCGCCTTGGACAACGTCAGCTTCAAAATCGAAAGCGGAGAGATAGTTGGGTACATAGGGCCAAACGGAGCGGGAAAAAGCACGTCCGTGAAGGTCATGAGCGGAATCCTTGTGCCTGATTGCGGAAAGTGCGAATGCTTGGGCTATACCCCTTGGAAGAAAAGACGGGAGTACGTAAGAAACATCGGTGTTGTCTTTGGGCAAAGAACGCAGCTGTGGTGGGACGTTCCAGTCATCGACAGCTTCTGGCTGCTAAAGGGCATATACAAAGTGCCGGACGGGGAGTTCAAGCGGAACCTGGATACTTTAACCGAGATCATGGGGCTCCAGGATTTTGTCAACACCCCTTTGAGGCAGCTGTCCCTTGGGCAGAGAATGCGGGCTGAGATCACGGCGTCCCTATTGCACTCGCCAAAGATCCTGTTTCTTGACGAGCCGACTATCGGGCTAGACGCTCCAAGCAAGCTGGCCGTGCGCCAATTTGTCAAAGATGTGAACGCGCAAAACAAGACCACTGTCATCATAGCCACCCATGACATGAACGACATCGAAGCCTTGACAGACCGGGTTATATTGATAGGCAAAGGCAGAATACTCTGCGACGGATCATTTTCTGCGATCCGAAACCGCTTCCCTTCATCCCTTTCATCAGAGGAAGTGATAGCTGAGCTTTACAAGGAACACAACCTATGAGCGGCTATCTGGCATTCTTTAAAATCAGGCTCATTGCGGGAATGCAGTACCGGGCCGCCGCTTGGGCAGGCATCGCGACACAGTTTTTCTTCGGCTTGATGTACATGATGATATTCCAGGCTTTTTACAGCTCATCTGTTGTTGCCCAGCCAATAGCCTGGCCACAGCTTGCAAGCTACATCTGGCTTCAGCAGTCTTTCCTTGCCATATGGGCATTGTGGGCGCAAGACGGGGAGCTGCTTTCAAGCATAACAAATGGGCTTGTGGCGTATGAGCTGGCGCGGCCATACGACATCTACAGCTTTTGGATTGTCCGCTTGGCGGCTACTCGCTTGTCAAACACCGCTCTCAGGTTCTCCCCTATTATCCTTGCCGCTTTCTTGATGCCAGAGCCCTTCAGGATGCAGCTTCCCGCAAGCCCCGTTTCCTTTCTCATGTTCCTTTTGTCCCTTGCGCTGTCGCTGGCTATTGTTTGCGCCATTTCAATGTTCATCTACTACCTGACGTTCATCACTCTGACGCCTAGCGGCGCCAGGCTGATAGTTGGGATTTTCGGCGACTTTCTCGCTGGAAACATTCTGCCTGTGCCTCTTATGCCGACTTGGCTTCAGCGGATCAACAACTTCCTGCCATTTCGCTACACCTCGGATCTTCCGTTTCGAGTCTATTCTGGCAACATATCCGGCGCTGACGCCTGGTTTCAGATAAGCGTTCAGGCCATTTGGATCATAGGCCTTTGCGCCCTGGGAAAGCTGGCTTTTTTCCGAGTGACCAAGCGCATTGTCACCCAAGGAGGTTGAGCCATGCTATATTTGCAATATGTCAGGATATCGTTCCGGTCGTTTTGCCAGTACCGCTTGAATACGCTCTTTGTGACAGTGACCCAAATGATTAACGCCCTTTTGTCCTTTGCCGCGATTTATCTTCTGTTTGAGCGGTTTGGCAACATCAAAGGCTGGACTCTAGGCGAGATCTCCCTTTGCTTTGCCGTAACAAACGCCTCTTTCGCCATAACCGAAACTTTTTCCAGAGGGTTTGACCTCTTCTCCCAGCTAGTAGTATCAGGGGATTTTGATCGCCTGATGCTAAGGCCTCGCTCAACTGTCCTTCAGGTTTTGGGATCAAAGCTTGATTTCACCCGCTTGAGCAAGCTCGCGGTCTCTTTCGCAGTGATTTCTTACGCGGTCACGGTCATGGATACGCAGTGGAACGCCCTCAAAGTCCTGACTGTGCTCTTGATGCTCACAAGCGGGTTCTTCGTCTTCTCCGGGATGTTCATCCTTGGCGCCACAGTATGCTTCTGGACAGTTCAAGGGCTGGAGTTCATCAACATCTTCACTGACGGAGGCAGGGAGCTGGCTTCCTATCCCCTGCCCATATACCAGAAGTGGCTGGCCCGCTTTTTCACATTTGTGATACCCTTTGGATCGTTCAACTACCTTCCCCTGCTGTATGTCACAGGCAGAAGCTCAAACCCCATGTACATGCTGGCGTCATTGCTGGGGATCGCCTTTATTGTTCCGTGTCTGCTTGTTTGGAACTTCGGGGTAAGGCATTACTTGAGCACAGGGAACTGACGCGGGCAAGGCATATGAAAAGACAGAGATAGAAGATAGAAGATAGAAGATAGAAGATAGAAGATAGAAGATAGAAGATAGAGCAAAGGCAAAGCAAAAGGCAGATCAAAAGACAGATCAAAAGAAAGAGCAAATGGCCCGCTTGTTCCAAGCGGGCCTTTTGCTTTGCATTTGGGTTTGAATTGGTAAAATCCAATCTCGAGACAAACTTATTTTTGGCATTCTCGATCCTTTTTCAGCATTTTTTTGGGTTT
>JAISWZ010000475.1 GCA_031270945.1 Clostridiales bacterium | reverse complement strand
TCTTCCTGTTGAATTCGGCGCTTCCCAGAGAGCCATTGAGCTTCTCTATGACAACAAGCTGCTGTCCGAATATGAGTTGGCGCCCGCAAGAGAAATCTTGATCATTTCGGCTTGGTCCTGTGTAGCGGTCGCGCTGGCGTCCATAGTTGCGCTGGGGAAGCTGATCATGAGAGCCCGCAGGAGAAGAAGCTGGTAGTGGCATAAGCTTTTTGGAGCGCAGGCTATCCATCGCTGCCTATCGCTATTCGCTCAATAAAAGCCATCGGGTTTTTCGATGGCTTTTTTAATTGTCGCAAACGAACTAACAATATCTATTGATATCTCTTGATGAGCGAAAAGAACCGGATTAATTATCTTAAGCTAATGCCTACCCGCAAGCAAAACTACAAACATATTCTACAAATGTTTTAGCTCTAAAGCTTGCCGCATCTGACAGCAAATCTGGAAGGCCGAGCCTGTTGACGGCTGGACGAATAAAAACCGCTTGACTGGAAAGATTATAGAGTTGTATGCTGACGAGCTCGCGGAAAGTTGGCTATGCAATCTTTGCAATCTTTGCAATCTTCGCAAGCAGCTGCATGCGAAAGCGCATATCCCAAAAGTAAATCCGAGGTGCCAGAAAAGCCCGGGAGATGCGCTCAGTTTCGCTTGCAAACATTAGGCTTGGGGTGGAAATATCAGTTTTTAACCCTTTTCTCATCATAGTATAATTTGACTCAGCGAGCTCATAGTGGTAGAATATAGACACTTGCGAGTGAGTTATAGGCTAGAGCACATCGCTTTCATCGAGAGAAGCCACCGATGCGAGCGAATAGCGGCTCTTCTCGCTCGCTGGCATAAAGAAAGGCATACTATCAAGCCTGGAGCGCGTATATATTCTTGTAAAGGTCATTACTCTTTCAAGAAAGCGCAGGCAAGCGCTTTGGCTTGAGCATTGGGCGAGGGGGGATTACGGTGTACTTTGACTACACATATCTGCTTGTTCTGCCAGCAATAATCCTGGCGATGTACGCGCAGCATAAGGTGACTAGCACTTATCGAAAGTACAGCGCGGTAAGAAACAGGAAGGGATACACAGGCGCTGATGTTGCCAGGCAGCTCCTTCTTTCATCAGGCATCAGGGATGTTGAGGTAGCGCCTATCGCAGGGCAGCTAAGCGATCACTATGATCCAAGGGAAAAAGTTTTGAGGCTGTCCGAAGGCGTCTACAACAGCGCGTCAATAGCCGCTGTGGGCATAGCCGCGCATGAGACCGGCCACGCGATACAGCATAATACAGGCTATGGCTTTCTCAGCTTCAGGAACTGGATTCTGCCAGCTGTGAACATTTCCTCCAAAGCGGCCATGCCCCTGATCATAATAGGGCTCCTTCTGGGAACAGGATCTGGATCCTTGCTTTTGATGCAGATAGGGATCATACTGTTTTGCGCAGTGGTATTGTTCCAGCTCATCACTCTTCCAGTTGAGTTCAACGCGTCAAGCAGGGCGATTGAGCTTCTTGAAGAGAACCACTTTCTTACGGATGAAGAGATAAAGCCAGCGAAGAAGGTTCTTAGCGCTGCCGCTTTGACATATGTAGCCGCCGCATTGTCGGCTGTCCTGACTCTACTGAGGTTTGTGCTGTTGGCTAATAGAAGGCGCGACTAGGGAAAGTTATGGGTGAGATGTAAAAAGCCATTTAGTGCATATCCCAAAATTCCGAAATGGCACCGGAAAAATCCTGGCGAATGCTTCAACGCCAGATTTTTCCGGTGCCTCGGATATAATTTTGGGATATGCTCTTATCGAAGGCGAAAAAAGCCGACGTTAATGGCTTTTTTTCTTACTGTGCGATAGAGACGGAGCGAGCTCTTTCCCTAGGAAGCGCAGTTCGCAAGCCAAAGCCCGTTAATGTGGGTCTGCAACCAAATATGCTCTTATTACAAACCGCACTTCGCTTTTTTCCCCAGAAAGCCTAAATCGCAAGCCAAAGCCCATTCATGCGGATCTGCAACAAAAAACGCTCTTATTACAAACCGCACTTCGCTCTTTCGCCCCAGGAAACGTAAATCGCAAGGCAAAGCCCATTCATGTGGATCTGCAACCAAAAACGCTCTTATTACAAACCGCACTTCCTCTTTCGCCCTAGGAAGTCTAAATCGCAAGCCAAAGCCAATTCATGCGGATCTGCAACAAGCAACGCTTTTATTACAAACCGCACTTCGCTCTTTCGCCCCAGGAAACCTAAATCGCAACCCTAAGCCAATTCATGCGGATCCATTACAAAAAAAGCCATCGCTACGCGATGGCTTTTTTTTACGCACCAAACAACGGGTTTTCAAGGGGCGGCTCTTCAAACCAGAAAAGGCTTTCATAAAAGCTGGCCGCGCGCCTCAGGCGGCCTTCGATCACTGCCAAGGATCTGGCTTTGTCATCGCTCATGCGATCAAGAGCAGTCTTTGACACGTCTTCAGTGATTCCCTGATCCTCTAGATCTGAGATCATTGCAGTCTGCTCGTCTAGGCTCAGGGAGCCATTGCCGTCCAGGTCATAGATCTTAAGCATTGTCTCTGCGTCTAGAGTCTCTCCTGAGGCCTTGGACACGAGATCAATATACCGCGCGACCTGAGATCGATCCCAGGAGCCGTCGTTGGTTTTTCTCAATACATGCCCAGCCGCCATGGGGTTCATGAAAATCTTTGATGGGGCTATAGGCGATGCCAGGCTTAAGCTTTCGGTTTGCTCCGATATCTCAGAGGGCAGGGCGCCTTGACTGGAACGGGCTTCCGCAGGCTTGTACTGCCTGGCGTTGTTAAAGGTTCCGTATATGCTTGTTGCTAGATGCAGTTCCATTGATGCTCACTCCTCGCAATTATTCTTGAACAAAACGCTGTTTTATATTCATGGGAGGATCAGGCGCTGCCCAGGCGAGGAGCTGGGCTTGGCGCACTTTCAAAAAAAAGCGCAACAAGGCAAACCCCCGCTTTGCGGGGGTTTGCCTTGTTGTAAAAAGGGTTGGGTTTCCTGAAACTTCAGGAAACCCAACCCCTGCTTTTCCTAAAAACGGTTTCACTGCTCATTGTTCGCTAACGGTGCCATCGGCTTGCCAAGCAGAAGCATTTTGTTCATGATATAGATCGTGCTGGCGATTGTGAAGTACGAACCTCCCAGCTGGACGATAAGAGTGATTATGACAAAGCCGACCAGGGTTAGGGATATCCATGAAAACAGCGCAGAGAGAAGGGAAGTCGCGACTACGGAAAGAAGGAAGTTTGAGATAATGAACCCCAGCGTTGCGAACCAGTGTTTCTTTACGATCTGGTAGCTGGCCTGAAGGCTCCTGACGCTTCCCAGCTTCATCAAAACCGCCAGATTGGGGAAGAAGTAGAAGGAGACAAAGAAGAATATGGCCGGAATAACCAAAGCCGCAGTCAGCAAAACGATTGTGGCAAAGATTGCCCCTGACAGCGCCAGCCAGCCCCATTTGGCCAAGGAGTCCGAGAGGGTTCTCTCAACGGTTGCCTTGCCGGTAACTATATAGCTGGCAGTGACAGAAGTGATGGCGCTGATTGTTGGCGGAAGGAAAAGCACATAGAGCCCCAGCATGAAAATGGATGAAGTCATGAGCTTGTTGAGCTGCTCGGGCGCAAGGCTGTACATGTTCAAAATGACATCAAAGCTGGCTTGAGGCATGAACATGGTCGTAATGGCGATAGGGCCATACCCAAGCAAAGTGATTACTGCCATGTAGGCGAAGTTTCTCGTATAGACAGCCCAGGACGCGCCATATATCTCACCGAAAGACATCTTGCGTTCTTGCATGCTAGGGTGGATCACAATGCATCATTCCATTCATAATGTTATTTCTAAAGCCGAGAGCTCCGGTTTTTAA
>JAISWZ010000415.1 GCA_031270945.1 Clostridiales bacterium | reverse complement strand
TGCAAACAAAATCCTCAGTAACTTAAGTTTCAATGGCATCAAAAGCCATTTTATGGTTATTTCTATGAAGGTTTTCTTTATTCCACCATGGAATTTAACACTTTTTGCGCGTTTGCCCTTGCCTCCTGCCCAGATATCCGCTCCCTGCAAGCCGCAAAGCTCTTCACGCAGCGTTCTGACAGCGCCGCCCTCCTGACTCCCTCATCCAAAAAAAGCCAGCGCATGCCTACGCTGGCTTTTAAACTCCTTATCTCAAGACAATCGTATCCATGCTGGGATTATACTTGTAAACAGAGTTGGTCAAGAGGTTCACCTCGTTGTGCGGGTTCCAAGACTTGTCGCTCGCCGCCAGCTGCTTAACCCTGCTCAGCGAAATGCGGCTTATTGGGAAAATGATAGCATGCGCGTTGAATTTCGGCAGCACGTAAAACCCCTCTCGAAGCTTGGCGTAAATGCGCTTGAGAAGCCTCGGGTAGAAAATGGCTACAGACCCGCTTAGTCTGGTGAAATTCGTAAGCACATAGAACTGCGCGTCCCTTGAAAACTTGAAATCTGGCGCCCATGGATCGTACCTGTCATCATCGCGAAGCAAGGCTTGCTCCTCCAAAGTCATTCCGAGGTACTTGTCATCAAAAAACCTTGGAGGCGACACTTCAGGCATGAATTCCAACGCGCCCAGAAAGATATAGTCAAGGTTGTCCACTTTGAAAACATCATCGTACATGGAACCGAATCCGGTGACTGAAATGGTGTCCCCGCTGAACTCAAGCCTGCCGCAGCGAAGCGCGATATCTCCCACAACCTTTTTGAAGGTTTCCTTTGGGTTGGCGTCAGCCGGCTCCGCGTATATCCAAATCCGCTTAAGCATTGTGTAAAGAAGGCCTGGTTCGTTGGGCCCCTTAGCCTCCATCTTCACGACATGAACGAAATCTTGAATGCATTGCTCAATCGGATTGTCCCTCTCCTTCATGGCCTCGTAAGTCTTAGGAATGGTTTCCATGACGCGGCGCAAATATGAATTCATAGGAGTGTTTGGGTAGGTCGAAAAGTCGGACTCGTCATACCCGTTATTGGAGAAAAGCTGCTTGTCTGCGCATTCCTCCACCAAGGCGCGGCTTATTCTTTCGTAATATTCCTCGCTCGTGACGTACATTTTCTTTCCCCCTATTCTACAGAGCTTGAGACTTCGGCAGCTTGGCGTTTGGATCTGTCGGTCATAGCTTTTTATTGGGCCGCGTTTTCCAGAGCCTCATCAAAGGCAGTCATCGATTGAATCCAAGGGGTCTACGCCTTGCCGTCGATAAAGTTGCCCAACTCCGCGCTCATCTCTTTCACAAGCCCCAAAAAGAGCTCATCAACCGTCTGCCCTGCGATGTAGCGGGCGTAAAGGATCCTGATGCTGAACTTGGAGGCAACCCCGCCTCCGATCAGGCGCAATTCCACAGAGTCCCCAAGATAGCCGTCCCTTATCATGTCCATTGTTTTCAACTTGCCTTTGAAGGCCAAATCAAGAAGCTTTCTGATCTCTGTAGCGAATTCATAGAAGCTCATTGCCGGCGTCATGCTTCTTCTCATGAACTCAATGTTGCTTTCCATGTGAATCACCCCTTGTCTTAAAACAACTGCTCATGCGCTCGCAAGAAAAGCGGACGGCTCTTTGCGCAAGACGCAAGCCCCAAGTCCTGCAACTGACGAGTCTCGTTGCCCGCTTTAAAGCCAGTCACTCCCGCTAACGATAACGCTAAGAGAATTCAAAATCATGCCACTCGTCAGCATAATAGGGCATATTCCAAATTTCCCGAAAGGCGTTCGCCTTGCATGAAAGTTTTGGAATATGCCCTTGATTCGCGACTAAGCCCGCACAATCGTGTCCTGAACCGGATTGTACTTGTACACCGAGCTTGACAGGAAGTCATCCCCTTTGCCCTTCCATTGGCTTCCCCCAAGCGCCAGCTCCTTGGCTTTTGACAAGGTTATGCGGCTTACTGGATAGATGTAGGAGCAGGACTTTTTCTTGGGCAGGATGTAAAAGTTCTCGCCTAAAAGCGTCTTGATCCGCTTCAGGAGCCTTGGGTAGAATATTGACAGCGATCCGACGGATTCCCGGAAGCCCGCCAAGACATAGCGCTGCATCCCCTTCCTGAAGTGGCAGTCTGGCGCCCAGGGATCATACCTGTCATCATCCAGCATTTTTCTCTTCTCTTCAGGCGACGAATTCACGAATGTATCGTTGAAGAGCCTTGGAGGCGAAATGTTTGGCATGTTTTCGCACACCAAGCGAATCATGTAGTCAACGCTTTCTTGCTGCGCGACGTTTTCGCCCAGCTGAGCAATGGCAACGCTTCCGTTGTTGATGCACATGAAGCCCAAGCAAAGGGACATGTCCCCTACGGTCTTCTTGAAAATGACATCAGAGGCTTTGTGCGAAGGCTCAATGTTGACGTACATGTGCTTTGACATCACGACCACCGCCCCTGTGTCGCCGAATCCTTCTTTTATAAGGAGCTTGAGCTCTTTTGACATTCCTGCGACGCATTCCTTAACCGTCATGTTGCGCTCGGTTATCAGGTGGAAATCCCGGCGGATGTTTATGAAGGCGCCTCGCAAGGTTTCATTTATCGGGGTGACAGGGTAGGTCGAAAAGTCGCTCGGGTCAAACCCGTTGTTGTTGTAGCGAGGCTTGTCCGCGTGAAGTTCGATCAGGGCAGTTTCCACCGCTTTGCAAAACTCCAAGTCGATCATTGTATCCCCCTTCTTGAGATGGAACTTATTTATCGCCATCCGCCTTTGAAGCCAGGCGGGGATGGCCGCGAGCGAAAACAAGAATGCATTTCCTTGATGCTTTCGCTCGCGATAACAAATAAGTTCTTAGACCTGCTCAAGCTTGTCATTGGCTGAGTCGTACTTGAAGACCGAAGTGCTCAAAAACAGCTGGTCTTTCCAGATGTCCGCCGTCATGTCGCTCTTGATGCTCCTCACGTCCCTTATAGCGCTAGCGGGGTGCAAGACCATGGCGTGTATGCTCAAGGGCACCACATAGTACTCCTGCCGCATGAGCTTCCTGATCCTCTTCATCATTCCAGGATAGAATATCGCCGCCGCGCCGTTGGTCCCAGCTGAGGTTGTCAGCTGGTAAGTCGGCGACTTGCTCAATACGAAGTCCGGCCTCATGGGATCATGCCTTGCGCTGTCCTTCAGCCCCTCGAAGTCGCACATCCCAACGCCAAGCCTTGGGGGAAACAGCTTCGGCGAGTTTTCAAGCGCCTTCTCAAACATGTCTTCCGGAGTGATATCCCATTTTTTCAGCAGCGTCGCCACAATCTTGGACGAAACGAACTGGTCGTCGTGAAGGCCCATGTAAGCGTAGGCCACCAAGGCCATGTCAGCAAACGTCTTGTAGACGTAGCTGTCGTGATCCTTGTCCATCTCAATCACGTGAAGCGGGACAAGCCTGATGAAGAAATGGCTCTTTATGGCGTTGTAGTCATCGATTGACGGGACTTTCCCGTTGTTGAAGACACCCTCTTGCGCGCTGATTGTCTCGCCAGACTCCTTGATCACCAGATCCAGGATCTCGCTGTACGCCATGCCAGCGCAATGCAGGAAATAGAAATCCCGCACAGGCATTCGGTTAACATACCTGTTCTCTTGCTTGTACGACTTGAAGTGCACTTTGTCTCCCAGGTACCCGTCTCTCACTTCCATGCAGACGCCGTACCCTATCTTCTTTAAGTGCTTGTTGAGCGATGCGCAGAGTGCGTCCGTAAACTCAGGATAGCTCATGACCGGCTTCAGGATGTTTTCCTGAAGTTCTTGAGTAGTCAACAAAAACCGCTCCTTTGTTTTCCAAGCGAAACTCGCTTTGTATCCGCGTTCGCTTATGCCGCGAGTGAAAAGGGTTGGCTTTTCACTCAAGTGTTTGGTGCCCGCGATTTAATCGCAAGAAATGGATTTTCTTGATGCTTATATCGCGAGCGTACGCATGCCCTGGCGCTGACGCGCCAGGGGTCTTGAAATAAGATCTTGAAATAAAGAGCTTGAAATTTAAGAGATTGAAATTAAGGAAAAAAATACTTTCGCGTACATTTACGGACAATGGCGCTTAAAGTCTGATCATGGCGAATTTTTTTATTTTCAGCCTGCCTCGAAGCAACAAAAGCGGCGGCAGGTTTGCCGCTCGCTTTCGGTTATATTAACTAAAACTAATTCAATTAAGCACCGACCAAATTTTATCTTGCAAGCACTGATTATATTATAGACCTTTCCCGGCTCTAAAGCAACTGACGTCCGCCAGTTAAAGCGATGGCGCAAGTGCGCGCCACCGGAAACAGCGCCATGTCAAAACATAAGCTCCCGAAAACAGCCCATCGAACATTTGGCCTATCTTTTGCTTGACGCTGTCACTTCAAAATTTTCTCGGCTTCCGCCAGCTTCTCCATTATAAGCGGCCCCCAAAGCGCCCGCCCGTCGGTGTTCAAGTGCACTCCGTCCGAGAAAAGCTCTGGCCTGAAGCCTCCGTCTGCGGTCAGCATAAGCGGGTCGGCGTCCGCATATACCATTTTTTCGTTTTCGTCGCAAATCACTTTCAGCGCCTCGTTTATCGTCTGTATGTCATTCCAAATGCTTGCCCGCTCTGGGCAGGGAAGACCGGACATAACGACAAACACTGTGTTTGGGAGCCTTTTCATGAACTGCCCGTACATTTCCCTTTTGCCAGCTATCAGCTCATCCACTGTAGATCCCATCATCAAGTCATTTGAGCCTGTCTGCATAACCACAATCCTTGGCTCAAACGGGAACAGGAGCTCTTCTGCCCTGGCTACCAGATCACGATCCGTGCTTCCGCCAAACCCGTGGTTTTGCAAGACGTAAGGGGCCAAGTCCTTTTCGATTGACCGCCAGAGCGTGAAGTTGGAGGCGCCATAGAACACGATCTCGCCCTTCGGGCGTTTCTTGTAGGCTGACACTATCTTTGACACAGCCAAATCCTTGAACGGCCCGAAATGCCCTTCCCGCCCTATAAAAACAAGTCCAGCCAGCACTATAAGGCCAATCGATCCGAGAATCACCCCAATTATCTTGGGAACCCGGTTTTTAGAATTTTTTGGCTTTTCCATAAAAGCTCCCCCTTTCGCGGCAGCGCACTGCCCGCATTCAAAACCTGCGCTTTGATCATATAGGGCAAGGGCTTTGCTTCATATCAATATCTCTAGATTTTTCCCGATATCTCTATTCCTAGCGCCTTGGCGCTGGGTCCTGAAGGGGGGCGTGAAATCCAATTAATTACAATCCGCCATAGATCATTGTCGAAATATAGATATAACTTGAATATATCTAACTAATTTTTCCTGGAAATTAGCTGAGATTCTCGTCTCTCTGGGCTGAAAATGTCCAAACTTCCCTTAAAGCTGGCACTTGAGGAATTTTTGTCGCATCTTGCGAAATTTCCTCGTTTTTGATAGCCTTAGATCGGATATTTTACGTGATGCACACTTTCCGGAAGGGGCGCGATTGAATGCGCACAGTGCTGTCAGGGATTCTTTTGGCGATTTCAAGCTTGCTCAGAGGCGCCGCTTACTTGCTTAACCGAATCACCATTTTTGTTTCACTGTTCTTTGGCGTTTGCTTCGCAGCATCGTTTTTGGGAAGCATGTTGGCAAGCACCAGGATCGTGTACCTGGTAGCCGCCGCAATCTTCTCGCCGTTCGGGCTGCCAGCATTGCTCAACTTCCTTGCCGGAAAGCTGGCGTTGGCTTCAAAATCCGCCAAGGGCAACTTGGGCGGCAAAGCGGGAGTGCCAGATCTGGAGGCCGTTCCATCCGATTACGAAGCCATAGTCAAAGAGGGGGTAGAAAATGAAAGTTATTGGGACAATAAGGTATGAATGTCATTAAGCTCACAAATTCCCAGAAGGCAAAAAAAGCCCGGCAAAAGACGCTGTCTTTGCCGGGTTCTTTTTTTATATCAAAATTCTAACGAGTTCATGAATTCATGTCTGATCAGGTGCCTTCGCTTCATGCTTTATTTGCCCTTCTTGGTCCAATCGGTCTTGTTTACCTGCCTGGCCCTGGCTATTGACAAGCTCTTTTCTGGCACATCCTGGGTGATGGTCGAGCCGGCGGCGGTATACGCCCCCTCTTCAACTGTCACAGGGGCGACCAGGTTTGTGTTGCAGCCAATGAAGGCGTTGTCCTTAATGACTGTCCTGTGCTTCTTTTCCCCGTCATAGTTCACTGTCACGGTTCCGCATCCGAAGTTGACATGTTCGCCAACGTCGCTGTCTCCGATGTATGTCAGGTGGGACGCCTTGGTGTAGTCCCCTATTGTGGAATTCTTCACCTCGACGAAATCCCCTACTTTGCAATGCTCCCCCACTTTGCTGTTCGGGCGGATGTAAGCGAATGGCCCGATGTCCGCGTGGGATCCGACTGTTGACTTGAGAATCACGCTGTAGCTTACGGTAACGCAGTCTCCTATGGCTGAATCAACTATTCTTGTGTTCGGCCCTATTTCGCA
>JAISWZ010000398.1 GCA_031270945.1 Clostridiales bacterium | reverse complement strand
TTAGAAAGCGGCGAAGCTGAGGCTTCGCCGCTTTTGTTTTATTGAAATTTGAATAAAATTTGATGGCTATGGCGCAAGAACTCTCTGAAGGCCAGTAGAGCGCATCCCAAAACCTTTGGCGATTTGCCCTTGAACATTGGGCAAACGATCCCTCGCCACTGGAGGGCTTTTGGGATACGCGCTTGATGTGTCGGCAAAGCTTTTAGATTCAACCATTTGAGTGATTTAAGTCGAAGATTGTGCGCTAGAATCACTTTGGTGCAATACGTATATATTTTCATACTCATAGAATTGACAAAATCATATAGCCTAGTTAATATATAGTCATAGGCAAATGCCGTCATACGAGATTTATGGTTTTAGTGAAGGCAAGCGCGAGGCTTATCGAGGCGCTTTGTTAGGTTTATTGCTTTAAAGATAACATTAGCAAGCAGAAGTAGAATTGAAAAGTGAATTAATGTATACGTTTTTTCCTCATGTTTAAAACTTAATAGGAATCCCGTAAATCCAAGCTTCGTCCATTCTGGACGGAGCTTTTTTTATGCCTTTTGGCCCAAGGAAAAAACGTATACTTTATTTCCGGCGGTTTTTGCATAAACATTTTCATTCAGACACAAATCGTCAATGAGAAAGGCTTAAAACCATTTACTTTGACGATGCATAGGGCATTTTGCCTACACAAAGCGACAATGCTACCAAAGGTGTGAACCACTGAAGCACTCTAGCTTCTTCTTCAAAGAATGCTGATTTAAAAGGATTTTGGCATTCATAAAACGAGACATGGAAGGTCGAGCCTCTCATATTCCATGAGGCCATTATCCCATGCATAAAGCTGCCCTGATGGCGATTTGGCCTTGCTCATAGTACTCATGAGTGACTCTTTATCTTTACGCACTCGGGTTGTGTAGACTCTCATCCACTGCACACGGCCAGTTTCAGGCCTAAACGTCAGGTCGCTATCCCCAGGTCAGTTTTTCTTGTTGGGTTAGCCGCAGATGAAAGGTGTGTTGAGTTTACGGCACTTTAACGATTTGACATAAAACTAACAGGTTTACATAAGCTAAATCCTGTGTTTAAAGGGAAATTTGAAATTTTTGAACATGTCCTGAATTAAATAAAAAGGCAGGAGGAAAAAATGAAAAAGAAGATTCTTGCGATTCCTATAATACTTGCACTTCTAGCATCAACTCTCTGGGTATACGGAAGCGGGCAATTACCAGCAAGTACGCCAGCGAAAGAAGAGATAATAGATCCTGAAGCTGAGCTTGCTCCGCTAGCATCAGAGAAAACATCCATTCGCTATTGGGACCAGATAGAAGAGGGCCAGATAGAAGAGGGTCAGATAGAAGAAGGCCAAATAAAAGTGACCGCAACCCCTGAGCCTGTTGAAGAGGCAACTCCAAAGCCTGACAGATATGCGGTGTTCTTGAACGCTCAAAAAGCAGAGGTCAGAACGTTATTGGATCAAGACGAGTGGTTCCTGGAAGCGTACCCATTGCTCGAATACTTTGGGTGTGTCGTGTTTTGGAATAGCGATGCACAGACGATAGCCGTCAACACAAGAGATGGCATCCTGGGAACGTTTAAGATAGGAGAGATGGAGGTCTTTGTTAACGGCGAAAGCGTAGATCCAGGATTTCCGGCGCTGATTGTCGAGGACGTGATATATATTTCATCCGGGATGCTGGACGCGCTGGTTGACCTGGACGGCATAGGAGTAGTGGAACCTAACATTTGGATAGACAAGCGGTTTGAAACTGGTGATCGAAACCTGCAGGTCAAAAACATATTGCTGCAGACTAAGCTGCCTAACTATAACCCCCTAAATTTCACTGATTATCTGGCGTTCCAGGAGCAGAACCCAGACCTGCCAGCGGATCAGGTCATCCTCCAGGTAAATATTGGCGTACATAAGGAACCTTATTTGGACATTCAAGAGGTTGCCGATCCCAATGGCGTCTTTGCCGTGATCGACAAGAACCATAAGCTGGACAGCTCCTTTAAGCCGACAGATCTGGCCAATTATGGTGGATACTTGTGGAAGCCGGAAGCTGGAGAAGCTTGGCTTCAAATGAAAAGCGACGCGAAAGCTGACGGGCTTTCGCTAGCCCTCAACAATTCATACAGAAGCATTGCGGACCAGACAGCTAGTTACAACAACAAGATCAGGACGCGCAATAAGGCCGCAGTAGAAAGAACCAACAGCAGACCAGGGCACTCGGAGCACCATACGGGATATGCCGCAGATCTGACTACTGTCAAGAAATCAAACTCTAAGGTTGACGCTTGGATCGCGGAAAACTCATACAAGTACGGCTTTATCGTAAGCTTCCAAGCGGGAAAGGAATACATCAACCATTACACTCCAGAACCCTGGCACATTAGATGGTACCCCCTTTGGGCGGCGGAGGTAATGCATGCAGAAGGCCTGACGATACAAGAGTTTGACAACCTGTACCTTAACCCCAATGCCCATGGCTTTGAAACTGACGCGGAGCGAGCGATAGAAATTGCGGAAAGGTCGTACTCAAAGCCTAAAGATAAGACAACAGTGGCAAGCGTTGTGTTGGTGAAGTGATCTTTCGTCCCTGCGATAGGCCTTTTATTGCATAGGCTGGATAGAACAAATTAAGACGTTAAGATCAAGAACGAATAAGCTACCAGCGCAGAGCGTTGCCAGCGCAAATAACAAAAAGCCGCAGGAAACCTGCGGCTTTTATATTTAACGCGCATGAAGGCCAGAGCTTGTTGACATTATCGCGATTTAAAAGTATAATCAACTAATAGAGCTTCATCGCATTTGACATGGCATGGATTTATTCGACAAATATAAGCCATTCTGGTTGCGGGCAAAAAGTCTTTATTCTGGCGAACGCTCTCGTCAGCATAGCTCGCCGCCACCCCTCAAAGGAGGATTCGCATGGCGAAAAAACCGCCAAGCCCTGAACTGCTGCACATGGAAAAGCTGCTCAAGGAGCACAACCTGACCGATCACTTGACGGCCATCACCAGGGGAGTCAACATCGTATTGCTTAGGACTATAGGGGAGTACAAGATCAACCTTTTGCGGTTCAAGCCGTGCGGCTTCAACAAGTACTTGCTGGACATAGCAGATGAGGAAGGCAAGAAGTGGTTCGACGGCATGTACTCCGGGACATTGGAAGAGATAATAAACAAAGTGAAAGAAAATCACCCGGGGTTCCTTGAAGTAAACTAGGGGTGACCGAAAGGCGCAGGTCTTTTTGATTGTTGCAAATATAAAAAGCATATCCCAAAATTAATCTTAGGGCGAAGAAAAAGCCACGCAAGTTTGTTCGCAGAAGCTCGATCAAACACTGTTAAAGCATCGCAAGCCTTTTCTTTGCCACATGAGAAATTTTTGATATGCTCAAAGGAGGGATGGCTTTGGCGCTGGCCAACGACCTGAAGGTCACACAGAAGCTGCTGGAAACATATAAGTTGAAAGGCTTGATGGCCATATCCCGAGGATCAAACATTGTGATAGTCAGGGTTGACGGAGATTATAAAAGCAATGTGGCAAGGTTCAAGCAGTCCCGCCCAGGCGTATACATCCTGAACATAGCGACTTCGAGCGGCAAGTGGGAAGACACGCCGTTTGAAGGATACCCTGCTGGGCTGATGGAGCTTTTGCACTCAACGTTCCCGTGGGTTATTGAAAGCTTTGACATGTAAGGCAGATTTCAAAAACCGTTGATACGCCTTGAGAGTTGACAGCGTTGGATTCTTGGGCGAAAGGCAAAAAAAAGAAGGCGCATGCGCCCTCTTGGAGCATATCCTAAAATTCAGTAATGGCGCCGGAAAAGCCAGGCAAGCTTGATCGTTGAAGCCAGAGATTGCTGTTGAAGCAGTCTCCAGGACCTTGGCGATTTGACCTTGAACACTGGCAAACGCTATCCGGCGCCATTTTGGAGTTTTTTCTTACGCAAGCCTCAAAAGCCTTGCGGCGAAGCTTATGAAAGCGCAGACGGCAAAGCCTGTCACGGCTGGTATGGCGACAGATGCCGCTGTCCACTTGAATGACTTGGTTTCCTTGAAGATGGTAATGATTGTGGTGGCGCAAGGCCAATGTGACAGGGAGAAAAATATCGCGCAAACGGCTGTGACCCAAGTCCAGCCGTTATTTGTCAGCAGATCTTTAAGCTGGGACAGGGAGCTGTAGTCTGTCAGGGTTGGCTGCTGCAGGTATGCCATGATCATTATGGGAAGAACTATCTCGTTTGCTGGGGAGCCCAGGATAAACGCCATAAGTATCACGCCGTCCATTCCTGCGACTCCTGCTATCGGGTCAAGGAAGCTTGTGAATAGCTGAAGCAGGGTTGATCCTCCCACGGAAATGTTAGCCATGACCCAGATGAATATGCCTGCGGGGATAGCGCAGATGACGGCTCTTTTTAGGACAAAGAGAGTCCGATCCAGCAGGGATCTGACAAGTATCTGCTTTATGGCTGGCTTTCTAAAAGGCGGAAGCTCCAGGATGAATGAGGATGGAAGGCCCTTTATCAGCGTCTTTGACAGAAATTTTGAAGAAGCGAAGGTAAGCCCTATCCCCGCAAGTATGGCGACAGACAAAATCAGGGCCGAAACCGCCTCGCTGGAACTGAAGAACATGGCTATGATGGCCAGGATCATCGGAAACCTGCCGTTGCAGGGAGCAAAGTTGTTGGTGATAATGGCAATGAGCCTTTCCCTTGGGCTATTGATTATCCTGCATCCTATAACCCCTGCCGCGTTGCAGCCAAACCCCATGCACATGGTCAAGGCCTGTTTTCCGCATGCGCTGCACTTTTTGAAGGCGTGATCCAGGTTGAAAGCTATGCGGGGCAGGTAGCCGAAATCCTCCAGGAAGGTGAAAAGCGGGAAGAAGACAGCCATGGGTGGAAGCATCACTGAAACAACCCAGGCAAGGACTTTGTATCCTCCTGATACCACAGCGCCAGAAAGCCATGGCGGAGCATTCGCAAGATCGAATAGCCTGGCCAAGAAGGGCTCTATTCCAAAGAGAAGAATGGAGAGCCATTGAGACGGATAGTTTGCGCCTACAATAGTTATCCAAAACACAAGAGCCAGGAGAAAAAGCATTATCGGTATTCCCCAGCGTCTGCTTGTGATGATCCGATCTATCTTTCGATCCTTTGAGAAAGCGTCAGCCTTAGGGTACTTCACGCATTGCCGCCCGATCCTCTCAGCCATTTTTACTAAAGTCGTAGCGGCGACATCCTCCAGCTCATCCTTTTTGAAGCTGGCATAAGCCCCTGAAGCCAAAGGGATGTCTCCAAGAGTCAGCCTGAGAGCAAACCAGGAAGCTCTATGGGACTCTCCCTCCGGCACAGCGACTTTCGCCTTTGAGATGGCGTCAAGCACTGGCTTGGGATATTCAATCTCAAGCGCGCCTTTTGGCATGCTTGCCGCCGCGACAGCGGCGGCTTTAAGATCTTCAAGCCCTTCTCCTGTAGAGGCAGAGCAGCCGGCGACCTTGGCGCCAAGCAGTTTTTCAAGCTTCTTCAAGTCGATTTCTATGCCTTTTTTCCTTGCCTCATCCATGAGGTTTACGCAAATGACCGCCCTAGACTCCGCCTCAAGTATCTGCAGGGCCAGTATCAGCCCTCTTTCCAGGCAAGTGGCGTCAAGAACTATTATCACCGCGCCAGCCCCGCCAAAGCATATGAAGTCCCTGGCAACTTCCTCTTCTGCGGATCTGGCTGAAAGCGAGTACTCTCCTGGAACGTCCACCAGCTCATAGCAGGAGCTGCCAAGCTTGAAAAAGCCCCTAGCTGTAGAAACCGTCTTCCCAGGCCAATTTCCTGTATGTTGGCTCAATCCTGTCAAAGCGTTGAAGATGGTGCTCTTGCCCACATTGGGGTTGCCAGCTAAGGCTATCATTGCCTTTGGCTCATACTGCATTGTCATCACAACTTTCAACCAAGATCTGGCTAGAATCTTCACTTCTAAGCGAGATGACCGCCCCTCTGATGAAATAGGCTCGCGGATCTCCAAAAGGGCCATTGTGCAAATGCTCAATGACAGTGCCTTCAACAACGCCTATGTCCCGGAGCCTTCTGCGCAAACCTCCGGAAGAAAGAATTTCTTTGACTTCGCCCCTGGTGCCAGAGGCAAGGCGGTCAAGTGTGCAGACCAGTTTAATCGCCTCCAAAAAAAGAAATAAAGCCGGTTAGGCAAGCTGGGGTAGGCAAGCTTGTTTTAGTGAGCGTAGCCAAGCCATATTTGCTATATTAGCCAAGCCTAACGATTACGGGGATCGGCGCATGCTTTATCTATATGAAAAGCGGGCATGCTTGGTGACTTTGGAGGTGCGCACGTCTAAACTAGGAACCGCACTTAAATAAGTTGACACGCGAGTCAACTAAATAATTTGCGGTCGCCTTTTTGAGCCTTTATGCGCCAATGACGCCAAGCCAGGTTTGTTGTTAGCCTGGATTTGCTAAAATCATGGCAGCGAGCGAAAACAAATTTTCGCTCGCTGCCGCTGGCCTATCAGTTCCCAAAGCCTATGTAAGGGGTGTTTTCGATTTTTCAACCCCAGGGCGCCAACTCAAAGGGCATGCGCGCGTGGCGCAGCTGCTCCTGCAGTTCACTCACGAATTCGGCGGACTTGAGGCTAAAGCGAAGCTCTTCCACTGTTCCGTTGACGTTGTAGGCCATGACGTAGCCAACATCCTCTTTCAAGTCTATTCCAGAGATGTCAACCAGCGGTATGTGTCTTGAGAACACAGCTTGCCTGGCGCTTAACTCTGTGGCAAATTGGGAGGGCGCCTTCTTGGCGCTGTTTAAAAGGGACTTCTTGCTTTGCGTTATGTACAGGATCTGAGACTCAACCCAGGCGTTGCAAAGCTTCTTGTTGACTATGGCTTCGCGGCATGCCGGGATGTTGAGCCGTTCATACATTTTCTCTATGGCCTCTTGGGCTACGGAGAGGGGGTCTTCGCCGTCATCGTCGTCATCATCCAGCATCCGCTTGACTTTGACTTTTGCGGGCTTGTTTGAGCTCTTTGACTTGTTGGAGTTCTTTGCCTTGTTTGAGTTCTTTGCCTTCAGGTTTTTGTTTACGCTCTTGGGTGTCTCAACATCCTTGTTTTTGAGAGTCGCCGAAACCATGAGCAATATGGCGGCCAGAGAGACTATCGCATAGAGCCAAGACGAATAATTGACAATCAGGGCAACCATCTCTGAGACACGAAAGTGCGTCACGGAATAGCTGTTGTTGGGACGATCCCAGTCTCGGTATATCGTCAAGATCGACAACGGGAACTCTCGCGATCTTTCAAAGTCTATCAGCACGTCGGACTTGAGGGTAGCTGAGCGGCTATAGTTGTGATCCACGTTATAGGCGCCTAGAAAAGTGTCATCAATAAATATCGCGAGCTCTGTTGCCCTGTATGTGCCTGTCCCTGAAGGCTCTCTGCCTAGGGCTTCATACGTTATGTAGGATAGAGTAGTGTTATCGCTCAGAGCCAAGCCATAGCTTTCAGCCATTTTCACGTACCCTGACAAGTCCACGCTGCAGTGATCAATTCCCAGAAGCTTTATTGAGGGATGGTCTAAGGCGTCGCGCAGGGTAGCGATATTCGCTAAATGCTCCTTGCTGGTTGGATCCACCAGCGTCTTGGCAATAGTCGGAACGAAAAGCAGGAAGACAGCTGCAAGCAATATCTGAACAATAGCTTTAAAAGGCAGAACAATCCGAGTCTTCTGCTTTGATTTCTTTTGGCTCTTTTTGCCCTTTTTACTTTTGTTACCCTTCTTGCCGTTGCTTTGGGGCTTGTTTGACATGGCTTACATACCACCTGCTTTTTGTCTTATAGAAGCTTGCTGGAATGAGAAGCTTGCTGGAATGAGAAGCTTACTGGAATGATTTACTTGTATGGAGATATATGGATGAATAAAGCCCGACGAGGGAATGCCATTAGAGCATATCCCCAAATTAATAGGAGGCATCGGAAAAGTTCGACGTTGAAGCATTCGTCAGATGTGACCTAAGAACATTTTTCTCCTAAATAAAATTGCCCTTTTTGTTCCTCAAGCAATCCATTTCGACCCGCAAACAGAAGAACAGCCGCATAAAGCGCGGCTGTTCCAAAATGACCCTATTTGTTCGGCTTGAACACTTGCGCCAAACCGTCCACGTTGTTGCTGATGCCTTCGCGCATCTTTGTGTCGGCTTTCTTGTTCTCCAGCGCGTAGTAGTCCAAAACTCCGATGTTGCCAGCCCTGAGGGCGTCTGCGACTGCCATGGGGACTTTCGCTTCTGCGGCTACGAGATCCGCGCGCTTCTCCACAACTTTCGCTTTCATTTCTTGCTCCATGGCTATGGCGATGGCGCGCCTTTCCTCAGCTTTTGCCTGGGCGATCTGCTTGTCTGCCTCAGCTTGCTCGATCTGGAGGGAAGCGCCGATGTTTCTTCCGACGTCAACGTCAGCTATGTCTATGGACAGGATCTCAAACGCTGTGCCGATGTCAAGGCCCTTGTTGAGAACCGTCTGGGAGATGCGATCCGGGTTTTCGAGAACTTCCTTGTGGCTCTGGGAAGAGCCCACTGTGGTTATGATGCCCTCGCCGACACGGGCGATGATTGTTTCTTCGCCAGCGCCGCCGACCAGCCTCTGGAGGTTGGTGCGAACTGTAACTCTCGCTATGACCTTGACCTCGATGCCGTTTATGGCAACTGCGGAAATCCAAGGAGTTTCAATAATCTTCGGCGTTACGCTCATCCTTACGGCCTCAAACAGATCGCGGCCCGCAAGGTCAATCGCTGCGCCTCTTTCGAAGGTGAGCTCCAAGTTGGCTCTTTGGGCGGCTATCAATGCGTCAACCATGTTGTCGACGCGGCCGCCGGAGAGGTAATGGGACTCCAGCTGATCGATGCTGATGTCAAGACCTGCCTTGCTGGCCTTGATCAAGGGGCGGATTATCCTCTCTGCCCGCACGCGCCTCAAGCGCATCCCGATAAGCGTGAAGATGCTTATGTTGACCCCTGCCGCCATGGCGGATATCCAGAGCCCAATCGGGACGAAGGACAAGAAGACGCAGATCAAAACAATGGCCAAGGTGATCAAGAGCAACGTTGCGATGTTGTACATGTGGTCACTCTCCTTTGAGGGCGCTATGAAAGCGCTAAATGATCTTAAGGGTTCATGCGGGGCGCATGATTGCCCTGTCTCGCTCATTTCAATGCAAAGGCATTATCCTGGCGCTTGGCTCTGCTAGGCGAGTTCCAAGTGTATGGCAAAGCGTTTGGCTTAACCAGCGCCTTGCCTGAAATTTTAAGCTCCCGGTTTATCAAGCCGGGCCGTTGTGTATAATTATGCCATCTGGCTCGCCCGCGCCCTCGCGCGCGGCTGCCAGGGGCACCCGCTAATTGCTGTTGGGCAATACTTCTTTGACGAGTATCTTCGTGCCAACTACGCTCGTGACTTGCACTCTCTTGTGGGGAGGCACGAAAAGGCCATTGAGGCTTGTGATCTCAAAGGAGACTCCTTCGAATTCCGCTCTGCCTTCTGGCTTCAATGCTGTGGTGGTTACCCCTGTCTTTCCAAAGAGGTAGGACAGATCGTCGATGTCAGCTTTGTCCAGGTTAAGTGAGCCATTCAAGATCAGCTTGGAAGACTTTTGCCTCCTGAACAGAAACTTGACGCACACCAAGCTTATGGCCGCAACTAGGAGCAGCTCGAAAACGACGAGTATCCCTCCAAAAGGAATAAACAGAACAGTGAGGATGGCGCCGATTGCCAGGAGAGCGACGCCGATGATTCCGCATATGCCAAAACCGGGCATAAGCATTTCGCATACGATAAACAGCAACGCAAAAGCTAGCAGAGTTATGATAACGACTTCCACTTGATTCATCCCCCTTCAATCAAGGTGACGCCTGCCTCCAGGCGCGATGAGGTGCGCTCGATGCGAAGCCAGGGCAGCGCTCGCAAAGCAAGACGCAGCAGCCAAAGCGACGCCCGCAAAGCAGACGCGACAATCCAGCGCACCTAAGCGCATATCCCGAAATCAATCCTGGCGCACAAAGGCCCGATATTCAGGACTCTTGCGGCAACCCATGATATTTCCGGGGTACGCTCCACTTGCGGACGCTGGACAACGCCGATTTTATCCCTCATACATATCTACGGCTTAAACGTGTCCAAGTCTGAGGACAATCAGATAGTAAAATTTGACATTGGGGAGCGAAGGATCCCTCCTAACTATTATACCGCTTGCTGGAAGTGATATCAAGAAGTATCGCGCTTAATGCGTTAGGCTTTTGCTGGAGAAGCAGCGCAGCAGGGCTGACTTTTTCGCTCAAGCCAATATCCAGGCGCATATCTAGAGCGCAAGCGCCATAGGCCAAATTTATCATATTCCAGCTCCCTATAGTGTAGCACGGCGGAGCATGAATGTAAACCTGCAGGCGCTGAAGCTTGGATAAGAGCATATCCCAAAATTCCGAAATGGCAGCGGAAAAATCCTGGCGAACGCTTCAACGCCGGATTTTTCCGCTGCCTCGGATATAATTTTGGGATATGCTCTAAATGTGTTTGGCTAGGGGCTGAGGCGCTGGCCAAAGCGTTGCAAATTGCGACTGTCGAGAATTTTCAGACAGTGAGAGCGTAGAATAAAAGAAAAGCGCAAAAGTGCTGTGCACTCTTGCGCTTTTGATGCTTCAAAAATCATGCGATTATAAAGGGGGCTGGGATGCGACTATGATGGTTAGTTCAATATGCTATAAGCCAGAATGGTTTCGGAATCAATCAAAATTGCCTTTCAGCCATTCTTCGCTGCCGCCGGTTGCTCGATAATGAATGCTCATGGAATCAACATCCTCCCAAGAACCCGAGCTTGCGTTTTGGGAAATGACAATGTCTACATAAGACCATTCATCGGTGGACACCTGCCCTGAAGCGGAAAATTGCGACAAAGGCACAACCATTTCGATGCGTCCAGAAGCTGGCTCCCATTGCGGCGCGAGAACATCGGTAATGTCGCTTGCCTGGCTCCAGCTGCCGGAGGACGCTGAATACTTTGAAAAATCACTTGAGTCGCTTGTGCGGCTTGCGGCGTAATCCATTGCTCGGGATAAGCTGGAACCATAAATTGAAGTTGAAAGCGCACCCGTGCCGCCATCAAAATTTTGGGCATAAGCAGTAATTGCAAATTTATCAGAATCATCAAAGCCAGGCAAAGACTTTCCTGCCATGTCAATGCGCAAATAAAGATTATCTGCATCATTTGCGGCATACACGCGGCCTATGTCAAATTTGCCATCTGGCGTGTCACCAATGGCATCCAAATAATAAGGAACATTAGACCATTGCGACCAATCGCTGGACGTGCCTTCTGTGACATTTATCTGCTTGTTTGATCCGACATTGTAGAGGTCGGGAAGAATGCGCATGTCAAACAATCCCAGATAGGCCAAGCTGGTCATAATGTATGCTGCGCCAGTGATAGGTTCACACATTGTGCTTATGCAAGGCTTTCTTGTAACATTGGAGACAGCTTCGCCGGGAACCATGTAGCCTGTTGCAGTACGGCCAATAAACCATTCCAAGCGGCGCAAGGCATTAGCCTTGTATGATTTGTAGCCGCTCTGAATTTCGTACATGCCTATCCACATAGCCATTTGCGGCCATGACGGCTCATCTTCTAGAGCTTCGTTTCCACCTGGATCCCAGGGCATTCTGTGATAAAAGCCGTCGTTGTCATATCGCGCGACACCATACCCGTCGTGGCCCAACGCGTTCAATGTGCTGTCGATATGGCTCTTTGCCCGTGAGGACTCAGCATCAATCACGCCATAAGAAATGAGAACGTTAGATGATGAATCATGTAGCGTATTTGGAGAATTGCTGGTGCTTACTCCCCTATTGAAATAACCGCTGCCATTGTTCCAGAAGCCTGGATAAGAGCCTGAGGTCATGTCTCTTTGCACAGCCGTGCGCATTGTTCCTGCTGCGCCATTGTAGGAATCAGCTACATCAAGCAATCCCTTTGCCTTTGCCATCAATTGGGCAGCATCTAAGCCTGCGATATACAGCGCTTGTGTGAAAGAGTTGTATTCTACAGTTTCTTCCCAGATGCTGCAATCAGCCGCTCCATAGCCGCCTTGCGTGATATTTGCCATAACGAAATCCGCTGAGAGCTTGTAGGAATCCCATACACTGTTTAGAAACTCTGTTTTTTGTGAAACCGTTGGCAGGTTTTCGTAATGACGATAAGCTCCGATTAAGAACATGCCTATGGAGTCATACTCAGGCTCAACAAAAGATACAGAATTGTTATCCCAAATCCAATAGCAGGTCCAAAATGTGCCAGGTTGCTGCCATCCGCCTTGGTTTGTCTTGATTTGCCGGTCTGCAAGCCAGTGCCAGTATGCCTCCGCTTCGTCGTAATGTCCTGAAGCATCCATGGCCATCGCTGAAACAGCAGAATCACGCGCCCACACTTTATAAGAATAGGCTGATGGATTGGTTGTGGCTGGCATTGCAGCAAACTTGTAAATTGAATTCGAGCCATCAATGTAGGAGCCAGGCACAATGGATTGCTTCATGGTAACAAGAATGTTTTTGTAAGCGTCAGTAAGATCGGCATTTTGAAAATTCGCCGTTTTTCCGGCACTCAGCCAAGTCTGGTATGACTGAGCAGTTTGGGTAAACCAGTAATCGCCAGTTTGTGAATGGATGCCGTCAACTGTGGCTTTTAAGCTATCAGCCGAGTCCGCAATTGCTAGATAAAAATATAGCGTTTGCGACTGTCCAGGGTTAAGCTGGACTTGATTGGCCAAGCCAGTTGAAACATCTAGAGCGGAGACTATGCTGTTGTTATTCAAGCTGCCATTGTTGTCAAAGGTAATCCAAGGAGAGCAATTGGCCTGTGAGGGATCTGTTGCTTGGTCGTTTGCGGCTTGGTACCCGTTTACAGGTTGCATCGAACCATGAGCGATATACGAGTCGCCATTTTTGATGCTAAAAGAATTATTTGACTCATCAAATTGCGCGTTGACATTATCATTTGTTGAAATGTTATTAATATGCAACATATCTAAAATATTATACAATTTTGACGATGATTCTGAGTTCTTTATTTCGTATTTAACCATGATGAATTCTTCGGAGGGCGGCATCGCATATGATCTGGAAATGCCATCTGACAGGGCAACATCATCAAACGTTAGATATTCACTGGTTAGAACGCCATCATTGCCAAAGAACCCGCTTGATCTAAATTTAGAGCCATCTGTATACTTTTTGTTAAGCGTTTCATCGCGGAAAAATGCGCTGTAGTTTTTAATCAGGTTTTGATTGTAGTCTCCCTGGGCTCCACCCGCGTAATGACGCAACTCGTACAAGCCTGGCCCGCTGCCATTTTGCGCTGTAGTCTGGTTGACAAATGTGTCTTGCCATATTGCTACAGTATCTTGCCAATTGTTGATATAAAGGCTTCGGGCTGTTTCGAATTTGGTTTCTACATCAAGGCGGTCTAGATTAATGGCGTCATGGTTGCCGTCTGCAAAGAGCAAAACCAAATTGTGCACACCCTTTGCCAAGTCGACAGCAATCTCGCCATAATTCCAAGTGTCCCAGTCATTCAAGCTTTTGAAGTATACAGCGCCTCTATAATCATTGTCAATGTACAAATTTCTTGTCGCTTCATTTCCAGTAGCGTTGGCATAGCGGAATTTCAAAGAGTACTGGCCGGGCTCATCGACACTAATCGCGAATGATACCATTTTGCCTGAGCTGTCGAAACCATCCACAAACCCTGTTCCCGAGTAGCCTGGGTGGTTATTGTTTACGGATACGCCTGTCTTCAAGGCGTCTTCAGCTTCGTAACGCTGATTGGAATCAAAGTCCCTTTTAATAAAAACCATATCCCAATACTCAAGCGATGGGACAGTGAAAGTGATGTAAGCGCCTAAAGAGTCAGCGCCAACGCTAAAGGGCAGCTGGGAGAAAGCGCCCTCGCTAATATCAGGCGATGCTACATAGACACCAGAAACATTAGCGTCAGAACCAATGTAATACTTCGATTGCAGACCGCTTTTGAATATTGGCTGGCTAGTGCTGTTGCGCCATTGCGTATCGTTTTCGCCAGTAAGGTTGATGAAATGGATGATGTCATAATCGGGGCTTTCTCTGAAAATGGTCCATATTTTGCCGCTTTCGCCTGACCCGCTTATAGGCTCTCCAGTGATTTCTAGATGCTGTGTTCCTTGGTCGCCATAATTTATATCTGAATCATAAAGCAAGTTCTCGTAAGCGGTAATGAAATTGTAATGATTGCTCATGGCGCTGTGCAATGAGTTGCGCATAACTTTGGACGTGCTTGGGTAATACTCATGAGGCAGCATAACCGCCTCGTTAATGTTGGCACCAAGCTCGATATGGCTGGCACCAGATGCCGCTATGGTTGCGTCGGCCAAACGCACAGAGTTGTCGTCAAAATATCCGAGTGTTAGATTATCCAGGTTTATGGCGCCGCTATTGCTAGCGTCATATGAAACTTTCACAACGTGCGTTCCTGCGGTTAGCTTTGGCGTGATGTACGAGTCAAAAGCCCATGTGTCCCAGTTTGCTTGATTTTGGAAAACAACGGTTCCCTCAAGATCTCCGTCAACATAAATGTTGCGGGTCACGTCTCCGCCTGTTGAGTTTCCATATCGAAACACAAGCGGACTCAATCCATCTTCAGGCACTGTGATGCTTAAAGTGACAGAATCACCAACATTGTCAAAATTATCAACATAACCTGTGCCTGTATAGCCGGGATGCTCCGTGCTTGTTGCAACTCCAACTAAATCGCCATCTTCAGCTTCGTATCTATCTCCGGTATCGTCCGAGTAGTTCATGTACGCGGCCAATACGAGTGATTTCCCATCGCTTTCAGATCTGAACTGCTCGATATAGTCCTTTAGGTCGTTGTAGCTGTTCGAAAGCCACCAAATTTCACTAAAGCTAAAATCGGTGTTGGCATTAAGAGCTACATCTTGCAAAGCCCATCCATTAATAGTTCCATCTACCACATTAAAGGTTAGCGCATTCTTGACGCCTTGGCTGGAAAGACTAGATTTTGCCGCGTTTATCAAGTCTGAGAACGTGTCTTGCAAATAGACATTGCGTCCCCAAAAGTCGTAAATATTATTGCGCTGCCCCATTTGATCTATTTGCAGCCCGTCAAACAATCCTGTCTTTAAAGCGTCAGCATACTGATTGATCATATAGCTTTGCCAATTGGTGTTAGCGGGGTTAAACAGCCAAAGATACTTTCCGTTGTTGAAGTTTACGTTTACTTGGGACAGATGGTTTTTGTCCTGATATATGCCCCAAGAAGGATCAGCACCCAATTCGCTGTAGCCTTCCCTTGCGGCATATGACATTACATAAGCCATTGCGGCACCGTTGCTATCATGAACCGCTTCAATTTGGTTTTGAATGGTCGACCAACTTATAGTCCTGCCGAAAAGATCCTCCCAGGTATCATCAATGTTGCTTCCCGTGCGTTTTATGAGCGCTTCATGCCGCCACATCCAGTCATAAAACTGGACTGCGTTGATGTTGAAGTCCTTGGACAATTCCCTGATTTTTGCCGAGCTTTGAGCCGAGCTTTCATTTTCGTCATAGTCGGCTACATAGCCATAGCGCGGAAATTTAGTGAAATCACTAGAAACGTCTAGGCCGGCTGTACCGAATGAATCGCCAACAGATACTTTGACGAGGTACCCAGTAAAGTCAGCTGCCGGTGTTTGCCATGAGAATTCAGTTGTCACCTCACCAAATGCTGGAATGCTTGCGCTTAGGCTGTCGCTGAAAATCAGCGTTTCCAAGTGGTATACATCAAGATCTATGTCGCCATTCCAGGATGAAGCGTTTTCATTCTTGAGATCGACCGATATCTGGGCTCTGTCGCCTGGCGTGTACCGAGCTTTGTCCAGATAAACATCAATGACATCGATCAGTGTGGCGGTTCCGCTCGCCGCCCTCGCCATTGCGGGAATGGACGAGTTGATAAGCGTCATCACGAGCAAGATGGAAATCAATCTCAAAAATTTCTTTGTTTCCATTACAGTCAACCTTTCTCGTAAATACCAAACAAATAACAGTAGTTGCTTGCAAGCGAAAACACTTTGTTTTCGCTTGCAAGCGAAATGATGGATAGAAGCGTCAACCATCTATGCTAAAATTAAAAATTTATTAGTGCATATCCCAAAAATTCTAAAATAGCGCAGAAAAAGTAATCGAATGCTTTAACTCGTGACTTTTGCAAGCCATAAAATTAATTTTGGGATATGCTCTTATCACCAGCAGAGCGGACCGACTGGTAAAAGGCGGACCATAAATTTCAAATTTTACCGTTTGTCAGTCTATCTCTATCCAAACACTAGTCCAAACAGTGACCGAAGGCAGCAAAACGCTGTAAATGCGCCCGGCACCCGTGGATTCGAAAGTGAAGCCAAGGCTTGACGCGCTTAAAGTATCTTTGTCTGGAGAAGCCGCGTATATGCCTGACAATTTGCGGTCAAGCCGCATTTGGAGCCTGATTCCTGAAACAGGATTAGGCGCGTTCTTGGGAGCGTTCCATTTGTCGCTGTTGCCGGTAAGGTTTATGAGCTGGATAGTCACTCTTTTGTCTGATTCGCGGATGATAGCCCAAACTGCGCCAGGCTGGGCGTTGGCTGAGAATGAGGCGCTTGGCGAGGAAAAGATGAAATCCTCGTTTATGCCTCCTGCGCTAGTCATCGAGGTGTCCATGCCTCTGTCATCATATAGAAGCGGCGCATAGCGCACCAGAAAATCTGCGTAGCGCTGGACAGATGGAAGGAAAGAGTCTCTGAGCTTAGCGTGGTTTACGTAGTAGCTGTCACAAAGGATGCAGCCATTTTCTCCAAGCGCCAGCTGGGTGCCTCCTGAGGCGCAAATCGCTGCGTTAGCCAGAAGGTACGACCATTCTGCCGATTCAAGCTCTTGAGCGGTTTTTGCGTTTTTGAAAGGCTCCATGTAGGCGGCCAGCGCGACTGGCTTTCCTGAAAGCAGCTTTGCCTCTCGGATCAGGTGATAGAGATCGATATAGCTCTCGTGAGGAGGCCAGACCTCTATGTATATCGAATCTTGTGAGGTATTAGCTACGCCTTGGATTGGCCAATTGTTTACAGCGTTGAAGATGACTCCGTTTTCTGGGTCTATCTCTTTCAATGTTTGCGCCGCCTTGTTTACAAGCGGGGCGAATAGGCTGGACAGTTCCAGGGGATGGCCAGAAGCGTCCCAGGCTCTTTTCGGGAAGCCGTAGGTATCCATGTGGATGCCCATAAACCCGATAAGTGAAGCTTTTCTGAACTCTTCCAAAATATGATCATGCCAGCCGCAAAAGTTGCTGATGTTCATGAAGTACAGCCAGTTGCCAAAGAGCATGGGCTCTTTGTCTAAAGTGTACAAGCCCCATTCCGGATGCCGCTCCCAGCCTTCTTTGGATGAGGCGTAGACTGCTCCGTAGGCGAAAGGCCGCATGCCGTGGTCTTTCGCTGACTTGATCTTCTCTTGAATGGAGGCGAGGCTCGTTTCCTTGCCAAGGCCGTCTTTGTAAATTTCCGTGTCTGCGACAAAATTGTCATGGCGGTACATCCAGTCATAGAACTGGATGGCGTTAAGGTGAAGCTGGGCCATTTGAGGCACGGGGTTATCGCTTCCAGGAGAGAAGCTGGTCAGGAAGCCGTACCTGATAGAACTGGAACGGCTCTCAACGACGTCAAACGCTGTTTCGTAGCGCTCGCCGCTTCGCTCGAAAGAAATGCCATAAGATCCTGCAGGCAGGCCGCTGACAAGCGCCGAAAAACTCTCGGCGCTTGACTCAAAAGCAACAGGGGCCACGAACTGCTGGTGAAGCTTTGAGAGGGTCAAGACAGCGGGAAGGCCATTTGGGATGGAGAGCC
>JAISWZ010000140.1 GCA_031270945.1 Clostridiales bacterium | reverse complement strand
TCGACTTTCGCCGGATCAATGGTGTGAACGGAGGCTGGAATGTGTATTGCGGAGATGTCGAAAAGCTCCACAAAATCCAGAGCTCTTACGCCCTTCCAATAGCCGTTGTCATCAATTTTGTCACTGTCAAGGGACGTGGAGGCTACAGGCACATACGGTCTGGCGAAAGACGCATGCGGTTCGGGAAAATCCGGATTCAATTCTTCGTAAGTCGCTAACGCTTTAGGCACATCCGGTTCGCTGGTAGGCGCATCCGGTTCGCTGGTAGGCGCATCCGGTTCGCTGGTAGGCACATCCGGTTCGCTAGTAGCCGCATCCGGTTCGCTGGTAGGCACATACACTTCGTTGTCAGGCGCATCCGGTTCGCTGTCAGGCACATACACTTCGTTGTCAGGCACATACACTTCGTTGTCAGGCACATACACTTCGTTGTCAGCCACATCCGGTTCGCTGTCAGGCACGTACGCTTCGTTGTCAGTCACATCCGGTTCGTTGACAGCCGCGTACGCTTCTTTGGCAGCCACATATACTTCGTTGATAGCCACATATGGTTCGTTAGTAGTCGCTACGTCGCTGTCCTCGCTTGCGCCGGTGACACCGGAGTCATCACTGCCTGGGGCCAATTGCGAGTTTTGAGGATTGAACTCATCCTCCATATTGCTTGCGCAACCAGTCAAGGAAGCGGACAGCACTGCAAGAGTCAAAAAAAGGCACAAAAACGTTTTGCTTGATTTCATTATCATCTCTCCTGTTTCTTTTTCAAGCGGATTTTTCGCGCTCTGCTTTCGCGAGAAGCATTCCGCTTGGCGTATGCTGCCCAATAGTCGACGCTCTTGCCTGGGAAAGCGTTTGGGACGCGTTCTGGATATGTATTGCCGTTTTTCATGGAGTTGCGGCTCGCAAGTGCGCACAACTCTCCCAATAGTTATATCGGCAGCAGTCTCTTCCATGGCCACAGAACGTCAGTTAAGCTAAAGGGAGGTTGGTTAGGAATTTTTTTGTAGTTAGCGGAAGCATATCGCTTGGCTTCAAAGACTAAATATGACAAGATTTACTATACTAACTATTTGATCACCAAAATTGCCATATCAAAAAGCCCCCGCGTTGCGCGGGGGCTTTGGTTTGCTCTTGGTTTGCTTTGCCACTATATGCCTATTCGTAAATTGCATGCTCTTTGATGTATTTGTTGACCTTGCCTTTGAGCAAGACATGCTTCAAGTACGGCTCGCCGTAGAAGCCAACGAACGTTTCGAAATCTTCGAAATTGAAGTTCGAGTAATAATAGGCCTGCAGTTCATCGCTGGCAACCACTATGCCTGCCTCTTCAGCAATGGCTTGTACAACAAGGGATTCCTTCGAGCTTTGGGCATATATGTCAGCGTAGCTTTTTATCAGTTCTTCAAGCGAAGTGGAGTTGACGAATCCAGCAAGGAAGTCTTCCAATGTCATTCGGTAGGAATTGGCGCTTTCCAAGTAGTACTTTACCAATGAGTCCGTCTCGTACTGGGTAAGCGCAGCCGGCACACTTGATACAGGCGTGGTAGCAATCAGTTCGTTATTGATGTAGTTGTCTATTGAATTGGATTTCAGGCTTTCCTCGATGCCAGCCCTCATTTCCGCAACGGTGTTCCAGTTGTTGCTTGCTGAGAATTTTTCGGCGACATACGCGTCTATCAGCTCGGGCTCAGCGGAATGGGCGATGTAATGGATCGTTGTGAGAAACACGGCGTCTTTTCCGCGAAGCTCTTCAGCCTCATAGGTCTCAGGAAAGGTGACGTGTATACTAATGGTCTCGCCAGGGGTGTGCCCAACAATTTGCTCCAGGAAGCCCTCAATGTACGGAGTGACGCCTATGGTGACATTTGTGCCTTCGCCTAGTGTGGAGCCGCCCTCAAATTTGACTCCGTCAATGGTTCCTGCATAGTCGATATTGATCGTGTCGCCGTCTGCGACGGGCGTGTCAGTGACCCGCCACACAGTGGCGTATTCACTCAGGTAGTCGCTGATTGTGCTCTCGACTGCCTCTGGATCAATGGTGTGAACGTCGGCTGGAATGGTTATTGCGGAGATGTCGAAAAGATCCACTAAATCCAGGGCTCTTACGTCCTTCCAATAGCCGTTGTCATCAATTCCGTCACTGAAATGGAAGGCGTTGGCTGAAGCCACATACGGTTCGTTTGCAGCAGCGTTGTCGCTGATCTCGCTTGCGTCGGTGACACCGGGGTCATCATTGCCTGAGACTGGCGAGTCTTGAGCAGTGACCTCAGGCTCTGTTTTGTAGAAGCAGCCAGTCAAGGAAGCGGCCAGCGCTGCAAGAATCAAAAGAAGGCATAAAGCATATCCCAAAATTAATTCCATGGCTTGAAAAATTCCGGCGTTGAAGCATTCGCCAGGAATTTTTCTGCGCCTTAATGGAATTTTGGGATATGCTCTTAAAACCTTTTGCTAGATTTCATTATCATCTCTCCTGTTTTTTTCAAGTGGATTTTTCGTCCCCGCTTTCGCGAGATTCATGCCGCTTGGCGTATGCTGGTGAGTGAAAAGAGATGCGCTTCTGCCAAGTTAGCAGAATCGGCACACCTGGCTTCAAAGGCTTTAACAACATAATATGACATATTAAGAACTAGTTCGAACTAGCTCGAACTAGTTACTTGCTCCAAAAATCCTGCCATCTCAAAAAGCCCCCGCGTTGCGCGGGGGCTTTGGTTTGCTCTTGATTTGCTCTTGGTTTGCTCTTGATTTGTTCTTGGTTTGCTCTTGATTTGCTCTTGATTCGTTCTTGGTTCGCTTTGCCGTTATATGCTATTCGTAAATCACATGCTCTTTGATGTACTTGTTGACTTTGTCTTTGAGCACGGCTTGCTTCAAGTACGGCTCGCCATAGATGCTGACGAACGTTTCGAAATCTTCGACATTGAAGTTCGCGTAATAAAAGGGCTGCAGTTCATCGCTGGCAACCACTATGCCTGCCTCTTCAGCAATGGCTTGCACAACAAGGGATTCCTTCGAGCTTTGGGCATTCATGTCAGCATAGCTTTTTATCAGTTCTTCAAGCGAACTGGAGTTGACGAATTGATCAAGGAAGTCTTCCAAGGTCATTTGGTAGGCATTGGCGCTTTCCAAGTAGTACTTTACCATTGAGTCCGTCTCGTACTGAGTAAGCGCAGCCGGCACACTTGATACAGGCGTGGTTGCAATCAGTTCGTCATTGATGTAGCCGTCTATTGATCTGGCTTTCAGGCTTTCCTCGATGCCAGCCCTCATTTCCGCAACGGTGTTCCAGCTGTATTGCGCTGAGAATTTTTCGGCGACATACGCGTCTGTCAGCTCAGGATCAACGGTCTGGGAGATGTAGTGGACTATTGTGACAAACACGGCGTCTTTTCCGCGAAGCTCTTCAGACTCATAGGTATCAGGAATGGTGACGTTTATATCAAAGGTCTCGCCAGGAGTGTGCCCTACGAGCTGCTCCAGGAAGCCCTCAATGTACTGATCTACGCCTATGGTGACCATTGTGCCGCCGCCTTGCGTGGAGCCGCCCTCAAATTCGACTCCGTCAATGGTTCCGACATAGTCGATGTTGACCATGTCGCCGTCTGCGACCGGCCTGTCAGTGATCTGCTCCGCAGGGGCGGTTTCTCTCACGTAGTTCATGATCGTGCTCTCAACTGTCGCCGGATCAATGGTGTGAACGGCGGCTGGAATGGTTACTGCGGAGATGTCGAAAAGCTCCACTAAATCCAGGGCTCTTACGTCCTTCCAATAGCCGTTGTCATCAATCCCGTCACTGAAATTGAAGGCGTTGGCTGAAGCCACATACGGTTCGTTTGCAGCCGCGTTGTCGCTGATCTCGCTTGCGTCGGTAACACCGGGGTCATCATCGCCTGAGACTGGCGAGTCTTGAGCAGCGGGCTCATCCTCGCTTTTTGAGCAGCCAGTCAAGGAAATGGCCAGCGCTGCAATCATCAAAAGAAGGAATAAAAACGTTTTGCTAGATTTCATTATCATCTCTCCTGAAGTTTTTTTGGCAAGCGGATTTTTCGCGCCATGATTTCGCATAAGGCATTCCGCTTGGCGTATGCTGATGGGTGAAAAGAGCTGCGCTTTTCGCGCGAAGAAAATAAAAAAATGCATGCGCAAAAAGGCGTTTGGCGCATATCCCGAAATTGCTTGCGGCGTACGCTGCGCTTGCCTAGAGCAAGACAAGCTTGGGATACGCTCTTGATATGTATTGCCGTTTTTCATAGAGTTGCGACTCGCAAGCGCCCGCAACTCTCCCAATGGCTATATCGGCAGCAGTCCCTGCCATGGCCATGGGATGCCAGTGAGCGAAAAGAAACGCGCTTTTCGCTTGAGCAGTGGCTGCCCATAAGAATACCGGATTTTCGCATATCCGCGCCAATGGCTGCCGACCGCCTGGCGGCGAACGCGGACGCTCTACCCTTTGCGTCTGTAAAATCCTAGAGCGTAAGTATTCCCAGGAATTTTGAGACGCGGCGCATTCGCTTTTCGTGCGCCAAAATCAGCTGGATCTCGCGCTTTATTCCAAAAATCTCCCTTAATAACACAGCTCCTTTCATTTTGCGCCAGATCTTAGCATGATCTATCATAACTGAGATGAGAGCAAAGATCAAGAAGCACGAATTAATATAGGTCGCCTGTTAAGCTAATAGGTTAATCTAAAGCGCCGCTTAAGCGGAAATCCGTTTTTTAGCGTTAAACTTTCACTCTGACGGGGCAAGCCCACAAAAGGCAAAAATGCCGCTCAAGCGGCAAAATTGCGTTAGCCAAAAATTGAGCGGCAAATCTCCTCTTGAAAAAGCCTGTAAACATTGATACCGCATAACTTGTCAAAATAGGACTTAAGGCCTGTAACCGCCACCCATTTCCTTTGGGACCAGCCGTTCGACCCGTACCTGATCCCCACGTCTATCAGCCTCTGCTCCACTGTGCATATGCCGCTTGAAAGGCATAGCGCGTCGCAAAGCTGGATCAGCCTGTCATAGTCGTCATAGGACACTTTCTCAAGAAAATCGGACAAAAACGCAAGCTCGTCGCTTGTACAGTCAGAAGGCTGGCCGCTGTATACGCCAAGATTGGCGATGGGAAACGAATGAGTCAAGCAAATGCGGGAAACGGCGCTAAAGCCTTTCTCTTCCATCAGCCTGAAGCCAGATATTACGTGATGCAGATCCCGCACCCCGTCATACCTGCCGACATCATGAAGCAAACCCAATACATAAGCCTTGGTGCCATCCATGCCGCAAGCCTCGGCTATCGTTTTGGCGGCACGCCCCGCGTGCCGCGAGTGATCCGTCCATCTGCCCGGGTTCTGGCTGTTAGCCCAGTCAAGTATGTCATTCGCTTCGTCTGCGCTAGGCAAGATCAAAACCAAAACCTCCTAATTTAGGCCCGCTGCGGCTTGTTGTTCGCAACCCTCATAGACACGAAAAGGTGAATCGAGATGTACACGGCGTTAAGGAATAGCCCCAGAAGGATTGTCATGCCCCAAGCGTCCTTGTTGGACAAAGGGTTTGAGGCCATCGTCCAAATGGACTGGAGCATGTTCTTGGGGGCTGAAAGAATATCCCAAGAGTTCCAGCGAAGCGTCCTGCCAAGGTAAACGCCGAAACCGGCAAGAAAAAGAAATGCCGCCGAGCAAGCCTTGGGAAGAAAGCGCCCCATAAAGCCGCCCAGGAACTCTTCGAGATCCATAAGGGAGAAAAATCCGAAAAGCAAGGCAGTCCAAGCATAGCACAAAATGTGGATCAGATCCAGCCAATTTGGTATCCCGGGATACATGCCGATATGGTACAGGTCAGTCAGGATGTAAGGGGAGTTCGGGAAAAAGATGAGCCAAACGGGGAACAGGATAACCATCGCCGCGTAAGACGCCTTCTTGGGCAAAAGCTTTGCCGCAGTGGTAGCTCCCCAAGGGATGGCCGCCAGAAACAGGTTCCAGTTGAGGAACGCGTATTGGGGCTTGCCTGTCCAAACTGCCCTGGCAACAAACAGCGCGAGGCAGAACAGGGACATCAAGCTCAAGAACATGGTATCAATCCATTTTTTTTTCATTGCGCTCTCTCCTTTGCTGTCGGCATGCTTGCCTAGGCTAGTGGCTGCGCCCTAAGAGCATATCCCAAATTTTATTTTAGGGCTCGGAAAAATCCGCGTTGAAGCCTTCGCAGGATTTTTCCTTCGCCCCTTAAGGAATTTTGGGATATGCCCTAAGGCGCTGGGATTATATTTCTTGCATTTGATGAATCATATTTGATCTTATGCAGTCAAACGCCGCAAGGATATAGCTTTTCGCCATTGCCTTTGATGTTCGCGCCTTCAGCCTCGGCTATGTCCTTGTTGAAAGTGGCGTCTCAATCTGGTAAACTGGTGCTTAGCCCTTAAAGCGCATCCCGAAATATTAAAGGCTTGGAAAAGCCGGCTTTTGGGATGCGTCTTAAGCGTTTCTCCATGAACCATGGAAAAACGCGCTTGCTTTGGGCTGTAAGATTGTCCCAAACGCCAAGGCTCAAAAAGCCTAAAGAGCATATCCCAAAATTTATTTTAGGGCTTGCGAAAGTCACGCGTTAAAGCATCGCTGTGACTTTCGCTGCGCCTCTTTAGGAATTTTGGGATATGCCTAAAAGGCCCTTGGGACGAAACTCTCGCAAATCTGCGGGAAACCGTGGGGCGCGCATGCGCCAAGGGGGAACCCCTTGAAGGAATCAGGTCCAAGTCCTGAGCGAGTCCGTCGCCGTAGGCGGATATGGAGTTGCCAAGGCGCTTTGCCGCAAGCGTCTATCCATTGGCTTTTGCTGAGAAGGTTTGGCATCTCCGAAATCCGCAAGCCGGAAGACTTGCCCCATGAGCAAAGCCTCCGCCAACCCTGGCGGCAGCTGCCAGACCAGCGCCCATATTGGGCGGCTTTGCAGAAAACGGGGGAACACCCCCACTTATAGGAGGAGATAGCATGAAAACAAGAAAGCCTTTATCTCTGTTCCTGGCAATGCTCCTTGCTGTAGCGCTGTGCGCGGCAACAGCGCTTTCGGGATGCCAGAGATCCGGAGGGGCCGGAACGATCACTTCCAGCCAGCAAGTTGGGCAAGGCCAAACAACGTTCACTTTCCAAGTGACCGTAGATGACGAAACAACCGAGTTCGCTGTCAGCACGGACAAGAAAACCGTGGGAGAAGCGCTCTTGGATAACGCTCTCATCGCTGGAAGCCAAGAATCCTATGGCCTCTACGTGACAGAGGTCAATGGGTTGACTCTGGACTACAATAAGGACGGCGCCTATTGGGCGCTCTATGTAAACGGAGAGTACGCAACTTCAGGCGTTGACGCAACCGACATCAATGCGGGGGATGTGTACGAATTCAGGAAAGAATCCTGAGCATGGGCACAAAGCTTAGCGCAAGAGAGATCACAGTCTTTTCCATGCTGGGCGCGCTCATGTACATCTCAAAGCTGGCGCTTCAATGGGCGCCCAACATCCATCCGCTCGGCTTGATAATAGTCGCAAGCACATTGGTGTACAGGGCCAAGGCTCTGTTCCCTGTGTATATATACGTTCTAATCGACGGGTTGTATTCTGGTTTTGCGACCTGGTGGATCCCATATTTGTACATCTGGACCATTCTCTGGGCCATGGCTATGCTTCTTCCCAGAAAAGCCCCAAAGAAGATTTTGGTTCCGCTGTGCATGGCAGTCTCCGGGATCCACGGCATCTTGTTTGGCGTCCTTTACGCCCCGTTCCAAGCAATCATGTACGGGCTAAGCCTGAAAGGCACTATCGCCTGGATTGCGCAAGGCCTCCCATATGACGTGATCCACGCCGCCTCAAACCTTTGCGCTGGCATTTTGGCTGTTCCCATGGCTGAGCTTTTGAAAAAGATAAACGCTAGAAACGGCAGCCAGGTCTGAAGATGTAAAGATCATCCTTGCATTAAAACCTTGGGGACACAAATACTAAAATAAGGGCATATCCCAAAATGAGTTTGGGCTTGAAAGTTTGGGATGCGCCCCTTCTGGCGCAAAGCGCTTGAACAAAAGAATTATCTTGGGAGTGATCTTATGCATAAATTCGGAGCTGGCCTTATCACAGGCAGCCTCATAGGCATAGCGGGTTTGACCTGGGCGCTTAGCGACACCAAGACCCGCAAGCGCATGGCAAGAGACGGTCGCAGAGCTGTCCGCAAGGCAAACGAAGTGCTTGACAACGTGCATGACATGTTCTAAAGGCGCCCGCATGGCCGCCTGGGTTTTTCCAAAGCCTTCCCTACAGGGAAGGCTTTTTTGCTGGCTTTTGCTGGCGTTGTCGTTTAGACGCCAGCCATGCCAGACATGCATTTCTATGCCTATTTATTATATATCGACTTGAAGCTCAGATTTGTTACAATTGTGTGATGGAAATGCGGGCCCATTGGAAAGCATGGCAACGAAAGCGCAGCCATGCTCTTGGAGCTTTCGGATCCCCAAAATCGCAAGAACCCTCGGATCCTCATAATCCTCTGAATCCCAAGAAACCGCTGGATCCCCAGACCTCCCAACCTCCACCCCAAAAGATAAAGCATGGCGGGGGTCCCGCCATGCTTTAATATCCTGCCTTGAAGTTATAGAGCGGCTTAACCCGCCCTATGATGTCCACAGTGTCTCCTATGCACGAAACGATCTCTTCCATTGGCTTGTACGCCATTGGGGACTCGTCAATGGTGCCCTTTGTGACAGAGGTTGTATAAATGCCGCCCATGGATTCCTGGAACTCGCCAAGGGTTATGGCTTCTTTTGCGTCAGCCCTGCTCATAAGCCTTCCCGCGCCGTGGGGAGCGGAGAAGTTCCAGTCTGGGTTGCCTTTTCCAGTGCATATAAGGCTTCCGTCTCTCATGTTCATGGGAATCAAGACCTTCTCGCCCTTTTGGGCTGAAACAGCCCCTTTTCTTAGAATCATGGACTTCAGGTCAATGTAGTTGTGGATCGTAGTGAAATGATCAGTTTCAGTCAGCTTCATGGCCTTAAGTATGTCGTAGATTATGGCCTTCCTGTTCCAGGAGGCGAAGTCTTGGGCGATCTCCATGTCATGCAGGTAGTCGTCAAGCAAACCTCCCTCGCAGTAGGCAAGCGTGGGATCCACCCGAAGCTTTTCTGAAAATTTCTTGAGGTATGCCGGGATTTCGCTTTCCCTACCCTCAGCTGCCAGCTTCTTCTTGATCTTGTCGTTGAGGTGCGGATCTATCAGAGGCGCGTCCATGATGATCTGCTGGAGCTCGCCGTCTAGCCCCTCCGCGATAGACCAATGGCTTTTCTTTCGAAGCTTGCCTATGGCTTCGTCCTGATAAAACTTGGCTACCTGCTTCCCAAGGCTTCGGCTTCCAGAATGGACTACCAAGATCAAGTTGCCGGATTCGTCTTGCCCCAGCTCTATAAAGTGGTTTCCCCCGCCCAGGGTGCCTACGCTGCTAGAGAACCTGCGAAGCTCCAAGCTCTTCCGGCACCTGAGCTTTTCAAAGGAGGTCTCCTTCGCGAACTTGTGCTGGTCCTTCCTGATCGCAAGCCCTGACGGTATGCAGGATCTGATGAAACCGTCAAGCTTTGCCAGATCGACAGAGCTTTCTTTTAGAGTCGCCGCTTCCATCCCGCACCCTATGTCAGAGCCTACCAGATTGGGGACAACCTTCTTGCCTATGGTCATCGTTGTTCCAACAACGCATCCCGTGCCCGCATGCGCGTCAGGCATGATCCTGATCTTGCTTCCAGCGGAGAATTCATTGCTAAGAACCTTTAGTATCTGCGAGACAGTTGCGTCATCCGCTGTGCTGGCGTAGATGGTTGCAGTATTGTACTTGCCGAATAGATCGAACATCGCTTTTCACCCCTTTCAGGATTCTTGTTTGCTTGATTTTGGTTCTGCGTCTGCGGCGCAAGGCATAACCGTATTGCGCGGTGCTTGCGAAATATGGAATACGACATCCTGTGAGAGAAGATTAGCAAAACAAGCGCCAAAACAGTAAATCCTCACAGAAACAGCTACCGAGTCCGTCCCCAAATCCACCCCATCATTCCGCCTTGAAGTTATAGATCGGCTTCACCCTGCCAACCACCTCAACCGTGTCGCCAATGCACGAAACAATTTCTTCCATCGGCTTGTAAGCCATAGGGGACTCGTCAAGAGTTCCATGGGATATAGTGGATGAAAAGATGCCTTGCATGGACTTTTCAAAGGCTGAGACAGTGAGCGAGTTTCTGCTGTCCGCCCTGCTCATCAGCCGCCCCGCCCCATGAGGGGCTGAATAGTTCCAGAAAGGGTTCCCCTTGCCTACGCAGATCAGGCATCCGTCTCTCATGTTCATGGGAATCAAGACCTTCTCGCCCTTTTGGGCTGAAACAGCTCCTTTTCTTAGGATCATGGAGTTAAGGTCAATGTAGTTGTGAACGGAGGTGAACTGGTCTTCCGCTTTAACCTTCATTTCCTTCAAAATGCCATGGATTATGGCCTTTCTGTTCCAGGAGGCGAATTCCTGGGCTATTGCCATGTCATGAAGGTAGTCGGAAAAAAGCTCGCCTTCGCAGCAGGCCAAAAACGGGTTGAACTTGGCGTCGGATTGATTTGTTTCGGATATAAGGCTCGACCTTTTGCTTTTTGCCCGGGAAACCGCTTCGTTCTGGTAAAAATCAGAGACCTGCCTGCCCAGGTTGCGGCTTCCGGAATGGACGGTTAGATAAAGCTTTTCTGAGTCGCCTTTGCCAAGCTCGATAAAGTGGTTTCCGCCTCCAAGCGTTCCTATGCTTAGGCAACTTCGCTGGAGATCTATTAGCTTCGCGCAGCGCAGAGCGTCCAGGTCAACCTCAGAGGCATACTTGTGGCGGCTGGTTCTGACGTCAAAGCCAACAGGGATTATGGATCTTATCACCTTGTCAAGCCTGGTGAGCTCCAGATGGCGGCTTTTAAGTGTTGCAACTTCGATCCCGCAACCTATGTCAGTGCCAACTATGCTTGGGGCAACCCTATTTGTTATCGTCATTGTAGTGCCTACAACGCAACCCTTGCCCGCGTGGGCGTCAGGCATTATCCTGATTGCGCTGCCTGATGAGAAGTCGTTGTCCAAGAGCTGCTGGATCTGGGACACTGTGGCTTGGTCTGCGGTTTTGGCATATATTGTGGCGGTGTTATACTCGCCGGAAAGCTCAAACATGGGGGTCTCCTCTTATAATAATGGGTTCTGCGCCTGCGGCGCAACGTTGCTTCACTTGCGAGCGCGTGATTTGAATTTAATGCAGCTAGCGGAAGCGGGCTCGTATTGCTCTTATTATAGCATATCGCAACTTGAGGAAAAAATAAAGGGATAAATCGATTATAGCTGTTTTAAATGCAAGAAAAGGCGTTGAGGTAAAAAAGGCGCAATAAAAGCGCAGGCGCAGGAAAGATGAAACCTAAAAAGTCAAAACCCAAAAAAGGCGCAAACCCAAAAGGGCATAGATCAACCATTCAGGTTGATCTATGCCCTTTTAAGCAAGCATTTGCCTTTTTAATTAGTCTTTGCCTTGGCCGTTCCAAGGTAAGCCGCCTTGACATGGGGATTGTTCAAGAGCTCTTCTCCCGTGCCTTGCGCTGTGATCTTTCCGGTTTCTAGAACGTAGCCTTTGTCTGCGATCTTCAAAGCCATGTT
>JAISWZ010000199.1 GCA_031270945.1 Clostridiales bacterium | reverse complement strand
CGGTTCTTTGCCGGAATGCAGGAAGTCTTGGACAAAACGCTTGCGATGCCCCAATTCGCGGGACTTGAGGCGGGAATGACCGGCGGAAACTTGATCCAGGACTTTGAGAGCGACAAAGGCCTGACAAGCGGGTTCCTGTTTACCGGAATACTCACCCTCGCCGTTATCATCCTTATATTCGCTCTCTCGTTTAAAAGGCCGTTGCTGCCATTGGCTACCGCCTTGCCGTTGGTTCTTGGTGTGGCGCTTGCGGCGGCTGTCGCTTCCATAGCCTTTGGAGGCTTAAACATCTTCTCCATGTGTTTTGCAGTGCTCCTTCTAGGCATGGGAATAGACTATGCGATCCATATCCTCTCTAGATACGGGGAGCAGAGAATGAGCGGGGACGGCCTGGAAGAAGCGCTAACACATACCATAGAGAAGACCGGCATGTCCATGCTCATCGGCACAGCGACAACGGCGTTGACGTTCCTTTCTTTTCTGTTTGCAAAAATGAACGCGTTTGAGCAGATGGGCATCATTTCAGCCCTTGGCATCTTCTTGGCCATGGGAAGCCAGATATTGGTGACACCAGCCCTGATCGCCTGGGCTGACCTTAAGAAAAGCAAAAACGAAAAAAAATATGCGGGCGCGGCCGCTTTCAGGTTCATGGAACCAGTAGGAAAGCTCTGCGCAAGGCACGGAATTGCCTTGGCAATCATTACCGTCGGCGTCATGGCGGCGCTTTTCCCTAACGTAAGAAACGTCAGCGTTAATGGAGACGTGTCTTCCCTTTACCCAGACAGCTTGCCGTCCTTGAAATGGCTTGAAATGGTAAAAGAAGAGTTTGAATACAACCCTGATGAAATTTCTCTCATGGCAAATGACATAGATCAGCTTTACATTATGACATCAGAGCTTAACGCGCTTGAGTCCATTGGCACTGTTGACAGCATAGCCCAGTACCTCCCGGAAGACAAGGCGCTTCGGGAAGCAACGCTTGCATACCTGCCTGACGCAGTGAAAGACAAGTACATCGGAAAAACAGGGAAGTTTCTCATCAAAGTGACAGCCAATGGAGATATTTGGGACAGTGATCGCATCGCAAAAGTAAGAGAAGACCTTTCAAGCATAACCCCCTATCTGGGCGGCATGCCAGTGCTGATGGATGAAGTGGTTGGAATAGTCATTGACGATGCGATCCTTTGCAGCGGCTTAGCGGCGCTTGCCATACTAATCATACTGCTTGTCATGTTCAGGAGCTTGAAGCTTGCGTTTCTTGCGTTTTTGCCCATCGCCGCGACAGTGTACTTCCTATTCGGGCTTCTTCCGGTCTTTGGAGGAGAGCTGACCCTGACAAGCGTCATTGCGATCCCCCTCGTCATAGGCATTGGCGTGTCAGGAGCGGTTCACATCACAAACCGGGTGAAGGCCACCAATGACATACCGTCAACTCTTGTCTTCACAGGCAAGGCGGTCATACTTTCGGCGGTTACGACGCTGATAGGGTTTGGAAGCCTGATGTTCAGCGGGCACCCCGCCCTTGCCGATCTGGGGTTGGTTGTAACAGGCGGCTTGTCCATAAGCCTTCTGCTGAACCTGATTTTGCTTCCTGCCATTTTGGGGATAGGGATGAGCAAGCCCAAGCGATAAAGCGAGATATGCCATTTTGATGCTGTGCGTCAGGCAAGTCAAATAAGACCGTTCTGCGCCTGGAGCAACAAAGGGGATCCAATAGGATCCCATTTTGCTTTGTCTATAAATCCAAAAGCCCCGCCAGAGCGCCAAGAAACCGATTTCACAATTCTTTCATTGGAGTTTTGGGCGCGTTTGCTCGATAAATCTACTGGCGCAAATTCTCAAGCACTTTTTGCCAAGCATTATGCTTGAGCGTTCCTGGATGGCAAAATTTACTGGTTTAGCCTCGAGTCTTCTTTGTAAAAACGCTTTAAATCCCAGCGCACAGCAACTTTCAACCAACAGATTCAGCAAAGCGAACAAGCGCTGGAATCCAAGAAAACGGCCTTATGGCCATGCGAAAATGCAATAACGACTTGCCATGTTCATTAAATTAAAACTGTTTTTATCAAATATTGTGTATTGACAAAGCGTGTTAAATGAGTTATATTGCTATCACTTAGGGCATATTGTGAATTGACTGAATAGGCGCAGGAAAAGTCTCGCGAAATATTAAAAGCATATCCCAAAATTATATCCGAGGTGCCGGAAAAGTCCAGCGTTGAAGCATTCGCCAGGACTTTTCCGGCACCAATACGGAATTTTGGGATATGCACTAAAAGCTGAAACAAGATTTGGGATATGCCTATGACGCGCATGTCATGCCAACCTCCGTTTTTTGTGCTGATGCTCGCTATCAGTATTGCAACGCAAGCAAAGGGGGATCCGCGAACAGGATCCCCTTTTTGGTTTGGCTGGGATAAAGGCTTTTCTATCATATATTTGCGTGTAACGATCATCCGGACATGGCCGGATAAAGGATTCTCAAGAAATTTGGGATATGCGCAAAATGCTTCGGCTCTTTTGAAAGATTTCGTCAAGCGCTGCGATTTTGGCTAAATTACTTGCCTGCGAGCGCTCAAAATGTGGTATACTTGACGTGCGGGACGTCCGCGCGAAGATGGATGGGGGATAGGGCTATGCTGATAAGGCGTGAGACGGCGAAGGAAAAGTTCATGGATCTGCTGTTGCTGGCTGACGAACAGGAGAGCGTCATTGAAACTTACCTGGACAGGGGGGAGCTGTACGCTCTTTATGACGACGGTGAGCTGCGGGCCGTAAGCGTTGTGACAGACGAGGGTGACGGAGTTTTCGAGCTTCAGAACATCGCTGTCAGAACCAGCAGCCAAAGACGCGGGTACGGAAAGAAGATGGTTGAGCACATTCTGGGCGAATACTCAGGCAAAGGCCGCCAAATGATTGTAGGCACGGGTGACAGCCCAGTGACCGTGCCGTTTTATGAGTCATGCGGTTTCAAATTCCAAAGAAGAGTCAAAAATTATATCGCGGAGCATTATGACCATCCGATCTTCGAGAACGGAGTCAGGCTCCTGGACAAAGTATTCCTGGCGAAAAGCCTGGAATAGGGAGGTAATCGCTTGTTTGGCATCGCGCAATACAATGAGAGCGCCAGCTTCATAAAGGAAAGGCTTTCCGGATTCGCGCCGGAGTTCCTGCTAGTCTTGGGATCCGGCCTCGGATTTTTGGGAGACGAGGTTGAGGGCGCTATTCATGTCCCTTACGGGGACATCCCGCACTTCAAGCAGTCAACCGCGCCAGGCCATGCCGGGCGGTTCGCGTTCGGGGTTTTGGCGGGAAGAAAAGTCGCTGTCATGCAAGGCCGGCTTCACATGTACGAAGGGCATGGCGCGGAGGATGTTGTTTACCCTGTCAGGGTGGCGCGCTTAATCGGCGCGTCCTCGATGGTCGTGACAAACGCTTGCGGAGGGGTCAACACCTCCTTTGGAGTAGGCGAGATCATCCTTCTCAGGGACATTATCAAGTTCTCGGGGCTTAATCCATTGTCAGGCCCCAACTTGCCCGAGTTTGGAAGCCGCTTCACGGACATGAGCCGGATTTTCGACCCGGAGTACGCCAAGATAATCAAGAGGATCGGCGAGACCGAAGGGCAGGAAATCAAAGACGGAGTCTACTTCTACATGACTGGGCCGCAGTACGAGACTCCTGCGGAGATCAGGGCGATACGGATCCTTGGCGGAGATCTGGTAGGCATGTCCACAGCTCCGGAGTGCTTGGCTGCCAGGCACATGGGCATGAGAACACTAGGGCTTTCCCTTGTGACAAACATGGCGGCTGGAGTGCTTGATCAGCCCTTGAGCGAAGAGGAAGTCCTAAGGGAAGCCGAGAAGGCGAAAGCGCGGTTTTCAAGGCTGGTGCTTGGTTTCTTGAAAGAAGCTGATGCAGGTGCTTGATATTTTATTCAGGGACATTACGGTTGTTCCTATGTCAAGCATGTCAGGCAGTCAGGGCTTTTTCAAAGGCAGCGTCGGCGTTTCCGGAAAAAAGATCGCCTATGTTGGAGAGAGCAAGCCGCTTGAAGCGAAGAGGGTAATAGACGGACGGGGAAAGGTTTTGATCCCAGGCCTCTACAACTGCCATTCCCACTCCACAATGGTGCTTCTTCGCGGCTATGCCGGGGACAAGCCTTTGCAGGAGTGGCTCTTTGACTACATCATCCCGGCGGAGCAAGCAATGCCGCCGGAAGGCGCCTATCGAGGCGCGATCCTTGCCATAGCTGAAATGGTGGCAAGCGGAACCATAGCGTTTTCCGACATGTACTTCAATGTCGAGGACATCGCCAGGGCAGTGGATGAAACAGGGGTGAAGGCCAACATCACAAACGCCATGACCGGTTTTGGGATAGACTTCAAAAAAGACAGGTCATACACGCAGACGCTGGCCGTCCACAAAAATTTCGCCAGCCTTTCCCATGGCAGGATAAAGGCTGAGGCGGGGATTCATGGAGAGTACACATCAGATCCTCATGCCTGGCATCAGTGCCTTGATTTTGCCCATGAGCACGGGCTGAGGATGCATCTGCACCTTTCAGAGACAAAGCGCGAGCATGAGGAATGCAAGGCCAGGCACAACATGACCCCGGCGCAAGTGTTTGAAAAGCATGGGGTGTTTGGCGTTCCAACAACAGCGGCGCATTGCGTCTGGGCAGAAGAGCAAGATCTGGACATATTTTTGGACAAAAAAGTCAATGTCGTACACAACCCGATTTCGAACTTAAAGCTTGCAAGCGGGTTTGCTCCTGTGTCAAGAATGCTTTCCAAAGGCGTTAACGTAGCTTTGGGCACAGACGGGGCGTCTTCCAACAACTCCCTCGACTTGTTCGAAGAGATTAAAATAGGAAGCATTCTTCAAAAGAACGCCACAGGAGATCCAAGGGCGATTCCAGCTTTGCAAGCGCTAAGGCTGGCGACCTCAAACGGCGCCATATGCCAAGGCAGGGAAAACGAAAGCGGCAGAATAGAAGAAGGGCTTGACGCGGATCTAGCCGTGCTGGACTTCAACAACGAAAGGCAAACAGGATCCCTTGATCCGCTCTCGAACATCGCTTACTCATGCACAGGCCGGGATGTTTGGCTAACCATGTGCCAGGGCAAAGTGCTCTACGAAGGCGGGGAATTCAAGACCATAGACATCGAAAAGGCAGTGCGGGAAGCGGAGGCGCTGGTGGCTAGCCCGCTCTGGAAGAGAAAACTTGGTTAAGAGAGAAAAAAGCTTAAAGAGTAAGATAAAAAAGATAAATGAGCTAAATATATTAAAAGCATGCCAAAGGCTGGAACGCGTTTGGATATGCGTGTGAGCACTTTTCACTCGAGATTGCGATCCAAGCCGTTTTAAACCTAGGCTAAGAGCATATCCCAAAATTAATCTTAGGGCTTGCGAAAGTCACGCGTTAAAGCATCGAGATGACTTTCGCTGCGCCACTTGCGGAATTTAGGGATATGCACTAAAAATGCTCTTCAAGGGGGGAGAAGCATGCAGCGCGAGGTGACGAGGCGGCAGAAGCTTTTGGACAAAAAAGGTGT
>JAISWZ010000058.1 GCA_031270945.1 Clostridiales bacterium | reverse complement strand
TTGATTTCGATAAAACTCGGGGTTACATGGATTATTGCCCGAAGGAGTTTGAAGAGGTATACGATCTCTTTTCAAGACGCTTGGCAAACGTGCCCATATCCTTGAATTCTATCAAGATCCATAGAAAAACATCCTTAAAAGATGTTATCAAGAGACATCGCGAAATGGTTTTAGCTTTGGGATATCTTAAGAAAGCGGGTATGTCCTCGATATCAGAAATAACAGAAAAGGGGATGTGCAAGGCGTTTTACATTCATGGAGGACCAGTTAGAGATCTTTCAAGGCCAATGAAAGAACTGGTTAAGTTGCTGCAATCAGAAGGGCTCATGAACAATGACTTTCACGTGCCAACTTATCTTGATGTTAAAGAGTACGATCTAAGCTTGCGCTTGAAAGAAAAAGAGGAGGATAGACTCAAATTCGACGCAATGGACAAATTGAAATGCGAAGAGTTGAGGGATAGAGCTATAGCACTCCTGGCAGTTAAAACGGGTGCCAGCGCTTCGGACATTTGTTGCATGCGGTTGTTACCGAGCGGAAATCATTTCTCATTTTATTACCCTCCTGATGTTGTGAATGCACTCAATGAGTACGTCGAGAAAGGAAGGCCTGATATAGAATTTAGATATCTTTTCATTATGACCAATGCCCCCGCGCGGAGTATAAGGCGATCAAAGGTTGAAGTCTTGATAGACCGCGCGCTGGAAAATCAAAGGCTAGAAAATCAATGGCTAGAAAATCAAAAGATAGAAAATCAAAGGTTAGAAAATCAAGAGCTGTAAATCAAAGGCTATACTATACTATAAAATAAAGCTCTATAAAATCAAAGCCTAAATTATAAGAAAAGTCTTGTGGCTAGCTATCGAGACTAGGAGCATATCCCAAAATTCCGAAATGGCACCGGAAAAATCCTGGCGAATGCTTCAACTAGTTTGCTCGGGCTTCTGCGAGCAAACACCCGGATTTTTCCGGTGCCTCGGATATAATTTTGGCCCATGCTCTTGATGCAACATAATAAAAATGCTTTTCAAAGGATGAGTAGAATGGATATCATGCATATCATAGGTTCGGATTTTTTCGATAAATCTCGGGGCTACAGGGATTTTTGCCCAAAGGAGTTTGAGGATGCGTATGATCTCTTTGCGATGCGCTTGGCAAACGAGCCCATATCCCTAGATGTTATCGAGAGCCATCGCCAAATGGTTTTAGCTTTGAGGTACCTTAAGCAAGCGGGTATGTCCTCAGTATCAGAAATAACAGAAAATGGGTTGATAAAGGCGTTTTACATTTATGAAGGAGAATACAGTGAGCTAGCAAGGCCAGTGAAAGAACTGATTAAGCTGCTGCAATCAGAAAGGCTCATGAACAATGACTTTCGCATGCCTACCGCTTATGATGTTTGCGAGTATGACAGAAGCATGCGCTTGAAAGCGAAATCGGAGGAAAGACTCAAATTCGAGGCAATAGACATATCGGAAAGCGAAGAGCTGATGAATAGAGCGATTTCGCTCCTGGCAGTGAAAACAGGTGCCAGCGCAAGGAGCATATGCAACTTGAAGCTCATACCTGCGAATGAGGTTGGAACAAGGCTCGTGAAAAGCGGACACCTAAATAATCCGTATCCAACGGATGTTGGCAAGGCAATTAATGAGTATATCACCAAGGGAAGGCCGAAGATAGACTTTGAATATCTTTTCATGAGACCAAACTTCCCTCCGCGACCCTTAAGGCTTTCGACGGTTGAGGCTGTGATAGACCGTGCGCTGGAGAATCAAAGGCTAGAAAATGAGAGCGCAAATTAGGGGAAGTCTTGGGATTGCATAGCTTTCCTTCCCTCAGGTTTAATTATTTTTCCCATAGTGTCTAAAGAGGAATGTTCTGGCAATAATAAACATTGGATAGATTTAAAAATGATTCTGCCGTACTACCTCCCAGAAGGGCTAAAATTAAGGTTTAATTTGCTGGCAATCGAAAATTAAGCAAATCGTTTCTTGTTTGCCTGGCAAATAGACTCTGAAAGACTTTGCCTTTCTTTGGCAGACCAGTGCGGCAGAATCAAAAAATATATTGTTCAAAGGATGAGTTGAATGGATGACATGAGTTTCTTGAATTGCACCGATCTCAATGAAGTCAATGACTACAGGAATTATATCCCGAAAGAGCTTGAGGAAGCATATGATCTCTTCGCAATGCGTCAGGCAAACGAGCCCATAACCCAAGAGCTCATAGAGAGCCATCGCCAAATGGCTTTAGCCTTGAGATCCCTTAAGCATGCAGGCGTTTCCAAGATATCAGAAATAACAGAAAATGACTTGTGCAATGCGGTTCACCTTTATGAAGGATACTATAAAGAGATTGCAAAACCTATGAAAAACCTGATTGCGTTCTTCAAATCAGAAGGGCTCATGGACAACGACCTGTGCATGCCAACCCCAAATGATATTAAGTTGTACAAGAGAAGCCTTCGCAAGCAAGACAAAGCTGAGGAAAAACTCAAATTTGACGAAATAGACAAATTCAAAAGCGAAGAGCTGAGGGATAGGGCTATAACGCTCCTGGCAACAAAAACAGGCGCCAGCGCGGAGTGCATATGCGGCATGGAGATTGTAGCAATGGACTTGAATGCGAAAAGATCCTCTACTGTTGAACACAAAAAGTCTGACTTCCCTCCGGATGTTGAGAATGCTATCTTTGAGTACGTCGCATATGGAAGGCCTGATATAGACTGCAAGTACCTTTTCATGATGACAAACTACCCCGCAAGGCCAGTCAGGCAAGCTGCAGTGGAAGCCTTGATTGAGCATGCCTCAAAGAAAGCCAAGATTAAGAAGGCCGAGAGCAAGGCAAGAAAAAGAGATGCCGTGTGATGGCAAAGAGCAATAACCTAGCGCCTGCAAGCGCTGTTCCATCCCATTGCAATAACGACGGCTGCTTTGGCGAAGCCGCCGGTTCGCTCGAAGTTTGATATAACACGGTCTTTCTTGAGCATAAGGGCTTTTAGAATAAATCAAAATCCTAGACGGATTTCTCGTCTAGGATTTTTGCTTTTGGATCTCTTTTTGATTTTGGATCACCTTCGGCCATCAGCGTACAACTTAATAATAGGATGAATTCAACCATCAAATCACAAGATTTCGTTGCCCTGGGCAAGTTAAACGTTTAACCTGTCAAGGGGCCCGCTTCTCGAGCCCCATCTTTGCTTGCATATCAAACCGCCATACATAACCGCTTGCGTAATTGCAAAGTCTTGATATCCTACAATAAAAAACAAAAAAGGGCCGCAGAACCCCCTGCGACCCCAACCCCCCCCCAGAATCAATAAGTCCTCCCCGCCGACTCGGCCCGAACATTCTCAGCCGTGAAGACTTTTTCGTCGGTGATGATCCTAAGAGCCTGTTTAAAATCTTTTAAAGAGAGAATAGTTTATCAAAATGCCGCGAACACCCCAAAAAAACCTGGACACTCAGTGATAAATTTCTCAATTATACAGGATATTACATAAAAAAACTCTTAAAATTTTCTAGACAGAAAAAAACTTTGTGTGGTATAATGTGTCGTGTTGAGCTCAAATTTTAGCTGTAGAGAGCTGAGGTGAACACGTGCATTTTCCCTATGGTAGCGATGTTACGCCAGATCAATTCGAACTAATAAGGAGCTTTCTTGAATCGGCTACGAAACAAACGCGACCTCGAAAGTATGAGCTGTATGATCTTTTTTGCGCCTCGCTTTACATTTTGAGAGAAGGCTGCAGGTGGCGGAATTTGCCGCATGACTTTCCTGACTGGCAGATCTGCTATTACTATTTTTCAGTTTGGACAAAGAAAACCGATAATGAGCCCACAGTGTTAGATCGAATACTAAGAGAGCTCGTAATGTCCGAAAGGATTATAAAGGGCAGAAAACCAAATCCATCGATGATTATAGTTGATTCCAAAAGTGTTAAGAACACCAGCCTTCCCGCAGAACGTGGCTATGATGGAGCCAAGAAAGTCAAAGGTATTAAAATTCATATCGGAGTTGATATAAACGGATTACCTATTACCATTCATTTAACTACAGCCAATGTAACAGATCGAAGTGGCGCTCTTGAAATGATAGAAATAAACTCGGATTCACTTGCGCCTAACTGTGTAAAAGTGCTCTGCGATGGTGGGTATCAAGGCGAAAGTTTTGCAAAAGCAGTAGACATTCTTATAAACGCTGAAGTCGAAGTCGTAAAGAGACCTGAGATGCACAAGTTCGTCGTGGTACCTAAACGCTGGGTTGTCGAAAGAAGTTTTGGATGGTTAGAGAGTGCGCATAGGCTTTGGAAAAATACCGAACGAAATATGCATACAACTCTGCAGATGGTTACACTATCTTTTATAAGTATGTTGCTTAGAAGATACTAAGTTCATTTTTGTTTTGATCACACAGTTAAAAATTGCATAGCAAACAATGTATATTGCATTAATTATTCAATATATATTTATAAAAATTCACTTAACAGCTAAATTTTCAGAATGTAACTATAAAATATTGTTTCAATACATAGGATTGATTTATGACAAACATGCTTGAATCAAGGTGAGACAGCACGACCTGTCCGCCTTGATTTTTAGTAGCTGTTCGTAGCTTTGAACAGCCTAAATAACAACTGATTAAAGCGGGTTTGTAAACTATACACTATACATCATTAAGCATTAATGCAAAGGCCAAAAATTACGCAAAAATACGAACTGTTCGTTGCAATGTGCTCTTTCGTTCTCAAGATTAGAGATTTTAAACAGGCTCTAAATGGCAGCTCCTTGCCATCCATCAGGTCCTTTATGGCCTTCATCAGCTGGGAGCCAAGCAGTGGACTGCATTCAACCACGCAGTTCAGCCTTTCATCTTTCAAAGCGTTTAGGGCTTCCTTTGTTCCGTCAACAGAAACGATCTTTACGTCAATCCCTGGGGATATGCCAGCCGCTTCAAGCGCTTCGGCCGCCCCAAGAGCCATGTCGTCGTTGTGGCAGAAAATGACGTCTATGTCCCAGTTGTTCTCTTTCAGATACCATTCCATGAAGAGCCTCCCGCTTTCCCTGGTGTACTCTCCATGTCCCGAGTAGACGATCTCGTACCCTTTCGTTTCAGCCAAAGCCAGCTCGAAGCCGCGCTTCCTGTCGATGGTGGGAGACGCCTCTTGGGTTCCCTGGATCTCTAGAATTCTGACAGTCCGCTTGTCGGCAGGAACATTCTCGGCTACCCATCTCATCGCCCTTCGGCCTTCCTCAATGAAGTCGGCGCCGATAAACGTCAGATATAGATCATCCAGATCCGCCCTTATCCGCCTGTCAGAAAGTATGACTTCGATCCCAGCCTCTTTGGCTCTTGTCAAGACTTCGCTCCATCCAACCTCTATTATTGGTGAGATGACGATCACGTCCACTTCCATGTCTATGAAAGTTCTCACAGCGTCCACTTGGCTTTCAGCTACCTGGTTCGCGTCAATGACCGTAAGATCAATGCCAAACTCTTTCGCGGCCGCTATGATGGAGTTGTTGTTGGCAAGCCGGAATCCGCTCTCCGTGCCAGCTTGGGCGTACCCTACCCTAATCGGGCCTGCATGGGGCGTCCCTGACTTTTCCAAGGATCTCTCATAGCTTTCCAGGTTGTCTGAGTTGACCGTGTAGCTTCGCAATATGACCTTCTTTGGAACGCCGCTTGCCTTGTTCAGGATATCCAAGGAGTATCTTATCGCCTCCCGCCCTCCAGTAGGACAGGTAATCGTCTCGTCTATCATCCCTTTTCGTATCATCTCAAGCCCGCCGTCAGCGCCAGTGAACCCGTCAACCCCTATTATAAATGGCCTTTTAGCGATCCCTTTCACTGCCCTGTACGCGCCTTGAGCCAAGTAATCGTTGTACGCGAATATCAAGTCGTAGTCTCCAACTCTAGATCCCAAAGCCGTAACAGCGTCTTCCGCCGCGTCCCTGGAGTCGTTTGGCACTGTTATGACCTTTGAGGATATGTTCTTTGAGTTTTTTATAACCCCCATCAAACCCTGACTCCTGGCCGCACTTGACAGGTAGTTGTCCACTCCCCGGATCTCCAAGATCTTGAAGTCAGCACTCTTCGCCAGATTTGATATGGCCTCTCCAGCCTGCTTGCCTATCACCTCGTTGTCAGGGCCTATGAACAATGTGTAGTCATATCCCTCAACCACCCGGTCCAGCACAATTACCGGGATCTTGCTGTACACTTCGCTTATGGCTGGCGTCAGGGTCTCCACATCGCTTGGGGATATGATAAGCAGGTCTATCCCGTAGGCCATGAGCCTGGCTATGTCTTGCAGCTGCTTTTCGCTGTCTTGGGTCGCGTCAGTGAAGACAAGCCTTATCTCAGGGTATTTCGCGGCCTCTTCCTTGAGCTCCCGCACCAGCTCAAGCCGCCATGGCTCCCGCATGTTTGCCTGGGACACGCCTATGAGATGCTCTATCTGCGGAAGGTTTCCGCCGTCAGAACAGCCGGGAACCCCCAGGACCAACAATAAAAACAATGCGGCAATCATGGCTTTCATGGATGCGCTCCTTTAGGTAAGGCTTGGTTTTTTTTGTTTTTTGTTTTGTTTTTTTATTTTTTTTGTTTTTGTTTTTTTTATTTTTCTTTTTCTATCTTTACATCAAATCCGTCTTCTTGCTCTTTCTGTACTCAGCTGGAGAAACTCCCATTAGCCGCTTGAAGATGACAGAGAAGTAGTGCTGTGTGGAGTATCCTACATCGCTTGCTATGTCGTGGATCTTCAAGTCGCTGTTCAAAAGGAGCTCTGTGGCCTTTCTTATGCGGGTTGAGGTCAGGTAGTCAACAAATGTGCTTCCTGTCTCCCTCCTGAATATCCTGCACAAGTGCTCAGGCGACACGTACAGCTTCTCAGCTGTGGCCTGAAGGGAAAGGCCTGGCTGCATGTAGTTGGTCTCAATGAACTTCATTGTGTCATTTACAAGGTCGGAGCATTTCACGCTTGATTTCAGCCTCTCCAATGCCGTAAGGTACTGCTCGCTCAATTGCTCCCTGGAGTTGCAAATGGTTTGGGAGACCACTGACTTGGCTGGCAGGTACCTGTCTATGAGAAATCCAAGCTTTCCGGATTCCTCCTCGCCAGCGGCTTGGGAGATCACCACCAGCTCCCCTGAGTCGCTCCTGCAGCAGCAGACCGGGCCGTAAGGCTCAAAAACCTCGACCGCAATGTTTTCCGCCGCGTAATAAAGCAGGTTGTCGTCCCACCCGCTCTTTAGATACGCCTTCTGGTCTTTTGGCACTATGCTAGCCACCGCAAGGAGGCATGGAAATGTCACTTTCAGATCCAGGTACTCCATCTGCTCATCTATCTCTTCTTGGCTAAAGCGCCCCAACAGCCAGTTGACCAGAAAAGCTGACCTCAAAGCCTGGATGTTCTTTGATATCTGCATCTTAGCCCATTTCTGGTAGTTCACGTGCTTCTGGTTCTCAGCCAGCCAGCTCTTAGCCCTTGAAACCACGTCTTTTAGCGACTCTTCCATGACAGGCTTGAGAAGATAGTCGAAAACCCCAAGTTTCAGCGCTTTCTGGACATAAGCGAAATCATCGTAGCCAGTTATTATGATTATCGCCGACCCTCTTTGGACGGCTTGCAACTTCTCAATGAATTCAAGGCCATTCATGAACGGCATGTCTAGATCGACAAACAGCAGGTCAGGCATGTGCTTGTGAGCCATGTCTAAAGCGACTTCCCCGTCTTCGGCCAAGGCAGCTATGTCAAGCTCCGGATCAGTTGACAAAAGCTGGGCAAGGCCTTCCCTTATGATCTCTTCATCATCGGCAACAAGAGTCTTGTACAGCATGTGTGCCTCCGAATTTAGAAAGATTTGTTTTTTTTTTAATTTATTTTATTTTTTTTTCTTTTGTTTAAAGTTTGTCCGCTCGCGGACAAACCCAACTCAAGCGCGTTGCGCTTAGTTTTTGTTGTACGGCATTTCTATCACAGCGGTAGTCCCCTCGCCAAGTTTGCTTGAAAGACGCAAACCGTAAGAGCTCCCGTAGCTCAAAGAAAGCCTTCTTTGGATGTAGAACGCGCCAAAGCTCTCCCTGTGCTCAGATCCCTCAGCAATGTCCCTCAAGCCCTTGTTCAGGCTCTCAAGCCTTTCCTCGCTCATGCCAGCCCCGTTGTCCTTCACGGCAAGCCAAATGTCCTCGCCGCTTTCGCTGAATCCTCCAGTTATGTCTATCCGGCCCCCGCTCCTCTTGAGCTTGATGCCGTGGTATATCGCGTTTTCAGCCAAAGGCTGAAGAATCAGCTTTGGCACCATGCAGTCAGAAATCTTTGGATCTATGGCTATTTCGTAGCTCAGCTTGTTCTTGTACCTGATCCCCTGGATGTACATGTAGTTTGTAACATGGGTGATCTCGTCTTTCAGGCTTATGAAGTCAGTCCCATGGCTAAGCCCTATCCTGAACATGCTGGTTATGGCCTCTATCATCTTCACTATTTCGTCGGTCTTGCCGTTTCTGGCCATCCAGGCTATGGTGTCAAGGGTGTTGTAGAGAAAGTGCGGCTTGATCTGCTCCTGAAGGCTCTTTAGCTGCGCTTCCCGCTTGCTCTGCTGCTCTTCGTACACCCTCTGGATAAGCTGGGAGATCCGGTCAAGCATGTGGTTGAAGCTTAGCCCCAGATCCCCTATCTCGTCGGATTGGCGGTACTGGAACCTAACGTCCAGGTTTCCGGCTTCAGCCTCTTGCATAAGGGCCCGAAGCTTGCTTATGGGCTTTGTTACAGATCCCGCGATCATGACGGAGATAAAAATAACAACTATTGTAATCCCTATTATGAAGACCAAAAGCACGTAATAGATGAAGTTGGCGCTTCCCATAACCTCGTCCAAGGAAAAGACGCCTACCGTCCTCCAGCCGGAATACTCGCTGGAGTTGCACCTTATGTGAAACGCCGTCCCTCTTATCGCCACAGACAAAGGCTGAAACCCGTTTGATCTCAGCCATTCGGGGTTTATCCGGTAAACTATGTCGTTTACCGGGGTGTACACAACATTGTCATTGGAGTCTATGACGTATACGAAGCCCTGGCTTCCTATGCTTACGCTGGATATGGACTCGCGTATCAGCTCGTGCTTTATGTCAAGCATGATCACGCCAAGAATCCCGCCATTGCCGTCATCGATGGCCTTGGCTATGACAAAGACTCCGTCCACGCTGTAGTCTTTCTTTGTGACTATATTTCTGCCAGACACGTCAGAGACCATGACCAGCTTCTCAGGATCAGCGCAAGCCGCCTGGTACCAGTTCTCGTCGGCGAATGAGTCCCGGGATATGCGGGACATGCCTGTACCTACATATCGATCATCCTCGAAGGCCACAAGTATCCCAGCGACCTGGGGGTGCGACGATGCCATGCTGGCCAGGGTCTTCGAGATCTCCCGCTCAGACGAGCGCCACCTTTCATCGCTCATGCTCCCTGGAGGCCTGGCGTCCAAAGTCTCTGCCGCCACATAGTCCATCATGTCTTCAAGCCCTGTGATGTAGACGTCCATGCTGTCGCTTATGTGTATTATAAGCTGGGCCAGGTTGCTGATCGCAGTGTCTTGGGCTTGGGAAATGAATATGCTGCCTACGACAACAGTGAAGATGATAAAAGGGAGCAGCGCTATCAGTATGAAGGAGAGGGTTACTCTCCTCTGGAACTTTCTGCTTATGAGGTTTCTATGGAGCCATAGCAATAGCGCCGCCCGCCTTTTTTATAGATTTTAATTAAAAGATCAAGAGCAAAAGATCAAAAGATCAATAACTGCCAAATCACGCTTTTGAAATCGCGGGCTTAGCAGTTTTCGCCTTTTCGGCCCGAGCCGCAAGGACTCTTTGGATGGCGATAAACACGCACAGCAAGGCCGCGTTCATGACCTTTGTCCACCAGGTGTTCAGGTTTTGGTACGTCACGCTTGTTTGTATTATGCCCTGGATCAGAACGCCAAGGGTAGTTCCGGCTACTGTTCCTGCGCCGCCCGAAAGAAGGGTTCCGCCGATCACAGCGGAAGAGATGGCGTCCATCTCAAGGCCCATGTTCTGAAGGGAGTAGCCGGCTGGGGTTCCAAAGCTGTAGACCACGCCGCCTAAGGCGGCGCAAAAGCCTGAAACGGCGTAGACCAGCGTTTTGATCCTCTTCACGGGAAGGCCCATCAGCAGAGCGCTTTGCTCGCTGCCTCCGGCGGCGTAAACGCCTCTTCCGAACTTGGTGAAGTTCAAGATGAACCCCGCTCCGGCAAGTATGGCCAGCGCTATGAAAACGTAAAAATATATGTTGTTGCCTCTTCCCAGCGTTATCTTGCCAAGTGACATGAAGGTGTAAAAGCTGTTTGATATGGCTATTGACTCAGTGCTTATGACAGCGCAAAGCCCTCTTAGGAAGAACTGCCCTGCCAGGGTTACAATGAACGGCTGAAGGTTGAAGTTCTGGATCAGGTACCCCATCAAGAGCCCTGCGCCTGTGCCAACAGCCAGAGCCAGGGGTATCATAAGAAGAGGGCTAAGCCCAGCTCTCATGGTAACAGCCAGGAACATGCAGGTGAATGCCACGTTTGAGGCTACCGAAATGTCAATGCCGCCTGTAAGTAGGACGAAGGTCACTCCTACAGAAACTATGATCAGGTAGGCGTTGGTGTTGAACAAGTTAAGGAAGGTTGAAAGCTTGAAGCCGTAGACAGCCACTCCAGCGCCAAAAAGAAGGGCGAACAGGAGGCCTGTGACAATAAGGGCGAAGTTCTTTTTCATGCTTGCGCCCCCTTCCGAAAGCGCGAGCTTATGGCTTCTTTGAAGCTCTTGGACTGGGCCAGGCAAATGGCTATGACAACCAAGCTCTTGGCAACCAAAGCGGCCTGAGGGACAACCCCCATTGCGAGAAGCGATGTTGTGACGCTTTGAATGATCAGCGCCCCTACTATGCTGGAAGCGATTGAAAACCTGCCTCCAGCCAATGAGCCTCCGCCTACCGCAACAGCAAGAATGGCGTCCAGCTCTATCAAAAGCCCCGCGTTGTTGCAGTCGGCAGCCTTGATGCCGGCGCTCTCAATGAGCCCGGCGACCGACGCCATGAATCCAGAAAAAGTGTATATCAAAAGCTTGACCAGATCAACATTTATTCCTGTAAAGGAGGATGCGGCGCTGTTGACCCCGATGGACTCGACAAAAAGGCCGAAGGCCGTTCTCTTGGTGAACAATAGAGCCAGAAGAAAGAAAAATATGACTATCATCAAGGGGAACGGGAGACCCAATATGTACCCGCCGTTTATAAAGTAGTAGATGCTTGGGTTTATGGGATTTATAGCGGGATTGATCCCGATTGTGACAATCTTCCCTTGCGTTATCAGCTGGGCTATCCCGCGCCCTGCCACAAGAAGTATCATGGTAGCCACGATTGGTTGCATTTTTACCTTTGCCACAAGAAAGCCGTTCCAAGCCCCGCAAGCAAGCCCAGCCAGAAGCGCCATCATTATGGCAACCCCGGCGTTTCCACCAAGGCCGGGAAATATCCTGCCATCGACAATGCTGCAGGCGACAGCCCCTGATATGGCCATGACAGATCCGACAGATATGTCAGTGCCTCCGGTAGCCAATGCCATGGTCATGCCTATGGCCAGGATCATCAGCTTCCCGCCGTTTCTAATGATGTCTATAATTCGCCCGTACAGATGGCCGTCCACGATCTTGAACTCGAAAAAAGCGCCCTTTGTGGCGATGCCATTAAGGAGCAAGATGGACACAAACACCACGAGCGGCCAGAATATCTGGTTTTGGCTTAGCCTCTTAACTTTTTGCACTGTCCGCGCCCCCCGCTATGAAGCTCATTATCCTGCTCTCAGAAATGTCTCCGTCCAGTTCTCCAGCAATCGATTTGTCCCGCAAAACAACCATCCTCTGGCAGCACCGTAGCATCTCGTCTATCTCGGAGGAAATGAATATGATGGCCATCCCGCCTCCAGCCAGAGTGATCACCAGCTTTTGAAGCTCCGCCTTCGCTCCTATGTCTATTCCTCTAGTCGGCTCATCCAGTATCAAAAGCTCCGGGTTTGCCGCCAGCCACCTGGCCACTATAGCCTTTTGCTGGTTCCCTCCAGATAGGTTCTTGATTGATTGCTCTCTGCTTGGGGTTTTTATCGCCAGCTTCTCAATGTACAAATCCGCCAGCCGCTCTGCCTCAGCTCTAGGTACCAGATGAAAAATCCCCCTCTTGGCCTGCAAGGCCAAGACTATGTTTTCTCGAATTGACAGGTCTCCTATTATGCCCTCTTTCTTTCTCTCCTCCGGGCAAAACGCCATCCCAAGCCTCATGGCTGACAATGCGCTCTTGATCTTCACTTTCTGGCCTTTCACCTTTATTGTCCCGCTTAAAGCCGGATCAACGCCAAAGATCATCCGGGCTATCTCTGTCCGGCCTGAGCCTAAAAGACCTGAAAGCCCAAGCACCTCTTCCTTCCTGGCTACCAGGGATACATCAGATATCTCCGAGGAAGAAGCGTCTTCAACGCTCAAAAACGGCTCGCCAGAAACGGCCTTTCCAGACCGAACATTTGCCTCGTCCAGCTCCTTGTACTCTTTCCCTATCATCTTCGCTACCAGCTCAATCTTTGGCAGCTCTGAAGCCTTGTAGGTTCCTACATATTCTCCGCCCCTAAGTATGGTTATCGAGTCCGACACTTCGTAGACCTGATCCAAGAAGTGCGTCACAAATATGATTCCAGCCCCTTTTTCCTTCAAAGCCCGCATCGTGTCAAACAACTTCTTTGCCTCTACAGCTGTCAGGCTCGATGTAGGCTCATCCAGCACCAAAACCTTTGCCGATATCTCCGTAGCCCTGGCTATGACAACCATCTGCTGTATAGCGGCGGAGTAGCTGTCAGCGGTCTTTGTCACGTCAATGTCAAGCCCGAACCCCTTCATAATTTCATAAGACTTCTTGTTTACCGTTTTCCAGTCAATAGCCCCAAACTTCATGGGCTCTCTTCCGATAAAGATGTTCTCCGCGACAGTCAGGTTGGGGCATAAATTTATTTCCTGGTGCACACAGCTGATCCCGATCTTCTGGGCATCCTGAGGATTTCTTGGATGGATCGGCGTCCCATCAAGCAATATTTCTCCCTGATCCCTCTCGTAAACTCCAGTCAGGATCTTGATCAGCGTAGACTTTCCGGCCCCGTTTTCGCCTAAAAGAGCGTGGATCTCACCTTTTTGCAACGTGAAGTCCACGCCCTTAAGCGCCATTGCGCCAGGAAAGCTTTTCTTGACGCCACGCATTGTAATGACAGGCTCTGCATTTGGCATTGCGCACTCTCCTTAGTGCATATCCCAAAATTCCGAAATGGCGGCGGAAAAATCCTGGCGAACGCTTCAACGCCGGATTTTTCCGCTGCCTCGGATATAATTTTGGGATATGCTCTTATATAACGCAGGAACCCCCCGCCGCATAGGCGGTGGGGGGTTCTCATGGGCCAGTAGCATATCCCAAAATTTATTTTAGGGCTTGAAAAGTAACGCGTAGAAGCATCGCATGACTTTTCTGCGCCACTTAGGGAATTTTGGGATATGCACTAGGCCACATATGTATGCTTGAAAGAGACTGAATTCCCTCTCTAGCAACACGAAACTAACATGCATTACTAACACGCGAGCGCGTTCTCGCGTAGTAATTTTTTTAATTGCTTTTAGTATTTTCTGTTTGGAAGATCAGCGGCAGCGGTCTCAGAGCGGTATACGCCTTCGTCTGACTTGATCCACTTGTCTACAGTCTGGCCAGCTTTAAGCTTTGCGGCTGCGTCAAAGAACTGAGGCCCAAGAAGGGGGTTGCACTCTACGGTTACGTTAGCCTCTCCAGCTGCCATCGCCTCAAATATTCCCCTAACTCCGTCAACAGAGACTATTTTGATGTCTACGCCTGGCTTAAGCCCTGCTTCTTTGATGGCTTCGATTGCGCCAAGAGCCATGTCGTCGTTGTGGGCGTATACGCCGTTGATCTGGCCTTCGTAGGTCTTAAGGAAGCTTTCCATTACCTCTTTGCCCTTTGCCCTGGTAAAGTCGCCAGTCTGGGATGCAAGGATTGTGATTCCAGTGTGGTTCTTAGCAAGCTCATCATGGAAACCTGTCTTGCGATCGTTTGCGGCAGACGCTCCCACAGTTCCCTCAAGCTCCACAACATTTCCACTTCCGCCAATAAGCCTTGACATTTCAATAGCTGCGTTGTTTCCTTCAAGTATGAAGTCTGATCCTATAAATGTAGCGTAAAGGCTCTCATCAACTTTCGCCATGCGGTCTACAAGGATAATCGGAATCTTCGCCTCTTTGGCTTCTGCGAATACAGCGTCCCATCCAGTCTCCACAACTGGGGCAAGGCCGATTACGTCCACTCCCATTTCGATAAAGGACTTCAAGGCTTTGATCTGGTTTTGCTGCTGCTGTTGCGCGTCAGCGAACTTCAGGTCGATGGTGTCAAGATTTTGCCCTGCATAGAACTGGATGGAAGCTGTCTCAGCATCGCGCCAGCCTGACTCTTGCCCTATTTGCGCGAAACCTACAACCAGCTTGGCGCTCTTTGTGGATGCTGGCGCGGCCTGGGCGCATCCGATGATGCTTGCCACAAGCAAAAGAGAAATAATGCTCAAAAACAATTTGCTTTTCACAGCGTATTGCCTCCTCGATTTAGATATTAGGCCTCAAGGCTCTTCTTTATCGCGTCATTTCGACTAACGGCAGGGGCCTTCGGCTAAATCTATTATAGCTTTTCTCCAAAAACCTGTCTTTACACTCGATTGATGATCAGTAGTCAAAATTTTGATGCTCGAAGTTTTAGCGAGTGTTATTTAGGCATGCTTATTATGGAATTAGGACACCGATTTCGGTTTAAAAACCATTGATTATGCTGACTTATGGATGAGGAGATCACTTTGCTTGTGAAAGGCCTGGCAAGTTTGGGGCGGGCGCAATGACGCTCCTGATCAATCGTTGGGAAGTGGTTGAGTGGGATGGGAGGCAGGGCAGCGGTGCGGTGAGTGCACTGGAGGCGCGTAGATAGGGTAATAAGCAGGTTTTTAGATAAGTTGAGCGCGGAATTATGGGGGTAAGCGGTGCTGATTGGGGGTTGGGCCGCTGGGTTGGGGGATAGGGCGGAGCCGCTGATCTGGATGCGATTTTAGGCGGAGCGAGGGGCGGAGTGTCTGCGAGGAAGGCTTGAAGGCGCTGGGGTTAGGTGGATCCCCTACCCTATGTGGCTTATATTTGGGTATGATTAGGCGCGGCGATATGCTGGAGAGCCGGGATTGGCAGGGTTAAATTCCATGGTCGATAAAGGAAAAGCGGCGCGAGTTGAGAAAAGAAAAAGCGCCAGGATTCAGAGGATCGGCTCCCCTGCGAGGAAAGCTAAAGTTCGCTGGCGCTAAAGTTAGCCAGAGTCCCTACCCTATGGGCCTATATCCAGGAAAGATCAATGCCAGTGAAGTGCCGGAGTAACGGCTTTGCATTATTAAATTCCATGGTCGATTAAGTAAATATTTTTGCTTTAATCCCAAATTGGACCATGGAATTTAACCTTTGTTTACTCACCTGGGCGAAAGAATGCGACAGATCAAGCAATGGCAAGCAATCATGTGACAATGCTATGAAATTTTAAAGTTTGTTTCGTGACTGCCTGGAATATGGACCAGGATTTTGCGTCTATTTAACAGAGTAAGCTCGCTGCGCTGGCGCTACATATATCCAAATTCGACCATGGAATTTAAGCTTTGTTTACGCCTATGGGTTGAATTCCAGCTGATGATTCGTTGACATGTCTGCGTCAATGATGCCCATGGGTTGAATCCATCGATCTGTTACGATAAACCGTGGTCTGAATCAGCGCATGCAATGCTTGCCCCATTCCCACTAATCGAAAGGTGTTGATAGAATGTCCCATCTGCTCTTATCCATCTGTGTTTTCCTGATTTCTGCCCTAACGACTTTCAACCCATTTGATCCACCCCTGCCGCCTGACCAATGGAAGGCGTTCTACAAGGAGTTCCTGACTGACGAAATGTGGTATGCCGCGCTGCATGACATTGATGGAAACGGCATCCCTGAGCTTGTAACGAAGTTCAACAAAGTGGACGTGTACACGCTTGAGGGCGGAAAAGTCCAGCTAAAGGCCACGGTTCCCATTAAAGAGATCAATGGTGTCTATCTCTACGAAAACCCTGACGGTGGAATAAGCGTTATAACAGGCAACAGTGGAGATTCTTTGAGCTGCAAGATTTGGCAGATAGACAAAAGCTTTAAGGTGATAGAAAAAGGCTCTCTAACGTCAAGCTATTCCAGAACAGATCTGAATTCCGGGAAAGAGTTGACCGAGACGTACTTCATCGACGGGAAGGAAATCTCCAAGGCCGAGTTTCAAACCATGTTTCCGCTGGGAAAACATGTTGGGTTTACGGCGGTCGGCAACTTGGCAAGCGAAGCCGCGACCGATCACGCGGTTAACGCGTTTCTAGACTCATATCCAGCTTTGCTTGGCGGGCCTGAAATGATATTTGGTGTTTCTCCAAACAATAGCGTTGCATTGAATGGCAGTTATGTGCTGTACCCTGACTACAGCTTTGACCAGTTTCCGTTCCCGAACTATAACACGCTAAACAGGCCCGAAACTTGGCTTCTGATGGTGCACGGCTCGTTTGTCCATTCAGACGGAATCATAACCCAAGACGGCAAAGCCTATGTCCCTCTAGATTCGCTTTTGGAGCGTTTGGGAGCGGTCGAATCAAACTTTAAGCCAAGCGTTATAGATGGAATAAGCTATGTCCAAGCAAGCGACATCCCGCAAGCGTTTGGCGTCCAGTCATCAGTGTCAGACATGCTGGACTACTATAACATAAAGGTGATATGCGTCGAAATTGGAGAGATAAAATCCAGATACACAAGCGAATACGCCTTGGATGTCTTGAGCCAGGAGCTAAGCGCCGCTATCGATGACAGAGAAGAGTTGTGGAGCAGCGCCAGGTTATCGGATGAGAGAGATTTGCAGACCATAAAAGAAAACTTGGACATTATCAGAAACATGAAAATCACGCAGCTGCCTGACGTTGGCCGATATTACGCATTTCAATTCGAGGGATTCATGACCTTCCTGTTCAATAAATATACGGGAGCGATCTACTCGAGAAACTATGCGTACTATGACGGCTTGTCGGCTGGGGCTAGCGGCTTGGGCACAATGATTGACGCGTTGCGCTCTAGCATAACAAGAAAAGGGGACGTCTCTTACACCAATATCTTGGGGCTGTCTGTCTTGAATGACACCAATCCACCCCAGATCCGGCATCCTGATGGCACTTTCGAGACTGTTTCCGAAGGGTTCACAGGCCTTTTTATAAATGGCTCAATAATCAAAAACGCGAACGTCGTTATGGACAACGGACGCTGCCTTGTTCCCCTAAGGCTCATATCCGAGAAACTGGGAGCGACAGTCGGCTGGGATAGCAACACCCGCAAGATCGCGATACAGGATGGAGATCGCACCATTTCTTTGGAGACAGGAAGCAAAATCCTGAACATCAACGGCAAAGTTACCGAGATGGATGTAACGCCCCAAATCATTAACGACTTCACATACGTTCCCATAAGGTTCATTGCTGAATCCATGGGCTGCAGCGTGGAATGGTCACAAGGCAGCCAGGAAGGCCCGTATTACCTGCTAGGAATACCCCATGTCATGGTTAGCAGGTACCCGGAAGGCTATAGCGATACCGAAAGCACAGCGGCGCAGTCTGCGAGGACCGCCCTTTGGGAAGGGATCGCAAAGGAGTACCCGATGGTTAGCCCTGAGAGAACCAGGCTTGTCAACGCTATCGAAAGCTTGGAGCCAGTCGAGGGAAATGACAGGTTCTACTTTGCGCAGACAGACGAGAAAGTCTCGCTTTGGATTGACAAGTACACTTCAGATATCCTGGTCTGCGACACAAAACAAGGGCAGAAGATTTTGAGGTACGATCCGAAAGGAAAAGGAGCGGTTTTGGAGGTTTTTGGAGAGACTGATTGAGTCCATCGTTGAAACTTTGCTTGATATCGTTAATTAGCATAGCGAGATCGAACGAGCTGTCTGGCAGCTGCATATTGATTTATTTGCGCCACAAAAGGCCTACGAATAAGATTCGTAGGCCTTGTTAATAAGTGCATATCCCGAAATTCCGGCGCGGGGTAAAGTTTACACTCCTTGATATCGTGCAAAAAGTCTGTTATAA
>JAISWZ010000054.1 GCA_031270945.1 Clostridiales bacterium | reverse complement strand
ATGAACGTCAGGAGCAAAATGGCTGACTTGAGCAAGCCATCACTGTTAAGCCCAATTGCCGCATTCAATACATCGCCTTTCATAAATTGCACATAGACGGCTACGATGTCTTCCAAGATCACTGCAATGGAAAACAAAGCTAGTAATTTCCACTGCTTTTTAAGATACTTGCTCATTTTGAGCACTCCCCCAATGAATATTGATACGCTATCAGTCCGCTCGCTGGGATAAGCCCTCCTTTCTGAAAAGCATAGCATAAAAAAGCTCTTAAATCAAGATCGGAATGCGAGAAGCATTAATATATTTCGAAATATAAGCTTATGAATATACATTTTAATGAGTCAAGGCATTGCATTAAAAACTTTGGAGAACTGAGCAGTTTGAGCTCAAGGCATGGATTTTACGTGTAATACTGTAAAGTCAACTTTGGCGCAACTCAAACGTGAAATTCAAAGATTGATTGACCAACCATGGCATCTGAGTTAGAATCCCATTAATGGAGGTGAAAACAATTGCGACAAGGCGTTAGCGCTCTATGCTGACAAGGATTTCAGTGATCTTAAATTTAGGAGGGGTGTTGATATTTGTACAGTGAGCGTATGCCTTAAGTTTTGAGCTGTAGGCAGAATGGATACAGCATTCAGCTCTCGACAATGTTAAGCATAAGAATGATATATCGCACTGTGAGCCCGAAAGGCCGAGTGGTTTGGCTAAAGACTGGTTGTTCAAATGAGATATAGCGGCTTAATGGTAGGTGCCAGAATTCATGCAAGAAAACAAAGCCAAAATTCGTATAAGTCAAGTTTTTGAACAAGCGAATTATAGGTAAGGAAAAAATGTCTGAATTATGTAGCTATCATTAAGAAATATCTATTGGTATGGTATTTTCTGCCTTTCTGAGCTGTGAGTTATAGGTTTACGGTCAAATGACGTCAGTTTCATAGGGTACCGAGAACGTCAAAATGTTCCACGTAAGAATTGCGAGTTTGTTGCATAAGAGGCTTGTTTTTGAGATTGCAAGAAAATAAAGGAGGTAATGTGATGAGAAGAATGTTAGGGATCACTCTGTTTGTCCTAATGCTTTTGTCAATGGGGGTTGCCGTCCAGGCCGCAGTGCCCGATACTAACTTGGATGGTACTTACATTGATCTTGACCAAAATAAAACGCTTGGGCATTATTCGATTAAATATTCAGACGAAACGAAAGAGGATGTTCCATATGAATATATAGCCTTGTTAATCAACGGCTCATTGATCAAGAACTCTAATGTCGTCATGGAGAATGACAGGACGCTCTTGCCTTTGAGACATGTGTCTGAAGCCCTTGGAGCTGAGGTTGGCTGGAACGCGGAGACCAAAAAAGTATCCATCAAAGACGGTGCAAACACAATTGAGCTTGCTATAGGGGATACCGTTGCTAAAGTCAACGGAAAGGACGTGACGCTTGATGTCGCCCCTAAGATAATCAATGATTATACATATGTGCCTGTGCGGTTTGTCGGTGAGTCGCTTGGCTGCAAGGTTGGGTGGTATGGCGGGAAAGCCTACTCGTACACGCAACCGTTCATAGAGCCTGAGGCCCATTATTTTAGAAGCCTACCGCAAGTAATGTTGAGCAGGTACCCATCTGACGCGAAGCCGCTGACAGAGAAAGAGGCGATTGAAAGAGCCAGAGAAGTATGCATTGAGGAATATGAAAAAGGCATAGATTACTATGGTAACCAATTTAAATATGAGCCTTTATATAGTGAAACCGGGGAAAAATATATTAATGATGATTCCCTAGACATTCAGTCTTCCGGCCTCTCGCCTGTGGATATTATCAGGACATTTATTACATACCTTTCTATAAAGTCTGAAAACGACAGATTCTACTCGTTGAATATTGGATATGAGTTAGCGATTGACAAGTATACTGGTGAGGCATACATATTCTCGGATCTTGCGAATTATAGTTTTAGGAGTTATAGGTTTGACGATTTCGACGAATTGTGGGGATATTTAAATTATTAATTTAATTAAAAAAAGTTAAACTTATTTAGATTGCTACATGATTTCAAATGCATACGATTACTATGCCGATAATTATTTGACGTGAGGCAATGTTTTGCTTTATCTGGTTAATATGATCCCTTTATAGTCAGCATAGATTTTTAATCACTAGGACATTAGTTTTCCTAGATAATACGATCCGAATTAGAACTCTTGCGTCTTGAGAAATTATTGATAAAGTTTGAAATGGCGGCCTTGATCAGGTCGCCATTTTTTGTTGTAGCCGATTGCAGATAGATGATCTGGCTGAACCAAGTCTAGAAAGTTCAGTGCTGAATCCAAGTTTTACCTTAGTCTATTCGTTTTATCTACTGCCGCTATTGAGTCACCCCAGCGCCGCCATTTCTTAACGAACCTTGGATAAGCTGAAGTTTCAGAGTTTTTCGGCGTTGTTATCAGGCTTTACAAACGCGCATAATTTGATTCATATGTTGCTGTCAAGCCAATCTTTTTAGATATGGCAGTCATCATCAGCCTTTTCGATTTCTCAGCTCTTGGATTCTCTCGCCAAGGTGCTCTTTTCGTATCAATAGCAACACATGAGTTATAGCAAAAACCGACATCCATTAGCAAGCGCCATTAAAAAATTTGGCTACAGGATTCGAAGAAAAACATAGCATCGAACTCTTGACATAATGCGGACGCTGATATATGATATATCGAGAACAAATAAACGTGTCTTGAATGGCTGAATTTAAAGTGAGATGAGCCTTGTAGGCTAGCTTGCCGAGAAATGAAAAGTGGATATCAAGTTATGGGAACTTGCCGATTGAAGACAATTTTACCTCAGATTCGATAGGCCTAAATGATATGCGTTCTGAAAAGTTTGTAATTAAATCTGTGTAGCGGCAGGAAGAGATGCATTTCCAGTGTCAGCCAAGAGCATATCCAAAATTAATCTTAGCGCACCGGAAAATCCGCGCTTTAAAGCATCGCATGCATTTTACAACGATAGGGGCGACAGCAAAGCTGCCAGCCAGAAAGGGCAAAAGATGATAGATAACCAAGATTCCCAAGAAGAGAGCAAGACTAAAAATGACATCAGTTCCTCGAAAGAAACGCTTGACCAAAGGATACCGAAATATATGGATAATAATCTCTTAGATCCCTCGTTTTTCGAAGGGATAAGCCTTGATCCTGAGCTGATGACGGAAATTCAGCAAGGATTGCTAATCACGCGAGTTCTCAAACCGATTGTCAGGCACTGCAAGCCGATGGGCGGGTTTATTTTTTTTACAGGTAAGCGCTGGGAGCAAGACGATATAAGAGCAAGATCCGTGTTTACTAGCTTCGGAATGGAGCAGTATGATCAGGCTAAGAAAAGAATGGATGAGCATGACAAGAAGGTCGAGCGAAGGAAATTAGAAGTAGCGAAAGCGATCAGAAACCGCACATTTGACGAGGAAAAGAACGCTCTGGCGCTTCAGGAAGAAAAAGCTGAAAAGGCGGAGGCTAAAGCGTTCCTATCCATGGCCAAAAAAATGTGCACCTTTGCCGGCATTGAACACGCCATGAAGGATGCGATACACCGCATTTTAGCACAACCGGAGGAATTTGACGCGGATCCGTTTCTGCTTAACACGCCAGCAGGAACAATCGATTTGCGCACAGGAGAGTCTCGCCCCCATAACCCAGCTGACCTTATAACGAAAATGACAGCGGTTTCCCCAAGCGATATAGGCATGGACAAGTGGCGCACATTTATGTCGCAACTGACACGCGACGACAAAGAGCTTGAGCTGTTCATGCAGAGCATAGCAGGAATGTGCCTGATGGGGAGAATCGACAATGAGATGATGGTGCTTGCCTTAGGCCCAGGAAGCAGTGGCAAGTCAACCTACTTGAACTCACAGCAAATGGTCTTGGGCGATTACTCAGGCTTGCTCTCGTCCGAAGTGATGCTCTTGGGCGGAAAAAAGTATAGAGGCCCTGAATTGGCAACCCTGAAAGGCGAGAGGCTCGTTTTGATGTATGAGTTTGGCAGCGAGAGGCGGCTTGACGCAGACGCTTTGAAAATGCTGGTCTCAGCCAACGATATTCACGGCGACGCCAAGTATTGCCCTCCGATTGACTTTAAGCCGTCTCATACGATTATCCTGCATACGAACAACTACATTCGCAACCTTGACAATGACACAGAGAGAAGGATACTTGTCCTGCCATTCCGCGCGTCGTTCGTGGGCCAAGGCGTGATCCTGAATTATGGAAGAGTGTTGTTCGAAGATGCAGGAGGCGCCGTGCTCAGCTGGATGCTTGAAGGAACGAGGCGTTATATCGCGCAAAACTTCAGCCTCGGCCAACTTCCGAAGTGCGTCGCGGAAGAAAATGAGGCTTGGGTGCCAAAAAACGAATGGCTCTCTGAATTCATCGAAACTTGTTGCGATTGCAGTCCTGAGCTTTTCGCAAAGGCAAGCGACTTATTCGCGGCCTATCAGGATTACGCAAGATCCAAGGGCGAAACCGCGAAAAGCCAGAATGAACTTAGCGCAGGGCTCCTTTCCTTAGGGTACACAAAAACGCGCAAATCTACAGGGAAAATCTATATGGGCCTGGAGCTTAAGAGCTTGTAAAAAATTTAATTATGAGGCACCGGAAAAGTCCGAAGTTTAAGCATTGATGTGGACTTTTTCGGTGCTTGACGAATTTTGGGATACAAGCTTAAAGGTATTTAATGGGCAATCTGAGTTCTCCAGGTAGTTGGCAGTTTCGCCTAGAAAGGGCAAAGAATGAAAGACAACCAGGATTACCACATTGCAGATGCCATCTCTTTTGCCGAGATGGAGGGACTTGACCGATTGCACGAGGAAGATGAGGCCTTGATTGCGAACGTTGCAGGAGATGTTGAAACGCAGGCGGATCTGACTGAGATCACCCGCTATCAAGCGCTAGAGATAAAAGATTCACGCAAGAAGCAATTCGCCCAAAATCCAAACCACGAAATCGACAAGGGGCCGCTAACGGCGTTTAAAGGCCAGGCATTGGCCCTGCATACAGGCAAATGGGAAACAGACGAAAATGGGATATGGAAGTTGACCAAACGCGGGGAGCTTATCCTCGTTTGCCACCAGCAATTAACGATAGAAGGGATATTGGTCAACCGAAAGACTGGAATCGAAAAAGTGGTGTTGGCATTTCGCGAAGGCGGCACTTGGAATAGGATAACTGTTCCACGCCACGTCGCGCAAAGCAATAGCGCGATTGTAAAACTGGCTGACAGAGGGCTGGCAGTAAGCTCAGTAAACGCGAGTAGCGTAGTGTCGTATCTGTATGCTCTTTTAACTCTAAACCAAGAAATTATCCCTAGAATAAACGGAGCATTCCATCTGGGTTGGCAAAATGGCGGGTTCATCCCTTACACAGGGGAAGACGGGTTTGACGGCGAAGCATGCTTTAAATCACTATTTGAGTCTGTGTCCAGAAAAGGGAGCAAAGACGTTTGGCTTAAATCTATGAAAGAAATGCGCGATAACATGATAATTCGATTGGCAACTAGCGCAAGCGTCGCAAGCGCCTTAATAGAGCCCTTGGATGCGCAAGTATTTCTTCTGCATATTTGGGGCGTGTCTGAAATCAACAGACCAGTGGCGCTAACTGCGGCGGCTTCAATATGGGGAAATCCTAAATGGGATAATCTGGTTTTCTTGATGAACAACTCGCTCTCATACTTCATTAAGGTAGCTTGCGTCCTGAAGAATATACCTTTTTTCGGGGACCGGATGGAT
>JAISWZ010000051.1 GCA_031270945.1 Clostridiales bacterium | reverse complement strand
CTTCTTTGTTATTGAATGAACATATTATATCAAATGTATTTATGTTAAATCTGAATAGAGAATAACGATGGCTTTAACATGGAAACCTGGGGGTTGTAAATTCGATCGGGGCTTTGGGTTGATCGAAGTGCTCCAGTGCAATAGACAAAAGCGTTTGGGATGGAAAACCTTTGGAATACTCTCTTGTAATTATTACCAAAGTCCGCCGGTACGACGGGATTTCGATCCTGGGGGTTGTTTCCTTTTTTATACATTTAGCTATGCTAAACGTTTGGCAATTTGTATTTGCGTCAAAAGAGAAAAAGACAAAATCATTGGGATGGAAAACATCTGGAGTCGTTTTCGAAGTTTTTCCCTAAGTGTGCAGCTTATGCTATGCTTGCGAACGTTACGATTTAGTCTATATTTATCGCCAAGCCGAGCGGTACAGGTGGCATTTAAGTCAGGCGAGTAGATGAGCCATATTTTAGACAAAAAGAGCAAAAAGCGTTGGCAAGAAGAACCTCCCAACCCGACATCTGCGTTCGTTGCCAAAGACCGTCGGCACGACGGGATTCCCCCCCTTTGGGGTTGCCTTTTGCTTTTCTCCCAGCTTGCAGTAGCACGTTTTATGCCTGACATCTGGGGTTCGGGGATATGTATTTGGTTTCTTGGGTTTCTTGCTTTGTATTGCATTCAGTAATGTTCTACGCCTATAATTGCTTGCTGGCGTGCGTGCTCAGAAGCGGCATTTTCTAGGCATCTAGGCATTGTTCATCGATGCCTTCTACAGTTTAATATAAACCATGGCAACACGAAAGGAGATAACATGGACTTTCTGGACATTATACATCCGTACCACGACAATTTGTTTTCCAATGTTTCGACGAGCGCCGCTTTTGAAGCTATTATGTCTGAATGCTATAAGTTGAAGTATAAAGATGATTATACAAAACTTCCAAATTCCCTTAAAGATACACTTGGGATTGTAGGATTCACTAAAAGAGGCGCAGTTCACACCTGCTATTACCCAGAATTTTATGAAGCTCCCGATGAATCGTATGCGAATCAATGCAACCTTGCAAAAGACAATATAGAAAAGCTTATGGCAAACTCAGAATATTTTTTGCAGCAGGATATGCACCGAATTTTCGATTGGCACTTGAATGTTTGCACATATGAAGACATAGGAATATCAGATAAATTGCGCATTGTACAAAAAAATCAAAGAAACATAAAAGACGGGAACCCAATAAAATATCAACATATTGCTGACGATATAGAATTCCATCTTGTGGATTCCGGTCTGTTTAGTTCAGAGCTCCAATCCTTAGTCAGCTCTGGTAAGATAGAGCAAATAATGGAACAATGCAAATATGAACTCCTTATTGGAGATGACTTCAAGGATAAGATCAAGATAATTCTAGATATAGATGATGAAGAGGCCGAGAAATTAACAATTGTGTACAACAAGCAATATATAAGCGGATTAAAAGCAATCAAACATTTAATAGATGAAAATTTCATGGACGATTATGATGAAATCATGATGCTTTCTAATAAATATAAAAATGATCTTTTTGATAAGACGCACGGCATAATAGATCACGCAGTGCATAGTGATTTGATAGGAAATTTTTGTGATCATTTTAATGAGAAATTTGCAGTTAATTTTTACGAGCGCGATATGTTGACTTATAAGTTTTATTTCCAAACAACATGGATTATGGCCGAAACAATAGCTCATTAGACAATGTAATGAAAATGATTCTGCTATAAAACCATCATCCAGAAAGCAAATGGCTTCAGCCTAATGTCAGGCCATTTCGCAGAGCTTAATCAAAATTTTGATTTTATGGCCTTTATGGATTTCTTATGGCAGAATCATGCTATTTCAATGAGTGACAAGAACTGCGCTTTTCTCTCAAGCTCCAAGTGAAAACAATTGTCGCTTTATTTCAATACAAAACATGCAAGCACTAAAATCCAATTCTATTGCAGAAAGGAAACGTTATGAACAGTTCATTGTCATCAGTCAATCTGACCAGCATTTCATTTGAATCCATTCTCACTGGTTGCTATCAAATGCAATACGAAAAAGAGGGCTATTGCAAAATACCCTATCATCTCAAGGAAGTGTCTGGCATTAGCGGCTATACGTCAACCGGTATAGTGCATTCCTGCCTTTACTCCGACTATTACGAAACTGAAGACGAGACATACTTGAGCCAAAGCGAACACGTAACAAAAAGCATTGAAAAGCTTCTGAACAACGCGGACTTATTTATAAACGTGTTGAAAGTGCCTAAAATTTATGAATGGCACTTAAATGTTTACGAATATTTCGACACTCGCATCCTATGCCATTTAAAGATAAAGCGCGATGAAGCTCAGCTAGCCAGAGCGAATAATCCAGAGAAATACCCTCACATCGCTGATGATATCGATATTCGCGTAGTAGCCCCAGACTGTTTTTTACTGCAAATCAGAGCGATACTAAGCGCTCAGTCTTGGGTAAAACCTGCTGAGACAAATTGGCGGTTTCAAGAATCCAGCCAACCTTTGATAAGTTGGTTGCCCAAAGAATCCACGGCATACTCAAATCCGAACTACGGAAGAAGATCGAAACCCAACCCCTGGTATTCGACAAAACACATTCATATAAAGTTTCCTAGAGAATTCACACCCAAGTTTGTCGCAACTGACGAGTTTAGGGCAAATATCCAGAAATTCACAGGTGTGAACGATGAACATTTAGACGAATACTTGAAGCGCTATGGCGACTACTACTCCGGTGGTTTAATTATATTGGACACTCTGAAAAGAGATAACAGAAATGTCCATCTCCATGTAATGAGTTTCGCAAGTTTTTATAAACTTTATGTTTTTTCAAATTCACATATCAAACCTCTTGCCCCAAACTTTATTAGTTACAGATCAATCTTTGATAAATTATTTGACGAATTAGACGAAAGATTTGTAGATGTTTTCACAAGAGAAACATTATCAAACTTGAAAAATTATTTTATATCAGCTTGGATTTTGGATGGCACGTTGATGTTAAATTAACTACTATTTACTGCTTTTGGGGACAGTAATCTCTGTAGATAATCACCGCAGAGTCTAAATCTTTATTGTTTAAACCTGTGAGATTCTTGATGTAAAATTTCGTAATATTATTTCATATCATCATTGATAATAAATTGTGATTTTTATAGCAAATATCTATAATTATATACGTTCCTGTCGAATTCCATATACATAAAACTTTAGCCCGCCGACATCGGCGGGCTTTTGTGCGTTTACACAAATATGGCCTAAACCTTCTTCCCTGGCATATCCAGCGTCACCTTGCCATTGACCAAGTATCCTTCGAGCTCCTGGTTGATCAATAACGCGCTAACTGCCGCCAACGATGCCGAGCCAGTTTTAGACCAGCTCATGCCTCCCTTTTTCCGTTTAGAGATAGGCGCATCTTTTTCGCCATCATCCGTGCTTAAGGGGTATCCCTCGCCATTTGCCTTTCTGACAGAGTAATCTGGTATGTAAGGGCTTTGCTTTGACAAGTAATTTATCAAGCCAACTATATGATCTACGTTCTTAATGAACTTGTCCGGGATCCTAGCTAACAGTTTGCAAGCGTCTTCCGTCTGGCCATGCCAGATGAGCGGCATTAGCCGTATCAGCAAGTCCTTTCTAGGTTTGCACCGCTTCAATCCTGAGCTTAGGAACTCGTTAACCTTATTCTTCATCTGAGCCCAGTCAACCAAGAGCGTCGCTTGCGAGTCAAAACTATGGGTCGCAAAGCTTTTCAACTGAGCTGGGTCTTCTGCGTATATCTCAACGCCTTGGCTAACTGGAATGTTCAGCCCGTTGCTCCAAACAAATGCCACGAGCATGTCCATCGCCCGATCAAAGTTTTTGCCGCATACGACGTACGTCCAGTCATCCTTGGTGATATGGATAACTGTCTCAGCCGAGTACTTTCTCCTGGATTTTTCAGTTTCTTCACTTCTCGTGTCAGCCTGCCCGTCTATGAGCACCTCATCAATGTATATGAAAAGGGATGCTTTTTTATCAACCGTTGGAGCGACAGACACGTGGCTTATCGCTTCTTCAACCTCAGCCTGAACGTCATTCATCCACTGGGGCTTAGGCATCTCATCGATATTGTTCGATGGCTCAGCTAGCAATGATTTTTCAATAGCTTCATCAACCAACGGCTCCAGCTCAACGCCTTCACTTTCTATCACCTCTGGCTTGTCAGAGCCAATATTGCTTGCAGGTATTGCGTAAGATTTGAGTATCTGCCTCGCAAGCCTGAACTTGGCTTCCTCTGCAGAATCGCCTATGTCGTTTACAGCGCTGTGAGCTGTAGAAACAGGAAGTTTGTCCGACTCGCTTCTATAAATGTTCATTATGTAAGCTGTATCCCTGAAGCTCGCGTTTGTTGCAACACTGCATAGGTTGTAGAGAAAGGCGGATGTTTTAATCAGTCCAGAATGATATTTTTTGTAAGAGTATCTGACCTTCCCCAATATATCGATTACCTTGTATGACTCATATTGTATTCGGCCAATGATTGTCTCAACCTCGCTGGTTCCTTCAAGCACAACTTTGCCACCAGCCGTAAAGGAAGCCCTCTCAACAGCCCAGTCCTTTGCCTTTTTTGTGCATCTCTCTATCATTTCCAGACGAACCTCGTCCAATCCGACCAAGTCTTCCTTGTCAACAATCTCTCCTATAGCGACTGGCACTTGGAGCCTCTTTGCAACTTCAGCGTCAACGTTGCCAAGCTCCTTGTCTACCCCGTCATAAGTTAGTCTCATCTTCAAACCCCTCCTGTTTTAGCCGGGCTTTGGGCTTAGCGCATCATACACTTGGAATTATGCGCCAATATGCCATGAAACGCAAGCTTTTCTGAAAATGAGATATCCCGCTTGTTAAAAACTTGATCTTAAAGCGTTCAGGACACCACCTAAAGGAATTATTTTCAGTACAAGCGTCTGTCTCCGCAAGTAACCATAGTTCCTCTATGTCAATGTAAGCTTGTCCTAACATTCGGTTCAAGAAGAACCTCGTCTAAATTTGTCGTATTATAAATTTTATAGTTGATCTTTTTCATATTGTCGTATATAATGATTATTCAGTAAGGACTTCCTTAAGGCCGGTATAATCAGGCCTTTGGCAATTTTTGCATTTAAGCCATTTTCTCTTTTGGTTCGTTGGTTGTTATGCAGAAGCACATAGCAATTTCTATGCTGTCGAAATCGCAGAAACCCGATAGCCCAGGCCCAGCAGACATAAAGCAAGCGTTATTTTACATCACAGAGAGGATAAAAATGAATAAAACAGAAGAAATGTATTTCGATAAACTCTCCGCCAAATCAAGAGAGGCTGCGGCTGTTTTTGATTTGCGTCGTTATAAGGGAATGTTATACAGCATTATAGAGAAGTATTCTGACAAAGCTCACTTCATCTATGAGCTGCTTCAAAATGCCGATGATGCGAAAGCTACTTACGCGCGGTTTGAGCTAGATAATTCCCAACTCGTTTTCGCTCATAATGGAAAGCGCCGCTTTTCGATTTCAGATCCCGATACAGAAGATGAAGATTACGCAAGCGGCAAGATCGGGGACATCAATGCAATAACCTCTATAGGCGGCTCCAACAAGAGTAGCGACGCATCCATAGGGAAGTTCGGCCTTGGCTTCAAGTCTGTTTTCCAATACACGTCTACGCCGTTTATATACGACCCTAATTTTTTCTTCAAAATCGAAAAAATTATCGTTCCTGTTCGTCTCGAATCAGACAATCCTCTCAGAAAGCGAGATGAGACTCTGTTTGTTTTCCCCTTTAACGAACCGCAACGAAACAATAAAGAATCCTTTGAGGACATAGCGGCCAGACTAAAATCTTTGGAGTATCCCCTCTTGTTCCTCTCTAACTTGCAAAACATTACTTTTACTATCTTGTCCAGCAAGGAATCGTATGCATTAACGGTTGATGAAAGCAAGTCATTCGGAAACACGCATGCTGAACTTCTAACCCTAACGCGAAGTTGGGACACTGATCAAAGCTCAGACACCTTATGGCGATTCACTCGCTCTGATGCAAGCAACTTAAAGCATTCAGTAGGCTTCTTTCTCGACAAGGACGGGCTTTTAAAGCCAAAAGTGCATTGCGCCTTTTGCTTTTTTCCAACCAAGGTGGTGACAGGGCTAAATTTTATCATCAATGCGCCTTTTTTGCTTACAGACAGCCGAGAAGGCATAAAAGCTGGCGATCCTCACAACAAAAGAATGATTGAATCGCTATCCGCATTGGCAGCTGACAGTCTTGTCTATCTTAGGTCTATCGGGGAAAAAAGCAACAAACGTCTGATTAATGACAATATTTTCAAGATAGTGCCTTTTGATGAGAGCCGCTTTGGTAACATCAACAGCATCAGTTCAATCTCGTTCCGGCCTTTCTATACGTCAATAAAAGAAGCCTTTATGACTAAGATATTAATACCGTCATCTATAGGTTATGTGAGCTCGCAAGACGCATATTGGGCCTATCCTAGTGTCGCAAACTTATTCTCGACAAAACAGCTTGTTAAGATCTCCGGAAACGCAAACGCCAATTGGGTATTTGTGTCAATTCAGCCTACGAAAGAAAGGCTCCTGACAGATTACATCCGCTCAATCATAACTATGACCATTGACGACTCAGTTCTTCTTGGTGAAAAGCCTGCAACAAATAAAAATTTTCTTGGTATTACACCCTCTTTTATAGAATCTCAGCCCTTTGAATGGTTGCACCTTTTCTACAAGTGGATTTCTGAATCCAAGGATAGAACCAATATTATATCAACAAGGCCGTTCCTGCTAGATAAAGACAAGAAAGCCGTCGCCGCCTTTAATTTCAAAAAACAGGCTATTTTGTTCCTTCCTTCAGCAGACGCAAGTTTTAGCAGCTCATTTAACACTGTTCATAGAGATTTGCTTAAAAACCCTCAAACTTTAGATTTCTTTATTAAACAGCTAGGACTCAAAGAACCGTCTGAGCTTGACGAGATATATAAGATCATTATTAACGAGTATGATAAAGGCATATTTACAAATTGCTATGATCACTTTAAAATGTTTTTTCACTGTTACCTAAAATGTTCTCGTTATAACACAACTACCTTCATCGACAAGATTAAGAAATACCCTTTTCTCTTTGGCTATAAAATCAATCTCGGAGGGCAACACATAGAGCAACGAGCTCGCCCCGAGCAGTTGTATTTTTCAGATGACAAACTGATGAGTTGGTTTGCGCCAACGTCTAATACACTCTTTATTGATCTAGATAAATACATATATCTGGTAGGCAACAACTACAAAAATGACGTGTATGAATTTTTGCAAAATCTCGGTGTCTCAGCAACCCCAAGAGTACGTTCTTTGTATTCATACGAATATTTTGTCGATGGTCTCCGGGAATTGGTAAATCATATTGCAAAAACAAAGGATGCAGATCTGTCGTCTCAAACTTGGAACCAGCTTTTAAATCTCGTCGATATTAACAACAAAAACAAAGATGGCACCTTGAAATTTCTAGTTTACTACGACGGCAAGCGTAAAGCGTCAAAACGCGATAGCGCTGATGCCATTTGCTTAAAAACCAAGTCATGGCTGTTAAATACAAGCAATGAGTTTGTCCCAACCCCCAGCCTAACCCCACAGACCTTGCACAGCAGATATAACTCTTCAGAATTAAGAGCCAGGGAGCTATGTGCCGCATTAGACATACTCCAACACGACGTCAGCAAATTTGGTGATTCATTAGGGCTCACCGAAAAAGAGCAAATCCAGGCTCTTCAAGAGTTCGCTAATAAAAGGCAGGCTGAAAAAGATAAAGAGCTAAGGGAGAGCTTGCGTCTTCAATTTCTAGAAACAGAAAAATTAGATAGTGCACAAGAGTCAGCCAAGCAAGAGCCTTCTTCCAGAGTGCCTCTTCAGTCCGATGCTCCTGAGAAACACAATTCATCTGGACAGACCAACCAAACCAACTCATCTGGGGAAGTCGGCCAGCCCAGTCAAACCAGCTCGTCTGAGGATACTAACAAGCCCGACCAAACCGGCTTGCCTAAGAGAGCCAGCCAGCCTGGTCAAACCAGCTCGGCTAACGAATCCAGCCTGTCCGGTCAAACTAGCTCGTCTGAGGATACTAACAAGCCCGGCCAATCCGGCTTGCCTGAGAGAGCCAGCCAGCCCGGTCAAACTAACTCGTCTGGGGAAGCTGACAAGCCCGGTCAAACTAGCTCGTCCAAGGAAGCCAGCCAGCCTGGTCAAACTAGCTCGTCTGAGGATGCTAACGGGCCTGGCCAAACTGGCTTGCCTAAGGAAGCCAGCCAGCCTGGTCAAACTAGCTCATCTGGGGATGCCGACCAGCCCGGCCAAACTAACTCGTCTGCAGAAGCCAGCCAGCCTGGTCAAACTAGCTCGTCTAACGAATCCAATCTGTCCGGTCAAACCAGCTCTTCTGAGGATACTAACAAACCCGGCCAAACCAGCTTGCCTAAGGAAGCCAGCCAGCCTGGTCAAACTAGCTCATCTGGGGATGCTGACCAGCCCGACCAAACTAGCTCGTCTGGGGAAGTCGGCCAGCCCGATCAAATCGAGAAGCACGACTCGGCGGATAAGAAAGATTCACCTGAGAAACCTGATTCCTCTGAGAAACTTGTCTCTCCTGAGAAACCTGATTCCTCCGAGAAACTTCTCTCTTCCGAGAAACCCAGCTCATCGGGGAAACCCAGCGCACAGTCAGGTGCCGCAAATGAGCTGCATCAGCCGAACCAGCATCCCAAGATAGCTCCTGAAGATGATTTAGGAGATATTCCTCCAAAACGCAAAAAAGTTGTAACAGATATTGCAAAGAGAACGCCGTCTACCCCTAAGAATCAATCTGTTCTAGATGATGCGGAAGATTCAGATGAATATACAAAGATTACGTTTGACGCAAACAAGAAAATCAGCAAAATCGAAGATTGCGCTGCTTCGGAGATTGATCAGGTTCTCCTAATAGATGAACTGCTGACTCAGGCTCAAGAAAATGGACGGTATTCTTGCGGCTGGTTCAAGGCACTTTTGAAGCTGGAGCAAATGAACGCCGCGAGTGATGACAACAAGGACATTTCAATCTCCTTCGAAAAAGTCGAGCTTGAAGCTGGCACGAAAAAAACATTGGTTTTGAAACGGCCAAGCCATCAAATTCCTCTGATTCTAGAAGAGCTCACTAACCTTCCATTGTCTCTTCAACTGCCTGACGGCAAAAGCATACGCCTCACTGTTGAAGTCGCCAGTGTCAAGTCGTACACTCTGAGATGCAAACTGAACTCAAGCAAAAACATTGATAACCTTGATCTTTCTCTTGTAAAAGAGGCTCGAATATCCTCCCATAATCCTAACTTTCTTTTAGATAACCTAACAAACGCTTTTAACTCAATGGTGAAAGAAAACAAATATGATGATGCGTACAACATGCAAGAAAACCTCTGCGAGAACATCGAGTTCATCTTTGGCCCTCCAGGCACAGGCAAGACAACTCGCGTTGCACAGGGTTTGATTTCTATCATGAAAAAAACTCGCTCATATAGCGTACTCGTATTGACCCCAACGAACAAGGCTGCTGATGTTCTTGTCCGAAAGATCATGGAATCCGTTGATGATGATAGCTATAAAAACTGGCTGGTGCGCTTCGGGATTACAAACGACGACCAGATAGAACAAAGCGGAGTGCTCCGTGATAGAACCTTTGACATCAGAGCTCTCAGCCGCAAGGTTGTTGTTACTACCATGGCTCGCTATCCGTATGACTACTTCTACATAGCAGAGACAGAGAAAAGGATGCACCTAAAGGATATGGATTGGAATTACATCTTCTTCGACGAGGCGTCAATGATTCCAATCGCCAACATAATCTATCCATTGTATAAAAGCACTCCAAACGCATTCTATATTGCAGGAGATCCATTCCAAATTGGGCCAATCGCCTCTGTTGACCTCTGGAAAGACATGAACATCTACACCATGATTAAACTGGAGTCGTTCACGCAAAATCCTGCCACTGTGCCTCACCAATACGAGGTCGAGCTCTTGACAACCCAGTACAGAAGCATCCCGATTATAGGGGATATATTCAGCAAGCTCGCCTATGATGACGTCTTGGAACATAACCGCAGCAACGACAGCAGAAGCTTGCTCCCGCTTAGCAATTTTATTGATATCAAGCCTCTGACCATCATCAAGTTCCCTGTCAGTAATTACGAAAGCATTTACAAGGCCAAGCGCTTGTCGCACTCATCATCATACCAGATATACTTGGCCTTGTTCACTTTCGAGTTCGTGAGAAACCTTTCCAAGTTCTTTCAGAATGCTGAAAGAAAGTTCAGCATTGGGATCATCGCCCCATACCGTGCGCAAGCCGATCTGGTCAGCAAGCTGGTATCCTCTGATTCCAGGCAAAGCAACACTGATGTGCAGGTAGGCACAATCCATGGATTCCAAGGCGATGAATGCGACATCATCATTGCAATGTACAATCCTCCGCCATCAATAAGCCCCAGTGATAAAATGTTCCTGAACAAGCTCAACATCATCAACGTCTCAATAAGCCGAGCTCGAGACTACTTGATTATCCTCAAGCCAGACGACAACACCAAGGGCGTGGAAAACCTCACATTAATTAACAAGATAGAGCGCCTTTGCAAAGAACATCCGTCATGGCTGGCCGAATACCAGGCTCAAGACATTGAGAAAAAAATGCTTGGATCCACAACCTATTTTGAGGACAACTCCTTCTCGACAGGCCACCAGTCGGTAAATGTCTATGGTATCCCCGAGAGGCTCTATGAAATACGCAGTGAAGAAAGAGCTATAGATATTCAGTTTTACAATTAGAATTCTTGTTGTATCAATGAGCGAAATAAAATTCACATTATAATGCAATAGCCATAATCAGCAACTCGAAGCCCGTGATTTCCAGCGAATGCTGGATTCACGGGCTTAATCTATGTTCCAGTCCTGCCCTAAGAACTCCATTAAACCGTACCTCATCCATTGTTGTAGAGAAGAATTCTAACAGAACACGCACTTAAAAAGCGACATTTTTGCGTACTAAAGCCATAGAGAAAATAAGCATGTCTGAAACCATGACATTAATTCAGTTATATTCCAGTACATCAACAAAAACTAATCGTTGTCGAGCGTATAACAATGCTACAAGGTCAACATTAGTGCAACTCATGCTTGAAATTCAGAGATGCTTTGACCTGCCTCTGAATCTTAAGATACACTTATTTATGCGGAGAATCACTATCCAAAAAACGATAAGACACTAACGCTCTAGCGAAAAGAATTGCGCAAGAGCGTTAAAATATAAGGGGGTATGCTTATTTCCATATATGAGATGCTTGTCAGATGAAGATATAATCATTCCGATTCTTATTGTTTTTCCATATATTAATGTCCAGTGGTTCGAAATCTTGATTGGCCGACAGCCTAGCCAAAATATCCTGGATGTAAGATTTCGTTCCGGTGGTAGAGAAGGATGAGAAAGATATTAGGAATGATGCAGGAAGATGCGGATAAAAAGGTAGACTAATCATAGCTAGGTTCGTCAGCCAAGGGTTGGTGCCTTTAGGCGCGTTAGTATTCTACCTTTATGCGCGGCCAGTGATTCAATCACAAAAATCACCATATTCAAACAAGTGATTAAAGTAGTAAAAGAACAGAACCGTTGACAAGCGAACCTTTGGACAAGATTTTGTCAGAGCTAGCGCATTCATATCGTGCCACAACAGTCACACAATAGTCGATGCGCAGAATGGGGAGTATAAATGTTAAAGACAATCATCAAAGCAATGATCAGGTCATTCATTGCTGTTGCCGCAATAATAGCAATCCAAGTGACCATGGCGCAACCGGCATTTGCTGAAAATAGCGAATACAGGTATAGTGTTGTTAACGAAAGCTACGTCGTAATCGAAAAGTATTTAGGAACTTCTGAGATAGTGGAAATTCCTTCTTCCATAGGTGAATATCCAGTAACAATTCTCGGGTATGCTTCTTTTGAAGAAGCTACCGTCAAAAAAGTCATCATCCCGAATACAGTAACAGAAATTGGTACATATGCCTTTCATAACTGCAGAGTGTTGGAAAGCGTATCTATTCCGGATAGTGTCACGAGTATTGGAAATTTAGCGTTTTTTGATTGTAGCAACCTAAAAAGCATTGTAATACCAAATGGTGTTACAAGCATTAACTACTGGGCATTTGCTGGTTGCAACAATCTAGAAAGCGTGTCCATACCGGATAGTGTCACGAGCATAGGAGATTCAGCGTTTTACAGTTGTCACAGCCTAAAGAGCATTGTGATACCATATGGAGTTACAAGCATTAACGTCTGGACGTTTGCTTACTGCGAGAGTCTGGAAAGTGTGACTATACCGGATAGTGTCACGAGTATTGGAGAAAAAGCGTTTTACGTTTGCACTGGCCTGAAAACCCTCACAATTCCAGACAGTGTTACTGAATTCGGGAAAGATGCGTTTAGCGGTAATACAACTATGTATTGCAACGCTGGCTCACCTGCTCATAAATATTTTGAACAAAACGATACATTTTATGTGACTAATCAGGAACCAACTCCCTTTCCAGCCCCGCATTTGGCCAAGGAACCAAAAAATGCAAACCCTTCTAGCATCACGACAGAAACAATTGCAACAACAAGTGAGAATCCTGCTAGAGTCACGCTGCAAACAGTAATCAATCCAAACGGCAACATAAGTGTCCTAAACAAGAACACTGATAGCGCAGGGCAATTTTACATATATGAATACTCTCCAAACTCTACCCTTATCGGGAAGGTAGCATTCTACCCTGAGTTGCCCATGGTCGGTTCATTCACAAAGGACAAAGACGGGAATTACTACATTGCATATGGCGGAACCGTCGACATTGATAGCGACTGGAATGCAATAAGCTTCATGATTGTGAAATACGGCCCAGCAGGGAATGAGCTTTTGACTTTCAACAAAACCGCAATGGATACCACATCGGAGTCACCTGATGGGTTTGCAAGCGTCAAGGCAGCCTTTACAGCGGGATTTTGCAGGCTTGAGATATCTGGAGACAAGATTGCAGCTCACTTTTCAAGACTCATGCTTGCCGACAAGCCTGGCGATGTTAACCACCAGGCGTCGACTGCGGTAGTACTGGATAAAAATACGTTTGAATGGCTTTCCAGTGCTGAAAGGCGGCATATGGATTTGGCGGGAACAAACCTGGAGAAGCGCCATATTCCTTATTCAAGCCATAGCTTCGACCAGTTTTTGCTTCCAATTAATAATGGACATTTCATGTATGTCGACCGTGGTGATGCGTATCCTCGTGCATTCAAGTTCACCAGTTCAAGTCGCGCGATTGAATCATTCAGTTTTTTTGGAGAAACAGGCGATAACAATACCTTCTCGGAATTGGGAGGATTAGCAGCTTCCACAAGCGGTTTTGTACTTGTAGGCTCATACGAAGAAGGCCGTCCCGCATCAACCGTAAAGAAATTGCTAGCGCTAGTCCTGGACAAGGCGCTTCTGTCCGTAAGCAACCCGATATGGTTGCCCAACAGCGCCAACAGCAGCGGCAAAGGCGTGGAGTCCCCAAAAATCACGCAGATCGGGGAAAACAAATATCTGGTTATGTGGATGTCAGGCACTGACACATACAGCATGATCATTGACGAAAAAGGCAACGTTACTTCTCCGGAGAAAAAGCTGGCAACAGGCGTTTCGCTTAACACCCAGGACGTTCTTCGGTACAATACCGCAACAGGCCTGGTTCACTGGACTGTCAGCGCTTCAAGCAACGCCTTGCGCCTGTATTCATATGATCCGGTTGCGCAGGTCATTGTTGATCCCACTGTCACTGTTTCGGAGTTCCCGTCGCTTGGAGAGATAAGCATTCCTGCTAGCGGCAATTCCTCTTTGTCAATTGGGGACATCAGAGCAATCAAGACAACCGCTTTTCCAGAAAGAGGAGTCTATAGTGTCCCCCTCAGTTCTGGGGAAACTGCTGAGCTTGAATTCACCTTTTCCTGGGTTGATGACGGCCCGCTAAACGGCATGATCGCAGGGACTTCCCACGAATACAAAGGAACTGTGTCATGCTCTGCCGCCAAGCTGACAGAACCGTTTCAAGCTGAAGTGAAGCAGGTTGTCAAGGTTTTGGCGACCAATGAGCCAACAGCGACACCGACGCCTATAGTGACGCCGACAACGCTTCCGGCCGTACCGTTACCGACAGCGACGCCGACAGCTGTGCCAGCAGCGCCGACACCGTCGGCAGAAAACCCAGTAGTGACGCCGACAGCGACACCAGCAGCAACGCCAGCGCCTTCTCAGGACTATCCATCAGTTTCTCAAGTTGCCTACATCGGCCTCGCTAATAGCGAGGTAGCTGCAAGGGCCAATACTCCCATATCCCGCTACGAGATGGTGAGCATGCTGTTTGCTATTATTGACGAGGCTGACAAGAACACATACGTCAACAAGGCTGACTTCACAGATTTGCCTGTTGACAGCAAATACCGGGCGGCAATCGGATACCTTTCAAGCAAAGGCATTGTGAACGGATATCCAGACAAGACGTTCAGGGGTGACGCGCCCATCACCCGCGCAGAATTTTCCCAGCTGGCGGGCAAGTTCTTTGAGATTGACGCCAAGGGATCATTGCAGTTCAATGACGTCAACACAGCCTTCTGGGCGTACAACGCTATACTTAACGCCTACAACCATAGCTGGATAGTGGGCTATCCCGACAATACATTCAGGTCACAGAACAATGTGTCCCTTGCGGAATCCGTTACCATAATCAACAACATGTTCAACTTCAAAGCCAAGGGCACTAACGCTTCCATTCCAGGCTTGAATGGAAGTGAATGGTACTATAATCAATTGGTTATTGGACTCGGGCAATAAACGCTGTCAGACTTGAGTTCAAAATCAAAAGGACGAATAGCATTTAAAAAAACCATAGCGCTCAAATTGTTGGTGCGTAAAGAAACTTCTGAGTAAATAACCTATTTTGATTCTCCGCCTAAAAGCCCGTGATTTCCAGCAAACGCTGGATTCACGGGCTTATTTTATTATATACAATCATCCTATCTTGTGAGATAATACACATGTAGTCATTGACGGCAAGAGCATAAGATAGAAGAGGTTGGCGACTTATTAGAAGAGCTTTATGATCAAACATACGATCCTGACGTTCCAGAAGAGTTTAACGAGCTATCAACAATATTTTCGACGAATTACATAGGCTTTTCGAATGGTCAGTCAATTCTTCCGGCCAAGCTCTAGACAACCTAGCGAAAGGAGGAATCAATGTGGCAACGAAGTTCAACGCTTTCATATTCAAGGCTGAGCTTGGGGAGACCAAGCTTGTAGTTTGGCGAAGGTTCAAGGCTTCAGGAAACATGACTATCAGCTATTTCATGGGAGTGATAAAGTGCCTATTCAGGATGTACGACGGGCATGGAAGCATACTTGAAAGGACAAAGATAAACAGCAAAGGCAGACGTTATAACAAGACATTTGCCACGAGGTCACATGATCCTGGCTTAAACCCGGAAGAGCATATCCTGCAGAAGGAAGTTCAGGCCTTGATTGGAGAAGACAAGAAAAAAGCCTTCTTTACCCTGTATTATGACCAAAGTTGGGTAGAAGTAACTCTTGAGGCTGTGCTTGATGAAGAGATGAGCGAAGATGACGCAGTAGTTTTAGACGGCCAAGGATACGGTCTTGTGGACGGCTACGACACGGATAAGGTCGTGAGAGAATTTGCGGCTAAAAAAGGCGAAGATTTCGATGCGCTGAAGCGCGAGCTTGGGAGCGATTTTGATTTTAAGGCATGCAGCGTAGAAGAAGAAAACGAAAGGCTGGAAACAGAGGATTATAATTATTGGATGTTTTAGTGCATATCCCAAATTTCCGCAAGTGGTGCCGGAAAAATCCTGCGAAGGCTTCAACGCGGATTTTTCCAAGCCCTAAGATTAATTTTGGGATATGCACTTAGCTTAACCCCTACCCCCAGGAGGCAGGGGCTTTAGAGCATATCCCAAAATTATATCCTCAGATCATAGCTGGATAGTGGGCTATCCCGACAATGATCCTCCGCCTATAAGCCCGTGATTTCCAGCAAACGCTGGATTCACGGGCTTATTTTATTATATACAATCATCTTATCTTGTGAGACAATACACAGGTAGTCATTGACGGCAAGGGCATAAAGACAGAAGAGGTTGGCGACCTATTAGAGCATATCCCAAAATTATATCCGAGGCACCGGAAAAATCCGGCGTTGAAGCATTCGCCAGGATTTTTCCTGTGCCATTTCGGAATTTTGGGATATGCACTTAGAAGAGCTTTATGATCAAACATACGATCCAGAAGAGTTTAATATCAACGATATTTTCGACGAATTACATAGGCTTTTCGAATGATCAGTCAATTCTTCCGGCCATGCACTAGACAACCTGGCGAAAGGGGGAATCAATGTGGCAACGAAGTTCAACTCTTTCATATTCAAGGCTGAGCTTGGGAAGACCAAGCTTGTAGTATGGCGAAGGTTCAAGGCTTCAGGAAACATGTCTATCAGCTATTTCATGGGAGTGATAAAGTGCCTATTCAGGATGGACGGCGGGCATGGAAGCATTCTTGAAAGGATAAAGATAAACAGCGAAGGCAGGCGTTATAAAAAGCAATTTGCCTCGATGTCAGATTATCCTGACTTAAACCCGTATGATCATATCCTGCAGAAGGAAGTTCGGACCTTGATTGGAGAAGACAAGAGAAAAGCCTTCTTTACTCTGTGTTACGGCGAAAAATGGGTAGACGTAACTCTTGAGGCTGTGCTTGATGAAGAGATGAGCGAAGATGCCGCAGTAGTTTTAGACGGCCAAGGATACGGTCTTGTGGACGGCTACGACACGGATAAGGTCGTGCGTGAATTTGCGGCTAAAAAAGGCAATGATTTCGATGAGCTGAAGCGCGAGCTTGGGAGCGATTTTGATTTTAATGTGTGCAGCGTAGAGGAAGAAAACGAAAGGCTGAAAATAGGGGATTATAATTATTGGATATATTAGCTTAACCCCTCCCCCAGAAAGCAGGGACTTTAGCCTACGCTGACTCGTTCAGATCAAGTTGCATGGAATGAAGCAGTTCCGATCATCTATAGGAATCGGCTCCTCGCACATACAAACGATCCCGCCCGTGCCTGTCTCCACTGTGGTTTTGTCTAAAATCAAAAACTTCTTCACTTCCTTGCGATCAGGATTGGCCGATTTCTTGATCTCAAGCGGATGGACTGAATTGTTCTCCTCGATGAAAACATCGATCTCTTTGGCGTTTGAATCCCTGTAGTAAGTCATGTTTGCTTTTGATGGCGCGTAAGAGAAGTGCTTTACAATCTCCATCACAACGTAGTTCTCAAAATAACGACCGCTTGCCGCCCCATTCATCAACGTGTCCCGCGTAAGCCACAAGGATAGGTGCGCCGCAAGCCCAGTATCGCAGAAGTATAGCTTTGGCGTTTTTGACAGACGCTTCAGCGCGTTGTTCGCGTAAGGGTTGAGAAGATGCACAATGCAAAGCCCCTCCAGCAATGCGAGCCATTCCTTGGCAGTAGGCTGGGAAATGCCCGCAACCTCTGAAAGGGTTGCGTAATTGGGGTTTCCGCCAACAATAGACGCGCAAGCGACCATGAACTTCCAAAAACGAAATGTATCCTTGACGCCGCCTATCTCAACCACATCGCGCAAAAGAAACGCATTTATGTAGGAATTGCAATATTCCTGCCTCTGCTCTGCGTCTGCAAGAAGCACCTGAGGCATGCCGCCCCTCCAGATATGCTCAAAAACTGAAACAACATCATTTTTGTGAACGAGCCGCTGTCTCTCCTTAAAGCATTCAAGCGAAAAGTCAAGCTCGTTAGGAAAAGACACCAGAAGCTTTTCGGATTGAGAAAGGCTGTAAAGTGTCAAAATGCAAATGCGGCCAGCCAACGTTTCTCTTGCGCTTTTCATCAGCCTGTATTGCGCAGAGCTAGTCAGCCAAAAGAGGCCTGGCTGCTCGCTGTTGTCGCATAGGATCTTGATCTGCTCAAAGAGCTCTGGGGCGTATTGCGCCTCGTCAATAAAAATTGGGGGCTTGTAGGTTTGGAAAAACAACACAGGATCACTCTTGGCCAGGACTCTTGCCATTTGGTTGTCCAGGCTTACATACGTCCTGGATTGGCCCCTTGCCAGATGCTTAAGCATAGTAGTCTTTCCTGTCTGCCTTGCGCCAGTCACCAGCACAGCCTTGAAGAACTCGCTCATGTGCAAGAATTTTCTTTCCAGATGGCGAGGAATGTATTCCATGGAGCGCCTCCCTTTATGATAATCCAAGGTTGAGTTTAGATTAGATTAGATTAGATTATCGTAAATCCGGTGCGGCGTCAACAAGATCCTCTAGGAGAGCGCGCGTTGAGCCGTGAAAAGCGCTCTATGATCCCCCGCCTAAAAACCCGTGATTTCCAGCAACCGCTGGCTTCACGGGCTTATTTTATCATATACAAACATCCTGCCTTGTGAGATAATACACACGAAGTCATGCACACGAAGTCATTGATAAGAATCATCAATCGCCTAGAAAGGGCTGAACCAGACCAGTGTACATTTCCAATCTTTACATCGACTACGCAAGCGGCATTACCAACTACAATGTCGATCTCAACTTGAAAGAGCATCCGCACTTGATCATCACCGGATTTAACGGCAGAGGAAAAACGCGCACACTTAAAGCGGTTCGGACTATCATCGAAACCATCACGCAAAGGCCGATTGAAGAGTTTGATGATCAGATAGAAGAGCATGGCGACCCAATTGAAGAGCTTAACGATCAAATATGCGATCCAGAAGAGCTTGACGATGAATACGATTCTGACAGCGATTCAAAAGAGCTTGCCGACGAGTACGATCCAGACGAGCAATCGAACGATATTTTCGGCGAATTAAAGAGGTTTCTCATAGGGCCAGTCCGTTCTTCCGACCAATACAAAGCCTATCAAAGCGATGGCATCCGCCTTTCTTATTGCGATAGCGCAACCCTGTATGAGATAGAACTCGTATGCATACCTGACTCTCGCTCAAGCGTTCCGCAACCGAAAAGGATCGATCTATCCCAGCCTCTCAAAGACACCAATCCAGGTTTTCTCGATTACATGCTGAGCCTCTATGAAAGCAACGAAAAGGATAAAAATGCCTCCATGGAAAGCAAAGCCAGTTACGGAGAAGCGATCAAAAACTTCAAAGAAGTATTGAATCAAATCTTTTGCACCGATTATCTTGAGCTGAACGAGGATTTGCTAAACTTCACTTACCAAATTGCTGTGCCCGATCACCAGCCTTTCGCGATAAACGAAATGTCCTCCGGGCATTCCTCATTCATCAACATTTACATGGAACTGGTTATGCGCTCGGTTCTTAAAACAGGAGCAGTCTCTTATGATCTTCCTGCTATCGTTCTCATAGACGACCTGGAGACGCATCTTCATGTCTCCTTGCAAAGATGGACGCTTCCCCTGTTGACCCGCCTGTTCCCCAATGCTCAGTTCATAGTTACAACACACTCTCCGCTGATTATGACCTCTCTTGACAATGCTACCGTCTTCGACTTGGAACAGTCGCATACGCTTTTAGAACCAGTGCTGCAGCCATACTCAGCTGTCATTGAGTCCTATCTCGATAGCAAGGAGCATTCAGAAGTTTTGGAGATTGCCTTACAGCTATACAAAAATTATTTTTTCAAGCAGTCTTCGCTCACACCCGAGCAGCACACCCAATTTGTTAGAGCCCAGCAACTACTTAAGCAAATGACTCCGATTGACAATAACCTTTATTGGGATTATAAGGACTTCGAAAACCATATTAAGAGGATAAAGCGCCAGGGGTTTCTGTGAGAGCATATCCAAGCAAAGACCAAGCAAAGCAAAGACCAGGCAGTGGAGTGAAGTCAATGCCCAAAAGGGGGCCGAAATTGGCCCCCTTTTCATAAACTCTCGCCCATTTGCGAGTCGCTCCGCCTATCAGTCAATAACCCCTTCAGGCTTCATATTTCCGATCTTACTTCATCCGTCCAAGCCTTGTAGCTCCTCCGACTCTTTCCACAACCAGCACATATTTTCTTAAATTTTCTATATTTGCTATACTTTCTTTATGTGCTATACTTTCTAAGCTCCGGCTTGCCACAATCAGCTGAACCCGATCCGCCCTTTCTTTCATCTCCCTCAGCAAAAGCGGAATCGCCGAATCATCCAGCCCAGCTTCAAACTCGTCAATGCATATTACTGAGCCAGGGCTTTTGCCGTATAGGATGCAGAGCAAACAAATATATCGCAATAAGCCGTCAGATATCCGCGTCACCGGAACCCTGCAAGACATCCCTTCTTCCTGAATGTACAGCTTGGCAACCCCATATTTAACCTCTATCTCATATCCGGTCACGCTCTCGTACGCCATTTGTATCTTCTCTACCAAAACAGCCTTTATGTCCTCCAGCCCTTTCAAGACTATAGGAAGGTTTGAGAAGTCCTCGTATAGCCTCGATCCATCCATCTCGACCTTCCCCGCCATCCGGGCTGGCGAGTTGCTTCCAAGCGTCCAGTCCTTGTATATCCCCATCTTCCCCGCTTCTTTAGACAGCCAAGCTATCAGAGGATATTTCTCTTGGTTCCTAAACAGCGCCAAGGCAGTCTGAGTAGGAGCGGGCTTCGAATCGCCAAGCTCCTGCAACTCTCCATTTTTCTCCCTGATAACAGCCACTCCGTTCTCATAGCTATAAAACGGATACTCCTTCCCGTCTCCCAGGCCTGTCACCTTTTCTTCGATTACGGTAAAGTAGAAGCTGTGGGCGAAAAACGATAGGGTGTATCTAAGCTCCGGATATTGGGAACAAGTCGCTTCCTCCCTGTTTTCAAGAACAAACTCCAGAACGGCTGGCTTTGGCTCAGAATTGCCCTTATGCAAAAGTTCCAAAGCGTCATCCGCCCCGCAGATGTTGTCAGGAAACCCGTAGGGCAACGTCGCTTTTCTAAGAACGTCGATAGCGGAAAGAAAGTTGGTCTTGCCGCTCCCGCTCTGGCCTGTGAGAATGTTTAAATCCTTTAACTCGGCCTTTTGCGGTTCAGGCCCTAATGAAAGAAAGTTGGTGATTGAAACAGATTTTATCATAAGCATCCGCCTCCTGCTAAAGAGCAAGCCGGGCGAATGCCCGGCTTGCTCTTATTGCTAAATCAGGGATTTGTGCGCTCTCCGTCTTGCCCTGTCATTGGCATTGCTTTCCGCCTTGCCCTGTCATTGTCATTGTTTTCCGACTTGCCCTGTCATTTGCTCTGCTTTCTGTCCTGCCGTTCTCCGCCTCTATTCCCCTCTCCCTCTATGCCCTTCTAATTCTCCCTCTCTTTATTCTTCCTGTACTCCCCTAATAGCCCGTCATACTTCCGTCCGCTCATCTTGTAATAAATCTCAAACCCAACCGTCGCTCCAGCAAATACAATCAGGAATATGACTCCGAATGTGACCATCCCCTCTACCTCTGCCGGGAACCATTTAAACAGCCAGCCGACAGCGGCGAAGATTGCGAACACCGGAACAAAGAAGACTGCCATCCTAAGAACATAGCTCAGGTTTTTGATAAAGATGTCCGTGAACGCCACCATCTGAACAAAGGTGCAAAATATCGCCAGCACGGCCAGCGACGCTATGGTCTTTATCGGCACGTCCGTCTTGCCGCTAAGAGCGTTAATGATGGAAAACAGTATTATGGTTCCCGAGAAAATCATGCAAGCGCTGGTCTTGACTGCTACAACTCCGTCGATAAATTTCTTCATGAATGCCCCTCTCCCTTCCTCGGTCTCTTTTATTCCATACTTTCTTGCTGACGTTCCTGCATCTCCCGACGTCCCTCTGAATCCCGCTATCATCACCAAGCCGCAAGAAACAGCAAGCACAGTTATTACCCTAACTGAAACCCCTTCTCCTCCGTTGATAGCGTTCACAACAGCGAACAACATCACGGCGCCCGAAAATATCATGGATGCGTAGGCCTTGACGTCCTCCAGCCTATCCGCAAACTTCCTTCCGATTTTGCCTTCTGTGCTTGCGATCATCATTTCTTCCCTCCCGAACTTCCTGTCCCAGATCCCATTCCCAGCTTTCTCTTTATGTCCCCTGCGTATTGCCTAGACGCCGTTATCTTCTCTCCGTTAGATAGCGCCAAGATCAGCCTTCCTCCCAGATCTCCCCGCAATGAAACAACTTTGTCGAAGTTCAGGACTGCCGACTTGCTCACCCGTATAAAGTCATGAGTCGCCAGCCTCTCTTCGATCTCGTACAGCTTCAGCGCTGACTCGTATACCCTCTTCGTGGCGTAGATGAATGTCTTCCTGTCCACAGACTCAACATAGAAAATGTCGCTCGGGTTTACCACGTGCACCTGCCCATCGAACATCCCTGTCAATTTCTGCTCAAAACCTTTTAGCCCAGCGCAAATCTTCAGCACCTGCTCGTCAGTCGCCTGGCACTTTATTACAACTTCCAGCTCTTTCAGTGAAGCGTCCTCTACAATAGTTATCTTCACGCCATCCCTCCCCAGCTTTCCGGTAGCCAGTCGGACTTTTTTCTTTCTTTCTCTCCTTGCATATTTATTGTATTCCCGCCGTGCCGCCCCTTCAAGGGATTTTGCGCGTCCTGCTTTGGCGGACACATAAGATGCCGTTTGAGCCCGCAGGGTTGCAGCGCGTTATCTTTGGCGCTAGCGTACACACTGTGCCTGATCAATTCAACCAAACTCCTGGCCTCTAAGAATAAAATAGTCGGGTTTTGTGTTTTTTGGCAATTCTTTGCCTCCGCCCTCTCTATTCCTGCATCCTTTTATAGAAAGTAGGGAAACTAAAATTGACAAATGAAAGCCGATATATTACAATGCTTATAACCAACAAAACGAAAGCCGAGGCAGGATTTTAGGACAATTTCAGGCTTAATCCGATTTTTGGATGACAAACCCGGGGCATTATGCCAGTTTTTCTCACTGGAAACCGATACAATGCCCGACAGTTTGTTTAACTAGTGCATATCCCAAAATTCCCAAAAAGGCGCAGTGAAAGTCACAGCACTGCTTTAACAGTGTTTGCTCGGGCTTCTGCGAGCAAACTTGCGTGACTTTCACAAGCCATAACTTCAATTTGGATTATGCTCTTAAGCATCAAAATATCAGCTTGTGATCGTCAGCGCAATCCCCCCTGACTGGAACACTTTCCCGCAACCGCATTGCCTTTGGAAAAAAGCGAAGCCTTTCTCTTTTCTAGGCCTTCCCGCGCTAAAATATATTTGTTCTGGCAAAAATCACGGCTTTACAAATGCCGCTCTTCGTGGTAGTATGTACAAAAGCCTTAAGGGCTTGAAATGCTGCAGAGCGAAAACATCTGTTTATTATTTCAAAACTTTCGCTTGTGGGCAACCTTCGGTCAGAGCAAAAAGTGTCGTTCTTTTCGCTCGCCCGCAATAATCAAACGGCAATCCATACCAATGACATAGCCCTTTTGGGCCTTTTACAAATGAAATCTCACACCTATGGCGCTATAGCCAACTTTTCAAGCAACTAAAAACACTAATGGCGCAATGACGCGGCAGCTAGTTGAGCTGCCTTTTTTTGTACGCAAGCTCGAACGGGGTTCCAGTCGCCTTTTTATATGCCCTGAATTAGATCACCCCCTATCGAGCTGTGTCCGCGAGCGAAAAGGCCGCTATGACCCCCTATCGCTTGCGTCCCATCTCTTCTCATAAAACAAGGAGGAATTATGAGGATTACAAACATCACTGCCCAGATCAGGTCAACGCCCTTGAAAACCCCCTTCAAAACCGCGCTTCGCGCTGTCTCGGAGGTCAAGGATGTCTATGTCACTGTAGAAACAAATTCCGGGATCATAGGCTTTGGAGAAGCCGCGCCAACTGCGGCGATCACAGGAGAGACCATTCCCAGCATCATGTCGGCAATCGACGGCTACATAAAACCCTCCCTGGTTGGAAGAGACTTCTCCGAGTTTGAAACAATGATGAATACCCTGTCCAAATGCATAATAGGAAATACATCAGCGAAAGCCGCAGTGGACATGGCGCTGTATGACATCTACTCCCAGAGCCTGAAGCTTCCTCTGTTCCGATTTCTGGGCGGATCCAAGACCCAGATCCAGACGGACGTGACCATTAGCGTAAACGACGATGCCACCATGCTCAAGGACACCTTAATCGCACTTGAGGAAGGCTTTACCTCTCTCAAGATTAAAGTAGGAACCCGAGGCATAGCCGATGCTGACACCATCATCCAGATCCGAAAGCAGATCGGCCCCATCCCGGCAATCCGGGTTGACGCCAACCAAGGCTGGGGCCCTAAGGAAGCGGTCACCATCATCAGGCTCCTGGAAGACGCTGGCGCAGACGTAGAGTTGGTGGAACAGCCAGTCCCCGCCAAGGATCTAGATGGCCTCACCTATGTCACAAATAATACTCTTACGCCTATATTGGCCGACGAAAGCGTCTTCTCCCCGGCGGACGCCGGGGAGATAATCAGGCGCCACGCGGCTGATTTTATCAACATAAAGCTGATGAAGACAGGCGGCATATTCCAGGCGCTTAAAATCTGCTCCATCGCCGAAGCGTACGGCGTGAAGTGCATGATGGGCTGCATGTGCGAGTCCAAAGCGTCTGTGGCGGCAGCCGCTCACTTGGCGGCCGCAAAAGCAATCATAACAATGGCGGATCTGGACGGGCCGCATTTGTGCAAAGAGGATCCGTTCGAAGGCGGGCCCAGCTTCAACGGCCCTATAATCCGCATGACAGAAGCCCCAGGCATTGGGGTCAGGTTTAAAAATTAAAAGCATATCCCCAAAATTATATCCGAGGTGCCGGAAAAATCCGGGTGTTTGCTCGCAGAAGCCCGAGCAAACTAGTTGAAGCATTCGCCAGGATTTTGGCGATTTGCCCATGAACATTGGGCAAACGCTATCCGGCACCATTTCGGAATTTTGGGATATGCA
>JAISWZ010000665.1 GCA_031270945.1 Clostridiales bacterium | reverse complement strand
CAAGAGAGTCCAATGGATAGAAGAAGCTTTCCCCAAGCATTCGAAGTCCCATTAGGTTTCCCAGCGTGGCAGGAAGGCCGTTGGCTCTCATCCAGGCGATGGTTTCTGGCCTTGTCCTGGATAGGCTCTTAAGCAATGAGGCGGCTCGGTTCAACCTGGATATGTCAGAGGAAGGAAGAAGGTTAGCCAGCTCTTCCAAAGGCAGCTCAAGCACAGCCGGGTTTTTCTTTATCGCCTCCGGAAAGGAGGAAGCTCTGTTTATTAAAACATTTAAGGTATCCCTATTGCTTTTAAATTTTAGCTCTTCCGCTCTTTCAAAGACGCTTCTTACGCTGTTGTCCGTTGCTTCTGAGACTTTGTTTTCTATTCCGTCATAGGCTTGGAGCCTTACGCTTTTATCCATGCTTTTCGCTAGATCATAAAGGCTTCCCAAGGTATGGCTTGCGTTTGACTTCAATGCCGCCCCTAGGGCGGCGCCACCGTTCTTCTCTATAACAGAGAGCATCCTGTATATGCCTATGACGCTTTCCCTGGTCTCAGGGTCCAGCTCGTTGGCCCTATCCATCTCCAGAACCAATGCCGCTATCTTATCCCCATAATCCCCGCCATAGCTCTCCCTGCTCTTGTCTATATAGCGAAGAGCGTCATCAACATGAAGAGAGAGCGGGCTTGCCCCTTCTTTTATCATCTTTAGCGCTATGCGGGGATGAAGCTCGCTTGAAAGCCGCGAAACCTTTGCGTTAAGCTCCTTTGCGGCTTCCAGGTTTTCAAGGGTTATTTCAGCTTCGTTCCTGGCTAATATCTCTGCCGCTTTCTTGTTTTCTTCAGTGGCGTCATAGCCCATGCCTAAAAGGGCGTCTCCGATATGCCCTTTCGCCTTTTCAAAAGAGTCCCCGTACTCAGGCAGGATCTCGGTCTGGTTGCTCTCGTACTTGGACAAGGCGTCAGTTATGCTTGCAGCCATGGGCTTGGAGAGAGGCCTAAACGAATGCAGACGCTTGTATCCGTCTGAGGCTGGAGTGGATTTGGCGTTTCCCATAATAACACTTCGCCCAAATATTGAGACGGGGGTTGATGCATTGGTTTTTGTTGAAATGGCGGGCTGACCTGCGGCTATCGCTGTCTTCTCGCCTTTGAACTCCAGATCTATGCTAGCCAGGGGTATGCCTCTGGAAAGGTTGGAGGAAGCCCTGTCCAAGACCTTCTTCCTGTCAACGCTATCCGGCAGGGCCTTTAATAGCCTAACCCGGCTAATGTTAGACCTGGTGACAGGCAGGTTAGCGCCTAAGAGAAATAGGCCAACATTAACAAGCTCTTCTGAAGGCTCAATGCCAAGCCTTTCATATAGCTTTTTCAGCTCTGGAACCATGGATTCATCCGCCAGCTCAACGCTCTGGGCTGTGGAAAAGAAGTGCCTTGCCTTGTAGATAACGCTAAGAACCAGATGGCTTTTCTTCAATATTTCTGCGATTGCGGCATCAGGCAAAGGCTCGCTTGGAATGAGCCCCAAGACCCGGTTAAGCGAAGCCAAATTTTTCTTGGTGACAGGCAACCCATGAGCTTTCAAAGCTTCTATTGCATCTGGATCCGCGTCATCGCCAAGGGTTATCTCGGACTGCCTTAAAGCGCTCGCCATATCTTCCAATGGGGTCATGTTAGCTTCAAGCCCTTTGCCCAAGAGCTCTTTCGCGGCATGCTTGGAGGAGAAAGAGTTGATGATCGAGAGCTCGGAAGCCGCCTCCATTAGCAGATCCGGATCTAAGATGTCTTTTAAGTCAAGCCTTCGCCGCAAAGAGCCTAGAGTAGCATGGCTGTGTGAAAACGGGCGGCGCTTTATGCCAACCCCAGCCGCGTCAGCGGCGGTGGTTTCGGGGTTTGGGTTTTGCAGTTTTGGGTTCTTAAGTCTTGGGTATTTTTTTATTTGAGTTTTAAGTTCTGGAATTTCAAGTTTTGGGGTTTCAAGTTCTGGATTTTTAAGTTCTGGAATTTCAAGTTTTGGATTTTCAAGTTCTGGATTTTCAAGTTTCATGGCTTCTCCATTTAAAGGTTTATGTTAAGGACTTATGCTTATATTTGGACTAGCTAAAGTTTTAGGCTAAGGACTCATGCTTGCATTTGGACTAGAAGGTTCCGGTTTGGAAATCTACGAGCTATTTATAATAGTATGGCATTGCGGCAACCCTAAAAATCTGGAGTCTTTTGACAGCCCAGCTTTTCTTGCTATGCTTAGAACTACGCCTTGTCCCCATGTTTTGACAGATGCATGCCATAAGCGGCAGGTGTTTAATACTAATAGGTGATATGATATAATGAAGCGCATATGGATGAGAAGGGGGGATGGCCATGCCTTATGGCGTCTTCACATTCGGCGCTCCAGGCGCAGGCGAGCTGGCGGAGGAGCTTTCCAAGGCTTTGGATTTCGCCTGGATCGATCAGTCAAGCGTATCTGGAGACAGCATTCTGGAAAACAAGAAAAAGCTTGAAGCGGCTTCGCGGGGGAAGCTGGGGTTTGCAATGTCAGGAGAAGGGCTGGGCAACTCGCCTTGGCTGATGCCCTTTGTTTCATTGGCTGTAAGGCTTTCCTCTCCTGGATCGACTAACGGTTCCGAAAAATCAGTAGGCGGTTCCGAAAAGCCGCAAGACGGCTCCGAAAAACCGCTCGGAGATTGCATCTGGCAAGAAAAGCTAAGATGCCCGATATGGAGCGTAGACAGCAAGGAAGACTTTAAGAGAGCGGCGAAAGCGATAGCCAGCAGGTTTTATGTTGCGCCGGGAGAGCCATACAGGGTGGTGTCTCGGCCATTATGGAAGCTTGCCGTATACCGGTTTACAGTGATATTCACCAGGTTCGAGGGAAAGTGGATCTACTGCAGGAAAAAGGGGAGCAAGGCATTTGAGACGGCAGGAGGGCATATAGAGGGTCATGAGACGCCTCTTGAATGCGCCAAACGGGAGTTGTGGGAAGAGACGGGCATAAGCGATTGTGAGATAAAGGCCATGTTTGACTATTCAGTGCATACGCCTGAAGACTTCGCCTATGGCCAGGTATTTCTTGCAAACGCAAGAAGTTTGGGGAAGATCCCGGAGTGGAGCGAGATGGAAGAGATAGGGATGTTCGACGATCTGCCGGATTGCCTGTCATACCCGCAAATAACGCCGACGCTTCTGGCGGAGCTAAAAAGGCAGACAAGCTCTCAAGGAGAATACTGGGATCTTTATGACATGAAGCGAAACCCCTTGAACAGGCTACATAGGAGAGGGGATCCTTTTCAGCCAGGCGAGTGCCACATAGTTGTGCGGGCTTGGATAATGAACTCCAAGGGGGAGTTCTTGATAACCAGAAGGTCATGGAGCAAGCTGGGATGGCCAGGCGCATGGGAAGTGCCAGGAGGAAGCGCCCTGGCGGGAGAGACGGCTGAAGCGGCTGTGGCGAGAGAAGCCAAGGAAGAGTGCGGCATAGCCTTGTCTTTAAGAAACGGGACGCTTGTGGACTCAAACCTGATAAACCACACTTTCTTTGACGCCTATCTTTTCCGTTATGAATTTGACCTCGCCGATATCGTCTTGCAGGAGGGGGAGACAATGGACGCGAAAGCGGTCACTTATGAAGGCATAGAAGAGATGATGGAGCGGGGCGAGTTTGTTGACAAGAAATATTGCGTTGAGTTTGAGTTCTTGGGAAAGATTGCAAAAAGGCTTTTGACTTGGTGAGCGAAAAGAGCTAATAGTAAAAGGCGAAAAGAACCGAAAGCGAGAAAAGATCTAAAAACTCAGTTATTACGTGCTGTATCGAGAGAAGGAAGCGCATGAGAGAAATAGCCTTCGAATCAATAAAGGCCGCAACGGCAAGCCTTGCGGTTGAGTCAAACTTGGTTCTTCCAAGGGGCATAAGAGCGGCCTTGGATGACGCCATAGCCAAAGAAGAGGGAATGCCAAAAAACATTCTAGAAATTTTGGCTGAGAATGCAAACACAGCCCAAGCGCTTGGGATACCTATATGCCAGGACACAGGCATGGCGGTCATATTCGCTGAGATAGGGCAAGAAGTGGCCATAACAGGGGGCTACTTTGAAGACGCGATCCAAGAGGGGATAAGGGAGGGGTACAAGAAAGGCTCCTTGCGAAACTCAATAGTTCGCGATCCGATTGACAGAGTCAACACTGGAGACAACACTCCCGCAATCATACACGCCAGGATTGTGCCTGGAGATAGGCTGAAGCTGGTCTGCGCCCCAAAGGGGTTTGGCTCTGAGAACATGGGAGCGGTAAAAATGCTGAAGCCTTCTGACGGGATAGAAGGCGTTATGGATTTTGTGGTTGACACTGTGGCAAAAGCTGACGCCAATCCATGCCCTCCTATTGTTGTTGGAGTGGGAGTGGGCGGAACTATGGAAAAGGCGGCGCTTCTTTCGAAAGAGGCTCTCTTGAGAGACTTGGGGGAGCACAACAAGAACCCGTTCTGGGCTGGCATCGAAGTAGCTTTGCTTAAAAAGATCAACGCGCTGGGCATTGGCCCGGCTGGCCTTGGCGGAAAGACCACAGCCTTGTCTGTCTCAATAGAAACACATCCCACGCATATAGCGGGGCTTCCTGCAGCCGTTAGCATAGGCTGCCATGTCACCAGGCATACGGAGGCGGTATTGTGACCTTTGACTCAAGAAAAGTGACTGCGCCTCTAAGCCAAGAGGTCTTGGAATCCTTCGAGGCGGGCGAGATGATACTGCTGTCGGGAGAGGTATACACTGCCAGGGACGCCGCTCACAAAAGGCTTGTAGACATGCTGGAGCGAGGCGAGCCAGCTCCGTTCCCGCTTGAGGGAAAAGTGGTCTATTACGCAGGACCCTGCCCAGCGCCTGAGGGAAGGGTTATAGGTTCCATAGGCCCAACCACAAGCGGCAGGATGGACAAGCACTCCCCTTATCTAATAGAGCGAGGGCTTAAGGCCATGATAGGCAAAGGGCCCAGAAGCGATGAAGTGAAAGAGGCTATTGTCAAGCACAAGGGAGTGTACCTCATAGCCATAGGGGGAGCGGCGGCGCTTATGAGCCAGCGCGTGGAGAGCGCCGAGGTAGTGGCATTCCATGATCTAGGAACAGAAGCCATACGCCGCTTGGTAGTCAACGATCTTCCGCTCTTTGTGGGAATTGACTGCAAAGGCCGCGACGCGTATGGCTTGAGGGCAAAGATATTATAAGAGCTTTCTTGGTTTATAATTTTCTAATCGCTAGCGGAAGCGGCCCGACTGGCTTCTGAGGCGGGCAACGATAAGAAAATTTTACATTTGAATGATCGTCAGCATCTCGACCTAGCGCTATCGAACAGCATAGATTTTTTTATCGATTTTCCAGTGTAGCCCTTAAATGACTTATTGACCTTTCTGACAAGTTTCACTATAATATTTCCAGGGACATCCTGCAGTCAATGCATAGCTCGCATTTTAACGCAATC
>JAISWZ010000656.1 GCA_031270945.1 Clostridiales bacterium | reverse complement strand
ACCCTTTCGGGGAGGTATGGGAAATTTCCCATAACTTTCTGACCGGAGCAAAATAAATTAGCATTTTCAAAACCCTTTCGGGAGAGACAGCGGCATTTAGCGCATGTCCCAAAAACTTCGTTAAGGCTCCGCAAAAGTCCTAGCGGATGTCAGCGAAGTGAGATTTATTGAAAATTTTTTTTCAAATCCATTTCAGGAAAGGCAACGCAAGCCGCATTAATGCAGGGCTTTTTCTCTACAGAGTTTCTAAACCCTTTCAGGATAGACAAAGCTCTTTTAGCCTCAAAGCACTTCTTTGCAAAGATGAATCGCGCGTATTTCAAAACCCTCTCAGGAATTCTTTCATTGACAATACTAGTATGTGTATTTCAAAACCCTTTCGGGAAGTCTGCGGCTGATCCGGCTCTATTTGAGTCCGCATGAATGCTGGGTTTGCATGCATGTTCAAGAGAGCGGCTTTTTCGGGACAAAACCTTTTAATATTTGCGGTTGTCGAAATCCTCAATGGGCGCGAATTTCATCAGATCATAATACTCAGATCCGCCCATAGGCACATGCCCTAAGGTCTTCAGCATGCCTAGCGCGCGCATTGACAGCTTGGTTTCCGCTTGCACTTCGACAACGTCAACACCCCTGTTTATGCTGTCTAACGCTCTCTTACATTTTGTGACAATCCAACATTCGTAGGCGTCTTCAGGTGTCTCCGGCTTGATTAATTCACGAGCCAAAACGGCGGGCAACATGAAAATCTACGTACAAGCGGAGTTTCCAAACCCTTTCAGGAAAGACAACGCCGTTTTAGCCTCAAAACCGGAAATAGGAGGGTGATACGTGCGTATTTCAAAACCCTTTCGGAAAGACAGCGGCTACCTGCCATTCACCATTACCTCTGTTATGGCATTGATTCCGTCAACATCGCTCATGTGCGCAATTTTCTTATCGTATCCCACCTTATAAGCCAGTCGGGCCGCTCCACTAAGAAAATATTAAATCATACCGCTCGTTACTATAATACCCGTAAGTGAAAATGACTTGAACTCAAGGTTTAACTGAAAAACATCCTTTAATTAAAGCCTTGATTTCATGGCCTTTAGGAAGATCTTACGGGAGAATCATAATTCAAAAAACGACACGATATTGTTAAATCAATTTCAATTTCAAAACCCTTTCGGGAAGACATTGGCTATCACTGCCACTCACAATGATCTCTGTTGTGGCAGAAAATCATAACTACGATAACGCCTTCAAATGTTTATTTCAAAACCCTTTCAGGAAGTCTGCTGACCCGGCTCTATTTGAGTCCGCATGAATGCTGGATTTGCATGCATAATCAGGAGAGCGGCCTTTTTTCGGGGTTAAAGCCTTTTAGTATTTGCGGTTGTCGAAATCCTCAATGTGCGCGAATTTCATCAGATCATAATACTCAGATCCGCCCATAGGCACATGCCCTAAGGTCTTCAGCATGCCTAGTGCGCGCATTGACAGCTTGGTTTCCGCTTGCACTTCGACAACGTCAATGCCCCTGTTTATGCTGTCTAACGCTCTCTTGCATTTTGTGATAATCCAGCGTTCGTAGGCGTCTTCAGGCGTCTCTGGCTTGATTAATTCACGAGCCAAAACGGCGGGCAACTCGCAAATATGAGCGCTTGCTTCCATGCTTGCCAGGTTTATCGCGAGTCTTTTTAAAGATTCCATTCTGCTCGTGTAATATCCCTCTATAAAATCTGCTGAGTATGACGCCTTGTCATAATCCTGTCTGGAAAACTCGCATGGCTTTGGTCTCACAACAGTTCCCTCCGTAGACAGATTGCTTCAGGTATTGGGAGATTGATTCCGAGGTGCCAAAGTCCGGCGTTGAAGCATTCGCCAGGACTTTGGCGATTTGCCCTTGAACATTGGGCAAACGCTATCCGGCACCATTGCGGAATTGGGGATATGCACTCAATTGTTTTGCAGTCAAGGCAGTTTTCTTTGAAGGCATATTCCTTTAGTGCTTCAGAGCCTTCCCTGGCTCCTGGCACATGCCCATGTCCTTAAGCGCCTTTAGCGCAGGCATGGAAGGATTGCGTTCTTCTTTCACTTTCGCGATATCTGTATGGGGCCAAGAGTAGAATCGGGTGGGTAACACACACAAAGTTTCAAAACCCTTTCGGGAAGACATTGGCTATCGCTGCCACTCACATACTCTCTGTTGTGGCATTGATTCCGTCATCAATAGACTTTGCCCTTCTCGAAACGTTCAAGTCACGGCAAGAGTTAATTTCAAAACCCTTTCAGGAAGACAGCGGCTGCCTGCCACTCACGTGCTCTCTGTTGTGGCGTTGATTCCGTCAACATACTGACGAGCGCTCACATGCGCAATCTTCTTATCGTATCCCGCCTTATAAGCCGCCTGGCCGCTTCACTAAGAAAAAATAATCATACCGCTCGTTAGTATAATACCCATAAGCGAAAATGACTTGAGTTCAAGATTTGACTGAAAAGCAACCTTTAACGAAAGCCTTGAATTCATGGCCTTTAGGAAGATCTTACGGGAGAATCATAATTTCGAAAATGCCCTTAAATGTTTATTTCAAAACCCTTTCGGGAAGACAGCGGCTGACCATGCCATGCTTGAGTCCACTGAATGCTGGGTTTGCACACATATTCAGGAGAGTGGCCTTTTTTGGGGCAAAACCCTTTTAATATTTGCGGTTGTCGAAATCCTCAATGTGCGCGAATTCCATAAGATCATAATACTCAGATCCGCCCATAGGCACATGCCCTAAGGTCTTCAGCATGCCTAGTGCGCACATTGACAGCTTGGTTTCCGCTTGCACTTCGACAACGTCAATGCCCTTGTTTATGCTGTCTAACGCTCTCTTGCATTTTGTGATAATCCAGCGTTCGTAGGCGTCATCATCTGTCTTCGGTTTTATTAATTCACGAGCCAAAGCGACGGGGAACATGCAAATACGAGCGTATTTTTCCAAGCCAGCCGGATGCTCTTTTGTATTCCTTCTTAACACTTCCATTCCAGTCTTGTAATACCCCTCTATAAAGCCCTCTGCGAATGATGCCTTATCATACTCCCGTTCGGAGAACTCGCATGGCTTTGGTCTCACAGCAGATCCCTCCGTAGACAGATTTCTTTAGGCATTGGGAAGCGCTTTAGCACTTGCGATCGAAGCAATTTTAAAATATCCCTTGAGCGTTTCAAACCCTTCTCGCTTTTGTGCAGGCACCCATTGCGCTAAAGAATCCTAAGCGTTAAGCAGATATCTTAGTATACTCCTTCAGCTCAACAATGTCAACCCCTATTTTATGCCCCAAGTGCCATGTCGAATCTCGCGGTCAGCCAAAGGCCATAGGCGTCATCATCTGCCTCTGGTTTGATCAATTCTTGGGCTTCAGTTCTAGGAAGCTTGCAAAACACGGCAATTCATCCAAGATTTTCGGATCTTCCTTATGAAATGCCCTCCTGTTTTAAAATTTGCGTAAAGAGTAGTTTTCGCTGAAGGCATATTCCTTAAGCGATCCAAAATCTTCGCTATTCTTTGGCACATACCCCAAGCTTTTAAGCGCCCTGAGCGCAGTCTGGGACAGTTTTGTTTCCTCTTTCAGCTGCTCAATGTCAACGCCAGTCTTGATGCCCTCAAGCGCCATGTCGAATCTCGTGGTCAGCCAAAGGTCATAGGCGTCTTCATCTGTCTCTGGCTTGATTAATTCGTAGGCTGCAGCTCTCGGCAACTCATAAATCCATGGCATTATATCCATTAATTCCGGTTTTCTCTCCATGTTCTTGCGCAAATGCTCAATCGGCCACATGATGCTGACCTCGGCAATAGTGCCTGCGTGAATCGTCGCGTTGTAATCTGTTGCGTTAAAGCTAAGCGTGGCAGGTCTCATAGCGATGCCCTCCCGTATTAATATTTGCGCTCATAGCAGTTTTCCCTATACGCATACGACTTCAGCCTTTCGAACTTTTCTCCGCTTTCCGGCACGGTTTCCATGTCCTTTAGAATTCGAAGCGCAGACATGGACAGATTTGTCTCTTCACATAGTTGCTCAATGTCAACGCCAGTCTTGATGCCCTCAAGCGCCATGTTGAATCTCGTTATTAGCCAGAATTCAAAGGCTTCTTCATCTGTCTCCAGTTCGACTAATTCACTGGCCAATTGGAACGGCATAGCTTGGACTTTGCTTAAAATTCTCAAAGCCTCTGGAACCCGACCAAAAGCGTCTCTCAAGAGTTCAATGTTAATTTGGATCTCGCTTTTCGGTGCCCATACTGCCATAAATGCCTGGTTACGTTCCGAATCAGTCAATTCAATCGAGGCAGGTTTCATAGTCAGTTCTCCTTGCACTTAGATTTTCGGGCAAAAAATCAAAGATTTTCATCGTCTCCTGTTTGCCTAATTCACGAGCCAAGCTATAGTGATTTTATGTGCCCGCTTCTGCTAAGATTCTTGGCCTTACCGCTCGTTCGTATAGTATATCACGTCTCATTGTATTACGCAAGCCTTTTTCAAACATAGGTTTGGTATTGTCCTTCAATCGGGTTGCGGGATCAAAGCGCTAGATTCTAACGCGAATGAGGCTGCGTTAAGAATACGCAACAAATGTACGATATAAAAGATAGCCAAATATGTAAGACCGACTGCCGAAAAGCCAAGCGCGACGGAGCGCCAAGCTTCGGCGCGAAATTAACATGTAAGCTTCGAAGCCTCAAAAAGAGGCACGTTCTTAAATTCATGAGGAGTGTATGTATGGAAAAACCAACGCTTTTCACTAGCGAGAAATTCGGCGACATGCCTGCCTTTCCTACGGAGCCAAGGCTTCCTGGAATGCTCTGCGCCGAGCGCTTGGGGTGCTCGGCATCAGTCATTGCGCCCCAAAAGGACATCAGGCTCTTTGAGCATGCCCAGTACGGCGCTCTGAGAGTTGTCGTTGATGGCAACGCAATGTTCCCTCCGGACGATTGCGCCTTCATGCTGGGGTTGGACTGCAGAGATGTCACTGGATACTCAAAGCTGTATTCGGTGCCCGATCCCGCGAGGCCTGGAGAGCGAGTCAACACCTACTTCGCAGGTGTCGAAGAGATAGCAATGCTGATGGATGAGGCCGAGGGCCACGGGATGGTAAGCGATGAGTTCTGGAGCTGGATTTTCGAGGATATCATCCCATCGGTTGAGCCACAAGGCCCTGTTGCTTGGCTTGGGATCCGCAACGATGGAGAAAAGGCTGTTGTCTCAAGCAGGGCTGTTGCAAGGGTATTTGGGAAAGATCACTCGTTAGTGGTTCTCAGCATCAGGAAGCTGATTAAAGCGAGCCCTGATTGGACAGCATCCAGGTTCAGGGAATCCTTTTACTCAAACGACACGCAGAGCGTTGAGTATTTCATGGATCGCGACGGTTTCTCTTTGCTTGCTGGGGATTTCATGGCCGAAAACACTGTCGAGCTAGTGACAATGTATCTCGATGCCCTCAAAGCCGCGTGAATTGATATGAGGCGAGCTGATTTAGGCTAAGAGCATATCCCAAAATTATTTTTAGGGCCTTCGCAGGATTTTTCCTGCGCCCCTTAAGGAATTTTGGGATATGCACTAATCAGTTGGAGCGCCGGTGCAACAGGAATTCCATCAATTCTGGTCCGCGAGGCAAGAGTTAAGAACAAACCGTTTTTCCTTTCAGTGATGGAAGACTCGAATCATTTCTGTATGCCCAAGAAACACCGAAAGCCTCCTAAGACAGCGCCTATGACCGCATCCAGATTTGGATGCGGTCATAGGCGCTTTGCATAAGCCCGCAAAAAGGCATTTTCTGCCCTATTCTCCTGATCGCGTCGAGCGTCAAAAACAGGAATCATTCTAACTTAAGATTACGCGTCAATTGTACGAAATATAAGTGTAACCAAAAATGTATGGCTGAATGACAAAATACTTAAAAATCAAACCCTGGAAGCAAGAAA
>JAISWZ010000103.1 GCA_031270945.1 Clostridiales bacterium | reverse complement strand
GCTGTACCCAAGCGACTTCCAGTCGATCCGGCTGACTATCCCCTCTCTGGTATCAGCCTCGTCATCCGCTATTATTATCTTGTATTCCATTTGGCACCACCTGGTTGGCGTTTTTTAGGATTGATTTATGTGAAAACCCAAGACCCGGGTAGAACGGGTGTTGGGTGAAGAAAAACCCGAAACGGGGTTTGGGGTGATAAAGAAAAACCGAAAACCCGGGTAGAACGAGTGTCGGGGCGAAAGAAAAACCCGAAAACCCGATTAGAACGGGTATTAGGGGTGAAAGAAAAAACCGAAAACCCCGAAACCCCGCAATAATGAGTGATTAGGTGAAGTAAAACCCGAAAGTTAGCCTTTTTGCGCGTTGGTCATGAAAGCGCTGTCGCACACTTTTGGCCCCTTCAACAAAAGCAATGGGCAGAAAATCCAGCGCTTTTTAAGGTATAAGAATAGTATAGCGCAAACAGGAGAGGAAAGCATTACAGAAAGTTTACCTGCTTTTACATCTGTGCTGAGGAATGGGCAGAACACGCTAAACGCGCGAAATACGCAGAACCTCCATAATAAAGCAAGCCAAGCTTCGTCCAGCTCCCAACCTAAGGAACTTTTCGACCGACAAGGCATGTCCATTCAGACCATTTGCGTTGGATTGCGTAAATCTGTTCTGGAACGGTTTAAAGACTTTAAAGTTCCAGGGCTTTTGAAAACCCGCCACTCACGCGTTTTACGTCTTTAGCTTCCCGGGATCCCGCCTCCCTTGCATTTCTCCCCCAATTTGCGCATATCTTTGTTTTAGGGGCAAGTTGTTCTGCCAGACCCAGACATTCTTCAATACACCGCCAAAGGAGGCGCTACATGATCGACTTCGACAATGGTTCCTTTTTCAAGCTTTCTCCCGCATCCAGCAAAGAGGGCATGAGCCTCGTTGGCCCTATACTGGTTCAAGGAGAGAAGATCCTGGAGACATTCAAGACCATAAGGGACATGGTCATATTTACAAATTTGCGCGTCATATCCATTAACGTCCAAGGGGTTACTGGGAAGAAGAAGGATTTCACTTCGCTTCCCTACAACAGGATTCAGGCCTTTTCTGTTGAAACCGCAGGGATCTTTGACCTGGACAGCGAGATGGATCTTTGGTTTTCAGGGATTGGGCACGTCCGGTTTGAGATAGCTGGGCGACACGACGTAAGCCGGCTAAACCAAGAGATTGCTGAGTATGTGTTGAGGTAAAGGGTTTAGGTTTTTAGGGTTTTAGGGTTTTAGGTTTTTGGGATAAGTATTTAGGTTTTTGGGATAGGATTTTAGGTTTTTCGGGGGCAGAAATTAGGCGCTGTCCTGGAACATTGTCGGGACATCTTTCGTATTATTGGTGAAACGCTTTTCTTTGCATGAGCAACAAGTCTTCGCTTACATACCGATCAAAAATCTCCCTTTATTAAGGAGGCGCGAAATGATCGACTTCAACAACGGCTCATTTTTCAAGCTTTCAAGCGTCAGCAACAACGAGGGGCACGAGCTTGTTGGCCCAGTCCTGATTCAAGGAGAGAAGATCCTTGAGTCATTCAGGGCCATAAGGGACATGGTTGTTTTCACAAACCTGCGGGTCATATCCGTGAATATCCAGGGGTTCACAGGCAAGAAAAAGGACTTCACTTCCCTGCCCTACAAGAAGATCCAGGCTTTTTCCGTGGAAACGACAGGGATGTTTGACCTGGACTGCGAACTGGATCTTTGGTTTTCTGGGCTTGGGAAAGTCCGCTTTGAGTTCGAGGGGAATCATGACATCAGGCAGCTTAGCCAGTCGATTGCGTATTTTGTGCTGTCGTAAGGTTATACTGTCGCAAGAAGATCGTTAGCGCTACAGGGGCAGGTTTGGCGGCGCATATGCGCTGTCAAGCCTGCCTTATGCAGGTGAAGGGTTGTTTTTGAAAGGGCGCTGGGGATAGAGATGGAGGATGCGGACGCAATGCTTGACAGGCGGTTTTGGGATATGTTATAATGCGACACAAAGGACGACCGGTTGTACTGACGAGTTGTCAGTATAGAGCCAGCAACCAGATTCGGAGGAATCCGACATGACTATCGACGGCATTGACTATCCTATGGCAGATGCAGAAGAATCAAATACATTTATAACCAGCATTCGCATTGACCATTTTGAGGAAGTTGATGATTTCGATATACCGCTTGCCATAGCCAAGCACAGGCATTTCGTGATCACTGACGACAGTGGCGCTAGATGCACCCGCTTGATTAGGGCCTTGCTAGATAGCATAAGACTGCTATGGGATGAAGTGTTTCCGTTAAGTTCAGAAAAACAGTTGCCTGTGCCGAACGCCAAGCTTTCTGTGTCGTATAGCAAGGCTGTCATTAGCTCGCCCGACGTCCCGCTTTTCTATTTTTCAGCTCCCCGCTTGTCGACACGTGCGCGAGGGGATCCTTCTGACGATACTATCTCAAACTTGCTTGATTCTTTGGAAGCTTTCCAAAACAACCCTTTTGGAGCAGACAAGAGCGGCCTTTATCGCGAATGCTTCCCATCCTTACAGGCTTTTTTGCAGAAGCTCATGAAAGCGCCTTACCTTTCTCTGAAAGTGGGCAAGACGCAATACGATATTTGCATTCCTGACAAGGACGATCTCCCAATTCATCAGATGTCGACTGGGTTAGTTACTGTTTTGAACATTTACGTGGAGATGGCAAAGCGTCTCGCTATTCTAAACGGCTGCTTCAACAACGAGTTGCCCGCGATTGCGATAATCGACGCACTGGGCAGTTCCATAAGCGGATCTATGCAAAGCATGATTTTCCCTTTGCTAGTCAATTCGTTTCCTAAAGTTCAATTTATTTTCTCGACTACTAAGTGGTACACAATCAAGTCATTGCAAAATGCCGTGATGCTTGACCTGTCAAAGAAAAGACTCTATACCTACATATGATTTTTGTTGAGATGCAAAGGGCAGATTTGACGGCGTGCAATCGCTGTCAAACCGTATTTGCTTATGAGTGCGCATGCGTGCATATCCAGGGAGCAGAAGATAAAGACAAAAAGCAATCGGGAAATTTAGGATTTTATACTTATACTTGCGTGCGTGCAGAACTATATAGTACACCTTTTAAACACAAGGAGGATGCTATGGAGGAAATATATGTATCAAACATTCGCATTGACAAATTTGATTATTTAACTGATTCTGAGATCCAGCTCTCCACAACTGAGCGCAAGCATTTTGTTGTCACAGGGGTAAATGGCAGCGGCAAGACTCGCTTTCTTGAGTCCCTAAGGGATGCTTTAGTAGTCACGAAACAAAAAGCTTCGGGAGAATCTGATTCCGACGAACTATGCTCCAAAGACGACAACAGGCTTACTCTGTCGTATAGCAGGGATATTTCGAGCTTGGCAGGTACAACTATCTTATATTTCCCAGCTTCCCGGGAAGCGGTGCGCAGACCCAAGAGAGTCGTAATAGATCTTTCAAAAAGCAAGCCCTATTTTCTTGACTTTATGCTCAGCATACAAGATCACAACAAAAGGCTTTATCGCAAGTGCTTTTCAGGCTTACAAGGATTTTTGCAGGAGATCTTTGAGATTCCTGAGCTGGAGCTAAGAGATGACATCTATGAAGACAATTACGGAATAAGCATTCCAGGCTCTGAACCTTTTCCTATTGAACAGCTATCCGATAGCTATGCTTCGTTGATCAACATTTACGCAGAGCTTATGATGAGCTCCGTTATTGCACTTGGCACTGCCAGCCGAAAGATCAATGCAATTGTTCTGATTGACGAGCTAGAGGCGCATCTTCATGTTTCACTGCAAAGAAGAATATTTGCCATATTATCGCAAGCTTTTCCCAATGTCCAGTTTATGGTCACAACCAATTCGCCGATACTATGCACTGAGAAATGTGCGATTTTGTTTGATGTGGGAAATAGCGAGCGCCTAGATATGTCCGAAATGGAGGGCGTTTGTCCGTATAGCTCGTTTATTCAAGGCTATTTCAAGTCTAATCAACATTCTGACGCCTTGTTGAATGATTACCTCCGCTATTCAGAGCTAAGGCAAAAACAAGATCTGACTCCTGAAGAATCCGAAGAATTCCGGGTACTCCTTTACGAATTCAGCCTTATGTATTCTGCAAATCTGAACATTTCCTTGGCGTTTAGCTATGCCGAAGAAGCTAGAATAGCTAGGATAAATGGTTAACGCTGAAATCTTTACTAACTAACAAGGGCTCAGCTTGGCGGTTTGTTCAAACGATACAGCGATACAGCGCTATAAGTTCATGAAGCCAAAGGAGAGTCTTATGGAAAACATTTTCATAACAAATATCCGCGTCCACAAAGTCAATAACCTAACCAATTTTGACATACTCCTTTCCTCATCAGAACGAAAGCACTTGATTCTCACAGGAGCAAATGGAATCGGAAAAACCCGTTTGCTTGAAGCATTGCGCGATAACATGATATCTGCGCAACAAGAAGCGGCTTCTAAAGAAGAAGAGGCTTCGCAATTATTTGAAGAATACCCCAAAAGCGGCAACAGCCTTAGTCTGTCATACAGCAATGATATCTCGCGTCTGCCAGATGTACCTGTCTTATATTTCCCTGCTTCTCGGCAAGCATTAATCGCGCCCAAGAGGGCAGAGGGTTCTTCTTTCGAAAATCTGAGCCTTCTTGATTTCATGCTGAGTATTTCAGACAAAGGCGAAGACCTTTATGGCCAATGCTTTTTAGGCCTTCAAGGGTTTTTGCGAGAAATCTACGATGTTCCCAAGCTTGAACTAATGCTACATAATTACGTCTTCCATATCTGCGTCCCAGGCAAGAAGCCTCTTGCTATACATCAAATATCAGACTGCTACGCATCTTTGCTCAACATATACATGACTATAGCTTTGCGCTCTGTGCTTTTAACAGGGACTGTCAGGCACGAGCTTCCTGCAATCGTTCTGGTAGATGAAGTAGAGGCCCATCTTCATTTCAGCTTGCAAAGGCGGATTTTATCCATATTAACCAGCACGTTTCCTGGCATACAGTTCATTGTTACAAC
>JAISWZ010000582.1 GCA_031270945.1 Clostridiales bacterium | reverse complement strand
TTCGTGCCTAAATCCCTTGTTTACGCCATTTCCTGTAAGCAACTAATGCTTTGATGTCTGATCTCCATCCCCGTTCAGCCAGATGCGTGAACTTATTCACGGATAAATCTAGCATCGATTAGCACACTAGCACGCCCATGGTTCAGAAATCGTAGATACGCCATTCGCTCGAAACAGTCAGCTTGATCTTCTTTTCATCGCGCATAAATCCCTTGTTTCCGCCATTCCTCCAAAAATCAATGCTAACTTTAAATTCAACTTCTCAAATAGGGGCAAGAATTCGATGCTAGACCCCTAATTCTGTTTCAATATTGCTTTGCGCCTAGATCCCTTGTTTCCGCCATTTCCCACGAGCAACTAATGCTTTGATGTCCGCATTCTCCATCCCAGCTCGGCCAGATGCGTAAACTTTTCTCATCGCTATACCTAAGCATATGCAACCAGCCAAGCCTACCCAAGGTTTAGAAATCGTTGATACACCATTTTCGCTCGAAACAGTCAACTTGGGCTTCTTTTCGTCGCGCCTAAATCCCTTGTTTCCGCCATTTCTCAAAATAGCATTGCAAACTTTGAATTCAACTTCTCTCATAAGGGCAAGAATTCGATGCTAGACCCCTTATTCTGTTTCAATATTGCTTCGCTCCTAGTTCCCTTGTTTTCGCCATTTCCCGCGAACAACTAATGCTTGGATGTCCGCCCTTCCATCCCCGCTTGGCCAGCTGGCGTAAACTTTTCTCATGGTTAAACCTAAGCAAAGGCAAACCAGCCAAGCCCGCCTATGGTTCAGAAATTGCCTGATATGCCATTCGCTCAAAACAGTCAACTTGGTCTTCTTTCATCGCGCCTAAATCCCTTGTTTCCGCCACTTCCCGAAAGAGCAATGCTAACTTTAAATTCAACTTCTCCCATAGGGGCAAGAATTCGATGTTAGACCCCTTATTCTGTTTCAATATTGCTTTGCGCCTAGATCCCTTGTTTACGCCATTTCCTATAAAGTTAATGCTTTGATGTCCGAATTCTCCATCCCCGCTCGGCCAGCTGGCGTCAAATTATTACCCTTAGCCTCCTATGCTCACTAACATCTGACTCGAATCTATTTTAAAATGACGCCCTTATTAAATTCTATGGCAAAATCTAACGCACTAAATTTCTTCCCTTCCTCGTCTATATCATAGAGGAGGATCGCCGAAATTAAATTTGTCGCTTTTAAAGCGACCAGCCGCATTCTAATATGTTGTAGAATGATCTAAGAGCACCCGATCTGATTAAGAACCCATGCAAATTCAACTCCAAGCAAACGAAGAGGGGGGATTAAATCCGATTAAATCCAACCCGCACAGCAGGTTGAGATTGTGCGCGAACTGAGACGGGCAAGGCGCGACGCTGCGCTGCAAGGCGTTCCCATAGCGGCGTAACACACTGAAACACAATCAACACAATAAAAACGCTGTATACGCTTTTCCGAAATAATCTATCATGGTATAATTGAAACGAGGGGCGCTCCAGCAGCGCCGGCGCTGCCTTGCTGAATATGGCAGACAATATGCCTGAACAGGCATATGCATTTTGATATAAAAAGGAGAGTGTTTTTGATGCGCAAGAGGCAAGTACCCTTGTTCGTTGCTGTTTTTCTGGCAGCGCTATTTCTCGGAACGGCTGTTGTATCCGCCGAGGAAGTCGACCCGTTTTACCTTGAGGCTTCGCAGCTGGTGAAAGACAACTGGAAAGATTCTTTCTTTGGCCAGGTTATCCTGAAGATCGGCGATCCGTACCTCCACATTGACGGCGTAGCCAAGGAGATTGATCCCGGCAGGGATACAGCTCCCGCGATTGTGGACGGCAGAACCCTTCTTCCCATAAGGGCGCTTGTGGAGACGCTTGGAGGCGCCATAGAGTATGAGCCCGAAGGGCGGATACTAACTGTCACTTACGGCGATCAGACAGTGAAAATGGCGATTGACTCAAGAGAGGTTTGGGTTAACGGGGAAAAGATTCTTACAGATGTGCCCCCTATCATAATGAATGACAGAACCATGCTTCCAGTCAGGGCGCTGGCGGAAAACTTGGGGCTATCAGTCAAATGGATAGCTGAAACCCAAGAGTCTGTTTTCACGAATGACTTCCAGACAATGAGGATTTTAGCCAAGCATGACGGCTCCGTCAACTTCTCAAGCCTTGGAGCGACCAAGCGTGTGTCCGGCCCTGGCAACTTGGAAGTTCTTCAGTTTTCCACTGCGGAAGCGACAGCCAAGGCGCTGGATCTGCTTTCAAAAACAAAAGGGGTGCTCTTCGCGGAGCCTGATACATACATTCCGCCTCAAATTGGAACTTCTTCAACAGCAGCCACTAGCTCATCCCATCTGTCATGGGGCGCTTCCAAGCTCAATGTTGACGCCTACGCCGATTACCTGAAGAACAACGGAAAGCTTACGCCAGTGCTTGTAGCGGTTCTTGACACTGGGGTTGACGCTAGCCATCCGCACCTGGCTGGCAGGATCGCAAGCGGCGGATACGATTTCGCCTTTAATGACTTTGATCCCAAAGATGGGGACGGGCATGGCACCCATGTGTCTGGAACCATAGTAGATCTCACTCCTGGCCTTACGAACATCAAAATCCTTCCTGTGAAAGTGATGGATGACAAAGGTAGAGGCACATTCTTGACCATGGCCAACGGGCTCCGCTACGCAGCCGACAAATCGGCTAGAGTCATAAACATGAGCCTTGGCGGCCCTGCCAAATATGCTGAATCAGTAAAAGAGGCAGTGCAGTACGCGGTTTCAAAGAATGTTGCGGTTGTTGTCTCCGCTGGAAACGACGCAATAGACGCGAACCAAATGAGCCCGGCCAACATCAGCTCCGCCATTGTGGTAGCCGCGTTTGACTCAAGCGACAGGCCCGCGTCCTTTACGAACTACGGCTCAACTGTTGACGTAGGAGCGCCAGGCGTTTCAATCAAAAGCTCAACTCCTGGAAACAACTATGCATCCTGGGATGGAACCTCAATGGCAGCGCCCCATATCACAGCGCTGGCGGCTATGTACACTGCTAACGATCCTTCCTTGAGCCCGGCCGCAATAGAGTCTTTGCTAAAGAAAAACAGCAGGATCCCGTCAGGGTACAACCAGACCAAGTACGGCGCTGGCATTCCTGACATGGCAAAGGCCCTTTCGCAGCAGCCCGACACTCCAGTCGCAACACAGGCGCCAACTCCGGTTCCGACCAAAGCTCCGGTTGCCACTCCGACTAAAGCTCCAGCCGCAACTCCGACCAAAGCTCCAGCCGCTACTGCAACCCCGGCTCCAGGAACAAGCCTTCTGGATCCAGTCAAAAAGATTATCATAGCCAAGCTGCCAGACAATCTGAAATACATCGCTGGAGAGTTGCTTGACACAGCGGGCCTTAGGCTAGGGCTCACCTATGAAAGCGGCAAGGAGGAGACGCTTGACTTCACTCCAAGCCTCTTCTCGCTTTCACTCGACAAAGCGCCAAGCGGCGGCAAGTTTTCGATAACTGTGACGCACAAGGAAAGCGGAGAGTCAGCGACGTTTAACATTAATTAAAAAAATAGCATATCCCAAGAGATATGCAAAAAAGCTCCAGAAGCGCTGCTTCTGGAGCTTTTTTTTATTTTTTTTTTTTTTTGATTAGGCGCTGTCACAAGCCCAAGAAGCGTTCGACTGTCCGAGTTACCTCCTCGTCATTGCTGTATCTCGCCACTTTATGGACAACGCCGCCTGTTTCCTCAT
>JAISWZ010000543.1 GCA_031270945.1 Clostridiales bacterium | reverse complement strand
CAACTGCTGCCCGACATTCCAATATGGCCGCAACACCAGCCATCTGCCAATATCACTCCTATAGCGTTCTTGCCGCTTTCCACCAATGCTGTAGCGTCATAGGTTTGATAAAACAAGACCTTCGGATAAACAGAGAATTCAGGGGCCAGCTCACAGTCATCTACCCTTTGTCCATTGATGAACAGCCTGTAAACCCCATGAGCCGTAGCGTAAACCCTAACCCGCTTGATGCCGTCTGTGGCGATAAACTGCTTGTGAAGCATGCTGCACGGAATCATGTCAGGCAGCTTCTTGGGCGGAAACAGCATGGCCATAGCCATATTTGCTTTCTTCTCTTTTGGAAGGGGTCTTGAGTTAGGCGATATCCATCTAGCTGACCAATCCCCTTTTTGCATGAATGCTGTTCCGAAGTGATTGAGCCCTGACTTTACTGTTTTCCCATTGCTATCTTCAACTTCCACGAACCAAGCGTATTCTGAGCAACTCTTTAGAGGCAAGCCCAAGTAGACAACGGCTATGCTGTTATCGGAATTGACCTTGGAGCTATCCCAGACTATCTTATCCAGATTTTCTCCTGTCGTCACGACAACGTGGAAGCTCTTTTGAAGTACGTTTCGTTCGTCTGTTATAAGTTGCCAGCTAAATGCCGGGTTTGGGGTGTCTATGCCCAAAGGGGCTATTTGCGAGTTGCATTTGCAGTTCACTATGCAGAGCATGTCGTCCTCCTAAAAATGAGTAACGATCTAAATAAAGGCGAAGGGGATCTGGCAAAATCTTGTGTAATAAGGAATACCAGATCTGGACATAGTATATTAGAGTTGAGGCTACTACCAATTGCGTGTCCACCGAACCCCTACGCTATTCATTATATTATCTGCATGCTGCTGTACAAGCACCTTAACGGACACAAACCGGAACAAAACCGACATTTGTTATTTGGGCTATTTTCCCCGCCTAACGCCTCCGAACACTGCAGACATGGGAAGCCTATTAAGCGCACTATCCAATGCGGCCGGAATCTTCGCAAATCACAAGATTAGGTTTTCTATAAAACTTCACCTAAATAATGATACCCTTCAACGGTTTTTAATCTGTAGATATTCGATAATTCGTAGATTAATGCCGGAATTTCGCGATTGATCATTATTATATAGCACTTGGCATTTTTAAAGATCTCGAAATAATCCAAATCGTAAATCGGATGAGCATCATCAATTACTACGACAGCTTCTTCGTTAAAATAGGTTTCCCATTTACCTGCTCGATCTGTAAGAGGCAAAACATAACACGGAAGATCGCATTTTAAGAATTCATCTTTATTTGCATATCTACCTATTAACTCGACAAATGTTGTTTTACCTGTTCCAGAATTATCGGAAATGATGGTTAATCTTTTTTGCAAATGCAAATCATACTCCCAATATCGGGATTTAATATTTATGTTTACCACTACAGAACTTCACCCTCTCTAACTAAAGGATAAGGCAAATCTAATAATTCTGGAAGCCTTTCATCCTTGTCTCTGGGAAATCCATAATAAGTATAATAATAATCTCTGAAAGTGGTAATTAATTGGCCAGTATTCATAACTCTGCAAATCATCTCTTCAGTGCTTGTTATATCTTCGGTAAATTTCATGTCATAGCTCAGAGTCATAAAGCAATCGTGCATCTTACCTATTTCTAAAACCCATTTGGCGCAATTATCACCCATGCTATTGCCGGAAATTAGCAAATTGGGCATTTTATACAGCAATATCAGAGATTTGACGCCACCTGAAATCTTTAAAGTATCCATCGGCTGATCTAGATAATCGATAGAAGATTGGTAGTTGATAACCTTCGTTTTGTCTACATCTAAAACCATGTTTTTTACAAATGGGTCATCGAACCACTCCCGGTAATAGATCATAGGGAAAGTGTCATCCGGCCTTCTAACTGCAAGCTTGCATCTGCTAAACCATATATTTAGCAATTTATAACCTCCTTTATCCGATAGTGTTAAAATGTCATGGGCTATGGTTTTTGATCAATCGAAAAGGGCAAGTTATTTTGGAGCGCAGCGATATACACTCACTTGCAAAAGCGTACGTTTTCGCAAGCGGGATACCACAATGCATATCCCAAAATTGCGAAAGTATCGGAAATGTCATAGTACTGCTTTAGCTTTGCTTGTCTTTTATTTATGAGCACGCATACAGGCTTTTCAATCTTTAACTTATTATGGGATATTCGCCCAATCACAATTCCTTTCGCTCACAGGCAAAGAAATAGGAGATGCATTATAGAGAAGGAAGATCGGAGGCAGAAAGCATTCGCAATACCTTGAGAGCCCGAGACTCTTTCTCGCAACCCTGGGATGTCCAGTAGAATTAGGGCGTTTGCTCCTCATCAGAATCCAAACCATCATGTTGATTGCATCCCTTTTCAATATCTTCAACTTCTCCGAGCTCTAAAAGATATCTATAAATGCAGTTCCTGATAAGATTCGTGATGGAAACATTTTTTTCTTCAGAAACTTTTTCCAGCATCAGCATGAGTTCATGGTCAAACGGCATTTTAATTTCATCGCATAAAAATTGAACATAAGGGTTAGTGATGTTTTGAGTAAAATCTAGGGTTCTAATCATATGATCCTCCTAAAAGGCTTCGGCTAAAACCCGATGCACTCAACGTTTTGCCATCGCACTAATCTTCAATCTAGAAGTTCGGATGGGCTCACGACATGCCGGGAATGCATGGAGTTATGTGTTTAGGAAATAGGGGTAAATGATCCTCAAAATAGATCATAGAGTTTTTTGGGCAAATTTCACCGAAAGGCTAAATACTCTCGATTTTTTCCAGTTCGGAAAAGTATCTGTAAACGCTACGCATAATCAAAGTCGGAACAGCTACATCTGTCTCTGAAGATACTTTAAGCAACTTTGTTACTAACGAGTGATCTATAATGATACTAATCTCGTCACATAAAGCATCAACATAAGGGTTGCAGATGTCTTTAGTAAAATCATAGGTATTAACCATTATAAACAACCCTCCTTTCGTCATAAAATCCGTCTGCAATAAAACGCTACGCTTCCTGTTGGAAGCAACTAAATACCAGTTCTTGAGTAGAGCTCATCTCAACCAGTAGTCTTTCATTTAATGATATCATACCATCCTCATCTTGTAAAGCAGTTCTCCCACTTTCCACAGATTAGAGATCAAAAAAAATAAATCGGACGTACCGTCGATTTGACGCTACGTTCGATTTATTAAATTCCTTATATCACCATAAACCATGCTTGTAAACATGTAAATTATGCCATTAACGCCTGGTAACCGATATTTTAAATTGCAATTTAATGCGCCAAACCCCAAATTCGGCATCTTGATGCAATTGCTTAGAGCCTATTGAGCAAAATCGCTTCACCTATTTTCCCCGCCTAGCGCCTCCGAACACTGCAGACATGGGAAGCCTGTCAAGCGCCCTGTCCAATGCGGCTACTTCATCGGTAGTCAGCTTAATCTCTGTAGCCCTTGCGTTTTCCTCCATACGCTCCGCCTTGCGTGTGCCAGGTATAGGAACGATCCAGGGCTTTTTGCAAAGCATCCAGGCCAGAGAGATCTGCGCGGGTGTGGCGTTTTTCTTTTCGGCAACATCTCTTAGCAGTTCGAGCAACTCCCTGTTCTTCTCAATGCCCTCGGCTGAATACTGCGGCATGAAGCTGCGGTAATCCGTATTCTCAAAGGTTGAGCTTGGATCATACGTGTCGGTCAAAAACCCGTTAGCCATGGGAGAAAACGCTACATAGCCTATGTTCAGCTCCTCCATAACCGAGAACAAATCTTCATGGTGCCTTGCCATCAGAACGCCAGACGGTTCTTAAAAGTCAATGTCTTGCTACCTGCTTACGTGTTCATCAATTGAACGCTTCATGACAGCAAGAACTCCAGGCGGAGTGGTAAGCTCATAAACGACACTTCTGGATTATTGTACCACAGATCTGGTATCATGCAAGAATAATCACATGAACTACACCTGCTTGCATTTTTCTGATAATTGAGTTATAATCATGACAGAGAGCACAAAGCTTAACTCCTACAAACTTTAATGCCCGGGTTGATCTTGTTTTCAAGCGAATATCGATTTCGTCCACGTTCTCGATGTCACCATCATTCTAATGCCCTAGGGACACCATCTGCATAGCAATACATAACCCCGATCTGGTCAGTGCATTTGGCGCTTTTATGGAAATATAGGGCCTTATAATGGCGACCATTCATTATCGGATTGTTTCGCTCGATGCCTGGCCAAGTCGATGTTTTCGCCAGAGGCCTGTCATACAAATTCATCTCCAGTTGCGAACAAGCATTGTCTCGAGAAGGTTAATGCATAGGTATGCCAGAACGTTCAGTTTTCATTTGCTTCTCCCTAATAGCGCTCATACCTTCTGCTTGACGAATCATCAAAATTTTGATATAATTGCACAAAGCGGCTTCGCTGTAAATTGTGAGCGTGTGAGATGGACATTTCGGGCTTGAGGCTAAGCTAACGCCCGTTCGTATTAAAGTCGGTTGGGCCGCTAACGATGAAGCGATTCCGCATCTTTAGTGCGGTCAGTATAACAGAACGAATGAAAGGTGGATACGGATGAAGAGCGACCGAGCATTAAAGCTGCTGATGCAGATCAGGCCTAAAGATTGGGCTAATTATGTTTTTCCGGAAATGACTTATAAAACAATGAGAGATATGCCTTCTGATTTTGTAAACCGCCTTAAGGAAGAGTCATTAGTAGATAATATCAAGTGGGTAGACGATGCCATTGTGCAGTATGAGCCTATGGGCTATAGAGATGAATGTCTGCCAGCTCGCATGCTGAGGTATCGCTCGGACATTTGGGAATACACAAAGAGAATAGGACTTGGATATCCTAAAATTTACCAAGCGGTAATATACCTTTCCAAAAATTGCGACATAGGCGTTTCCGAACTTATAGATCAGGGGAGGCTTTCGTATAATTTCACTGTAATCAGGGTTTGGGAGATTGATTCGGAGGAAATCATAAAAGGAGCACATGTGGGACTGTATCCCTTGCTCCCGATAATGAAATGGGAAAAGGAGCGCAACAGGGAGAACATCATCAAGTCTTCAGTTGAAGTGATAAATACTGTTGGCGATCCAGTATGCAAAGCCGACCTTCTTTCCGCCATGTCCATAGTCTGCGGCGATGAATACTCAGCAAGCATTCTGAAAAAGTATATAAGGAGGGAAATGCTGATGGCATCGGCATTATTTCAGGAATGGGTAAAGGATTTTGAAGATGAAGCCGAGAAAAAAGGCGAAATTATAGGCGAAATTAAAGGCGAAATTAAAGGCGAAATTATAGGAAAAATTAAAGTGGTACTCAATGCTGTAGATGATATTGAAGACGATAAACTTATCAAGAGATTGACTGGTTTCTCGATTCCTCTCATCCAAAAGCTTTCGAATGCAAAGAACGTTGATAGAGCCTATGGCATCTACATGTACGAGTTGTTTAATGAAGCTTCAAAAATGATAAACGAAAACTATGAATTGGAAGAAGTTTGCGAAAAAACCGGATTAAACAAAACGGTTGTGGAAGAGATCGCAAAGTCTGACTCTATACCCCGAAATGGCGAAGTTTTCGAAAGCTGGAAACTTAGAGCTTGGCGTAAGGAGGGCCTTCAGTAGGCTCCTTTGCGTCAAAGCCGCATTCTTTCCTCGAATGTTGAGGCATTAGCGCACTAAGCCTTTCCGCTTGCGCTCCTGGATTGCTTGCGTCGCATAAGGTAGATCGCCAAGGTGCGCCATGGATAGCTCGAACTTGGTCAAACTAAAAGCTTGGATGTGCTAATGTGAAAAGAGGGAAGGGATATTCAATAGCGGGCAAAACGAGATACTTGCTAGGCGAAATGTAGCGTTTCAAGCCGGGAAGTGTGCTGCTTTCCTTTGTGGAATCCCGGCAAAGGTGATGCCCTCTTTCTTACATGCTTGAATAGGTATAACAGTAGAAGATTGTATAGCCTTCTTGAGCAAATCCCAAAACTAAATTTAGATGCCTGGAAAAGTCCGGCAAGTGTATTTTGTTGAAACTCAAAACAAGTGCAGTTGCAGGACTCTACACTCCTTAAACTTGGGAACCGCTTTCCAGCGCTTTAGGTATTTGGTGGCACCTAGCAAGCCATATGTCATTGCCCCCTACGTAGCAAAGGCGTACCTTGCAAACCAGGCTGACATAGCAATCCGTTTCAAGATGAGTGGCATGTTTAACCCCTTCAGAAACTTTTTTCTGGAGGGGTATTTCTTTCAACGACATCAGAATCGACTTAGAGCATATCCAAAAATTCCGTAATGGCACCGGATAGCGTTTGCCCAAGGGCAAATCGCCAAAATCCTGGCGAATGCTTCAACTAGTTTGCTCGGGCTTCTGCGAGCAAACACCCGGATTTTTCCGGCGCCTCGGATATGATTTTTGGATATGCTCTTAGGAGGACTTCCCCAAGCGCCTATTATCAGTTAAAGAAATGCAATCGTGCAATAAAGTTAGATAGTGTCAAAATACAAGTTTATTTAACTTTATAACGTCAAAGCTGATACCCCCGACAAAACAAAAGTGCAAACCATTGCACGGCTACAATCTAAATCGTGCTTATTCATCGACAATGTATGGATAGCCAAATCTGTTGTATAAATTCACTGTTATCAGGGTTTGGGAGATTGATTCGGAGGAAATCATAAAAGGAGCGCAGAAGTTGCTCTGAGAAGACTCTCTCCTGATCTGCTGCGGCCTTGATCATGTGCAAAGGCATTTTCGTGGCCAACTTAAAGCGTTCCCTTGGGTAACGTTTTACCAATGCTTCCTTTGCGCATTCCTCGCTGTTGGCGTACACGTAGGCAGTATCAAAGTAATTAAACCCTCTGTCAAGAAACGTGTCGACCATGCGCTTGAACACTTCCATGTCCACGCTATATCGGTCTCCAGGAACTGTGAGGGGCAATCGCATAAGGCCAAAGCCCAGTTTCTTTGTGAACACACTATCTTCCAAATGTCATACCCCTTTCCCCATTTCATA
>JAISWZ010000353.1 GCA_031270945.1 Clostridiales bacterium | reverse complement strand
CAGGAAGCGACCTGGTGCAGATTACAAAGCGGAATAAAGCCGTGACGGAGCGGTACACGGTTCTTGTGCTGGACACGTCGGAAAGCATGCTTGGGGAGCCGCTTAAGCAGATGAAGGATTCGGCGAAAATATTTGTAAAAAGTGTCATGGATGCCAGCGGTGACAATAAAGTGGCCTTGATCGCGTTTAACTCCTTGCCGGATGTTATGAGCGGTTTTGTTGGCGTGGACAAACTCAATATAATAACTGACCATATCGGCAGGCTGAGGGCCTCTGGAGGGACGAATGTTGCGGATGCTGTTCTTGAAGCCAGAAAGCTGCTTGATGCGGTGGCGCTGCCGGACAGGCCGGATATCACCTATAACATAGTGCTGCTTTCCGACGGGATCCCAAATGATGTGACTGGCGCTTTGCAGAGGGCTACCGAGGCGAAGGACAAGGGGTATTACATTTACACGTTAGGATACTTTCATACAGTCGGATTCGATGTACAGGGAAGGATTTTTTTGGAGAACTGCCAAAACGGGGGATACTTTGATGTCAAGGATTCAACGGATCTGGAGTTCGCCTTTGGGCAGATAGCGAACGACATACGGAAGCTTACGGGGCCGTTCACATATGGGTCGTCGCGCAAGCAACCAGGAACAAACACGTATAGGGACTATGTGGAAAGGTACTATTACGATGACGCTTACTTTTCTGGGCCATCGCGAGCAAACAAGCCTTCGGCGCATCTGTCGACGATGTCTTTGTGCTTGGCCATGTCGGCTTTCAACAGCAACAATGGAGGGGATGACTATTCAAACAGAAGCGGAAATGCCCAGAAGCTGCTGAAAGACCTGGGTTTCTCGGGAGTGGCAGTGAACAAGTGGTTTACCCAGATGCCGGAGAGCGACTCGATAGGCGTAATCGCGGGGAGCAAAGACCTCGAGTATGGCGGAAAGGATTACACTCTTATAGCGGTCGCGATCAGAGGCGGGGGGTATCAGCAAGAGTGGGCCAGCAATGTGACCGTTGGAATGTTTGGCGACCATGAAGGGTTTTCTGAAGCAAAAGACAATGTGCTAAAATTTTTGGAGCAATATGTTTCGCACTATGACATAACAGGAAACATAAAGCTCTGGATAACCGGCTACAGCCGCGGAGGCGCAGTGGCAAACCTTGTTGGGGGCGCTCTGGATGGCGGGAAGAAGATAAGCGAGAATGTCACGCTTGAGCTGGATGACATGTTTGTCTACACGTTTGAGGCACCCAAGGGAAGTGTTTATAGCTTGGGGAAAACGGACAAGTACAGAAACATATTCAACATCGTAAACCCCAATGACATCATGACGTATATTGCCCCGGGTGTCTGGAATTTCACGAGTTACGGGACAGACGCCTACGTGCCCAATGCGGCTACGTTCTCTGAATACTACTGGCTGAAGTTCTATATGGAGGCGGATTACTATTCGAAGCTTAACGCGGTAGGACCCTCGGAAAGCCCAATGGACAGTTTTCGCGTGTTGGCGCCGATTTACGGGAAAGACAAGACCCCATCTAACCAAAGCAATCCTCGTTTGCAAGGAGATTTTTCCAATTTTATAATAACTTCGCTAGCAACAGATGTGTTTTATAACAGATATGACTATGCAGCGATCAATCAGGATGCCATGCGACGTTTTATAGAATTGTTCGGAGTGGGACTTTATAACCTCGCGGATAGAATGCTTGACAATATGACGGATCCTGAAGAAGAGACTTCCATTTTGTATAACGATGACATTATTCTCCTCACATTGATTCCCCTGTTTCTGAATAATGTTGCTGTTACTGCGGATGAGCTTGGAATAGAGGGAGCTACCCCATTTGAATTGGCTGGGATTGCATTTACAGTAGGACAAGCCCTTTTTGAGTCCGCCAGAAAGTTGCTGCTGCTCGATATTACTACTCTATTCATGAACAAAGATGCGTACTTGGAAGCTCATAGCGCAGAACTGTGCCTGGCATGGCTGATGTCTCGAGACAGCTACTATTCAGCGACAAACACTGCGTTTGAACGGACAGACAGCAAGCACCGCGTTGTCCGCATCAACTGCCCGGTAGACGTTGAGGCATACAACAGCAAAGGCGAGCTGGTTCTGCAGATCATAGACAATGTTCCCCAGGATATTCTCGGGGGGCTTGCCTCTTATGTTGATGGAGACGAGAAAATCGCCTATTTCCCCCCAGACGAGAGCTATGAAGTCAAGGTCAAGGCAACTGACGACGGCTATATGACATACATGGTAACCGAAGAGGACTTTTCGGGAAGCGTCGCGCCTCGCGCGGTCGTTTTCAACCAGGTTGAGCTGGTGAAAGGCGAAGTCTTCACAGGCGAGCTTCCAGCCTATTCAGAAGAGGACTATGAGCTCGAAGATGAAGCGACAGACACCAGCTATACTTTGGCTGATTCGTCAGGAGCTCTTATTGAGCCGACATCCGATGGAAGTCTTGAGAGCGTTTCCTTTTCCATAAATGTTGAGTCAAGCGATGATTCGCTGGGTGAAGTGCTGGGCCAGACAACCCTTTGCATGGGACAGTCAGCTACAGTGATAGCTGTTGCAAATGATACCGCCAGCTTTGATGGCTGGTATGAAGATGGAGAAAAGGTTGAAGGAGCGGATCGGGTTTATGAATTCGGCGTCCAGAGCGACCGCGAATTGGTTGCTCGCTTTGTTGCAAACGAGTCGCCTGAGACTGAACCCGAGCCAGGGGATGAGCCAGATGACGATAACGAGCTAACCCCATCACCGGAGCCAGAAGATGAGCCTGGAGATGATGAGCCAACCCCGTCACCTAGGCCTGGGGACGAGCCTGGTGACAGTAAAACGCTAACCCCGACACCTGTGTCTTCTGGATCCGCGACTCCCGCGAAAGATCCAATGAAAACGCCAGCTGTCAGCTCTACGAAGACGCCAACGCCTAAGTATACGGCAACACCTTCGCCTAAGTATACGGCAACGCCCTCGCCCAAGTCTACGGCGACGCCTTCGACCAGGCCTACATCAACGCCTTCGACTAGGCCAACAGCGACACCATCCAGTGGCTCCGCATCTGGATCGGGAACTGGAACATCAGGAGGGTCATCGCAGGCTTCTGCGACGCCATCAGCGGGCGGGGGTGCGAAGTCAGCGTCCCAAAGTCCTATGCCAGCAACGAACGCTCCTGAGGATGCTCTTCACAAGCTGGGATTGCTTGCTGGAACGGGGACAGGCGCCGACGGCAAGCCCAACTTCGATCTGGACAAAAAGCTGACAAGGCTTGAGTCGCTTGCGCTTGTAATCAGGCTGATGGGGCTTGAGGAAGAGTCGCGAGCTTATACTGGAACAAACACGTTCAATGATGTGCCTGAATGGGGCGACAGGTATGCCGCGTTTGGCTACCAGGCAGGAATAACTGCAGGAATCAACAGCGAGCACACATTGTTCGCTCCGGATCGGCAAGTGACGTTTCAGGAGTTCACAGCGTTCCTGCTACGCGTCTTGGGATACACGGAGGCAAACGGAGATTTCAAATATGAGTATGCGATAAGAAAAGCTGACGAGATTAAGCTGTTCGATCCCTACGAGCTAAATCGGATCTCAACCGACAACTTTCTCCGGCAGAACGCTGTTTTTGAAATGGTAGACTTGCTTATGACAAAAGCAAAGGGCAGCGAGGAGCTTCAGATTGATTTGCTGGCGAAGAAAGGAACGTTCTCCAAGGAGGATGCAAAGTGGTTTGTGGACAGTGCGAAGTTGATGGAGTGATAGGAGCAGTTAGGGGTTCGATGACTTTAAAGTCAACGGCGCAAGACAAATTCTAAATCTTGATATGGCGGCCTTAAAAAGGCCGCCTTTCTTTAGTTGATTTGACAGGAAGAAGGATGCAGAAAACGCCGCTAGTACGTGCTTAAACGATTAACCTACGATTGCTGTCGCATTTTGCGACTCTGCCAGCGTCATGAACTAGGAAGATTTGAACATAACCTCTCATACTTTTTTTATTAAAGCCACGTAGTCTTGTTTAGGAACGCGAAGAAAGGAGAAATAGGGCGAAAACACGAAGCTTGATCATGGCACAAAAACGGCGAGAATTCAAGAATGCAAAGGCAAGTGAAGCACAAGGTTCATTGGCACTGACGCCTAAAAATAATGCTTATTTCATTATTCTTAAGCTAGTTAATAATTTCGTAACAAAATTTTAGAGTAAAGAAAGAGGGCTGAAATGAAAACGATAACGAAACTGATAACGCTGGCTATGATGCTGTGCCTGGCCAGCGGCTGCGCGGCAAACGGGACAACAAGGCTCAGCAACCTGATTCCAGCGTCGAAGAAAGAGGCTTATAAGCGAGTCATGATCCCAGAGGTTGATGGAGAGGCGTCATATCTGGTTTTGGGGCAGTACTTTAAAAATCAAGGCATTTTTCTGATGCGCGAAGACTTGTCAAGTGACGCTGTTGCTTTCAACGTTTTGTCTGAAGACAAATCGAGCTCATACTATGAAGACAGTTTGCTAGACAAGTATATGGAGAGTTTTTACAATGAAAAGCTGACTCTAGAAATGCAGTCCTTGGTATTGAAGGTAGACATCGAGGTTTGCGAGAAATCCCATGGAGCGCCAACGCTAAAGAAGGAGCTGATTTCACGCAAAGTTTTCGCGCCTTCGGATTATGAGGCCGGTGCCTACAATTATGCGGAGTATTGGAGCGAAGGAAAACAAGTGAAGTATTTCTCTGATTCTGGATTTAAAATGGCAAAATATAATGGCGAGCCATGTGGATGGTGGACTAGAACGTGGGGCCTTGGGCCGGATGTGGTTCAGGCAGTTGACTATGGTGGAAGGCAGACTCAAGGGCAGATAGAAAGTGAATTCGGCGCTCGCCCGGCATTCTGCCTTAGCAGTTCACTAAAAATCATTGAAGATAAGCTGGATGGACAGACAGTATATAGGCTTGCTGACTAGAGTTCAAGCTGTGATTCTCAAAAAATGGGAGATGAAGTAAATGCGCAAAATCAAGAGCATAGCAATACTGATCGCAATCCTATGCCTAGCCAGCGGTTGCGCGGCAAACGGGCCAAAAAAGCTCAGCAACCTGATTCCACGGTCGAAGAAAGAGGCTTTTAAGCGAGTCATGATCCCGGAGGTTGATGGAGAGGCCTCATATCTGGTTTTGGATTGGTATGACAAGAAAAAGGGAGTTTTGCTTTTGCGTGAGAGATTGGCAGATGAATTGACGATGTATAATGATAATAAGAATGAGGTTTACATTGGCAGCACCTTAGAACAATTTATGGAAAATTATTATCAAGAAAAACTGTCTCCAGAAATACAGTCAAAGGTTTTGGATGTAAACATTGAAGTCTGCAAGAGCTTTAGCGGCCCTATATCGAAGGAATTTATTTTGGGCAAGGTCTTTGCTCTTTCGGCGTTTGAATGCGGGTATTACACTTCGGAGTATTGGTATGAGGGAACGCCAATAAGATATTTTTCCAAAAGTGAATACTTTGCTGGGATACGCAATGATGAGCTTAGTTCGTGGTGGACGAGATCGGCTGATAGCAGGCTGGGGGCTTATGTGAGTGACGTGTTGCCAGGATTCTGTTTTTATAGTGAACAATATAGGGAATTCGGCGCTCGCCCGGCATTCTGCCTTAGCGGGTCACTAAAAATCATCGAAGATGAGCTGGATGGACAGGTGGTATACAGGCTTGTAGATTGAAGCTATAAAAAAGCCAGGCTGAGAAGCCTGGCTTATTTACATGGCTGAGCGCATTGCCCCTTTAAAGCAAGGTCTGCCCGATTCCGTATACTAATCGTTAGAAAAACTGACTCGGCAATCCCAAAGCGAAAAGAAAACGTTTGTATCCCGCATGTTTTTGAATTTGCCCTACAAATGTGGTACAATGAGTAAAATATAAGCATAACTCGATTGAGTATTTACGCTCGCAAGTTTTGAAAGGAGAACTCAATGCCGCAAGTAGTTTACTATGCCATTTCTGAGATGCGCAGAAGAAGCTGCAAAATGTACTTCCCAGACTTGCCGGGTTGCAAAGTCAATGGTTCAGATGATTTTGAAGCGACCAAAAAGCTGATACAAAAGTTCTATCAGAACATGTACGCCAAGATCGCGAAAGGGGAGCAACTGCCCGCGCCATCGGAGAAGGCCGAGATAATAAGAAAAGTGAAAAAAAGGGATAGCATGCTGGTACCCTTTATCTTTGACATTCCAGGCGAAGATGAAGAAGATGAATACACTGAAGACGAGGAATATACAGAAGAAGAATACGAAGAGGACGAGGAATACTTAGAAGAAGACGAATACGCAGAAGACGAGGAATATACAGAAGACGAGGAATACGAAGAGGACGAAGAATACTCAGAAGAAGAGGAATACGAAGAGGACGAGGAATACGCAGAAGAAGAGGAATACGGAGAAGAATACGAAGAGACAGAAGAAGAATACTACGATGACGATGAGTACGAATACTATACCGAAGACGATGAATATGAAGATTAAGAAAAATCGCCAAAAGCCGAGAATTAAAGCGACTCTTGCAATACTCTCCAAGGTTGTGGTGTAAAATAAAAATGGGGAGTATTTCGTAATTTATGTAATCCGATATTGGCCCTTCGGGCCCATATCTCGTGGTGATTGCGATTTAGCAGGAAGCCCTCCCCCGCGCTATAATATCTTAGACATTATAGCGCGGACTTGGGAAGGCCTTTCCGCTATTTTCGCAACTGCTCATATCCAGCGAGCAGGGACTGTTTCCCAAATTGTTTTAGCGTTTTGGGAACGCTTGTTTGCAAACTTTATATAGCGCCTGGCCAAGCGCTCGCTTGCAAACGGGCTCGGGTCTGCGACGGCAGGGCGCTTCTGGGTTGCTCTCCAGCAGAGCCCAGTCCCTCCACTGCCGCAATTGTATTATTGCCATTTCTTGTACTTCCTAAACG
>JAISWZ010000287.1 GCA_031270945.1 Clostridiales bacterium | reverse complement strand
CAGCACTTGAGGCAAGCGGCTGTGTGCGTTGGATTGGAAGTGATGGGATCTCCGGAGTTCTATCTCGGAGGGGTGCATGAAATCCTGGATGGAAACGGAGATGTTTCAGGCGCGTATGCTACGGCTTTGCTGGATGGGTTTGTGGCGGCATACGCGAAGTGGGTCAGGAGCTTGGCGCCGAAGGCGTAGGGTGGATTGAGCAGGGTTTGATTGAATGAAAGAAATGTGATGATTTTGACGTATCTGTTATCAAAGAATAAAAGGCGAAGAGCAAGAGCATATCCCCAAATTATATCCGAGGCAGCGGAAAAATCCGGCGTTGAAGCGTTCGCCAGGATTTTTCCGCTGCCATTTCGGAATTTTGGGATATGCTCTAAGAGGCGAAGGCTACGTTCAAGGGTAGCTGCTAGTTTGAGAATCAAAGCCTTGAATTTATGGCTTTAAGCAGATATAGAAATAGAACTGTGATTGTAACAGAATTGCGCGATAGTGAGAGGAATTCCTGGCTAGGCCTGAAATCCAAGGCTTAAAGCTGGAATAATGCATTCATCGTTGGAGAGCGGCCCGGCTGGATTTATAGCCGGGCAACGATGAATTCTACATATGCACATATGATTTAAGCCTGGCAACGGTGAGTTCTGCAAATGCACTTATGATAGAGGGTGAGAATGCTTTGGAAATGGGGTATGGAATCGCAAACTTTAAGGCGCTGCGGGAACGCGAGTTTTGTTGCGTAGACAAAACTGGGTTTATTGAGAAGCTGGAAAGATATTCAGATTACTTGGCGTTCTTTCGCCCGCGGCGATTCGGCAAGTCGTTGTTTCTATCAACTTTGGAATACTACTATGACTACAAATACAAAGACGATTTCGATGAGCTTTTCAAGGGCACATGGATTGGCGAGCATCCGACGAAAGAAAGAAATTCATATAGCGTCTTGAGATTGGATTTTTCCGGCTGTTCACTTGGCGAAAAGCTGGAATACAAGTTTTCGTCAAGGCTCGTTACTTGCTTTAAGGGGTTTCTAAAAAGAAACAATTTGGATTTAACGATATCATTGGATGAATTAGCTCGGAACAATCCTCCTGATCTAGTAGCAGAAGTGTTTTTCACAGCGATGTCATCAATGCTTGAGCATCCAATCTACCTGTTAATAGACGAATATGATTATTTCGCAAACGGTGTTTTTGAAAAGCATTCTGATGCGCTTAAAGAGGTTTTGGGCAGTTTTGGGTTTGTTCGCAACTTCTATTCAATAGTGAAATATAAAACAAACGATTGCACGATAAAAAAGATATTTATTACTGGCGTTTCACCTTTAGTGCTTGATAAAATATCAGGCGATTTTAACATTGTATCCAACATTTCACAAAACCCCATTTTTCATGATATGATGGGATTTACAACTGATGAAGTGAGGATGTACGCATCGAAGACTTTGCCGCATTTGGATAACGACATGGATATAGAACGGGCCGTAGAAAAACTGAAATGTCTTTATGATGGATACAGGTTCTCTTTTGGCGAGGCAAGCAACTTGCTTAACCCGGGCATGGCGATTTGGTTTTTAAGTGAATACCCGCAAATGGAATACCTGGGAATAGACTTGATTGACCCGCAAGTTTATGGCGACCGATCAAAACTTGAAGTTTTCGCTAAGAGTGTGGAATCAATAATTATCTTCGCATCATTAGCAAAGAGCGCTTCGGTTGCGGTTAGTTTTAACCCGTTTTATGGCATGCCGCATGATTCTTATTCTTTTTTGATTTATTCGATGTTTTATAGGGGGTTGCTAACTATTGCCGATGTCAGGGATGATATGGCTGTTTTTAAACTACCCAACACGGCGTATAAAAAAATATTTGACGATTATCTAAATTTTAACGAACATCAGTATAACTCAAGCTTGTTTTTGGGGATATAGCAATGATCATCCTTGAGTGGAAAACCACGCTGGCACAAAAGCGAGATGTGACTATCAACAAGTTCCTCCTAATGGTATACTGGATGCATAGGCAAAAGGCGAGGAAAAGCTGGCGAACTGAGTGTGCTTATCCTAAATCGATCTATGCACATGATCAATGCTGCGAGTAGGGGGGTAGCCGTAATTGTCATTCATGGAGAAATATGATGGGGGCGCTTGGCATATAGAATCGATGCTAGGCGAAGGCTCTTACGGAAAGGTATACAAGATCGCTAAACGAGAAAATGACTTAAAATACTATGCCGCCCTGAAGGTTATCGCTGTGCCTCAAACAAGCTCGGAGGCAAGCCGGCTTATGGCTGAGGGGTTGAGGGATGACTCGCTTCGCGCTTACATAGATGAAATGGTTGAGGACATAATGCGCGGGATAAGATTTGCGCTGGAATTCAGGGACTCACCAAACATAGTAGGCTGCGAGGACAACGAGGTCCTTGAGAAGGAGGGTGAACCGGGCTATAACATACTCATGCGCATGGAGCTGCTGGAAAGCCTGGAAGAGCTCTTGTTTGCCGGGGAGCTTGGCGAGAACGACGCTGTAAGCGCAGGGCTGGGCATTTGCAAAGCGCTTGAGATTTTGGCCAGGAACGGGACAATGCATCTGGGCATAAAGCCTGACAACATATTCAGGTCGAAGAATGGCGACTTTAAGCTTGGGGATTTTGGAGTCGCCAAGCAGATCGAGGGTTCTACGTCAGGCTTGTCCAATAGGGTGACGCGCTATTACATGGCGCCAGAGGCATTCAAGGGACTTGAGTGCTATGAATCGACTGACTTGTACTCTCTTGGGCTGGTCATGCACAGGATCATGAACAACGGAAGAATGCCTTTCATTCCACCCTACGAAACAAAGCTTAGCCCGTCAGATCGAGAAGCGGCTTTGGCAAGGCGGATGAGCGGAGAGGATCTTCCTCCTCCAGAGTTCGCGTCTTCTGCGCTATCCCACATTATATTGAAAGCTTGCGCTTTTGATCCGGAGAAAAGGTTCAAGACAGCTTCAGAGATGAGAAGGGCATTGGAGGATTACAAGCTTCCAGCAATTGTTTTGCCGCCGCTTGCGGGAGCAGAGGGTGCGCTGGCTGAAGGTAGCGGGCCGGGGCTTGAGACGGAGCTCGTGAGCCTGGGAGGGGATTCAAGCGAGGGAGCGCCGGATGGATCAAAAGAATGTTCTGGCGAGGATCCTAAGGCGAAGGATGCTCATGGGAAGGCTGGGGTTGCAGGGAGCCGAAAGCCTAAAGGCAAGGGCAAGAATAAGAGCAAGGACAATAAGAGCAAGGATACCGAAAAGGATGCGGATGAAGAGATAGAGAAGCCCAAAGTCTCAGGGATGACCGAGTTTAACATAATTAGAAGCTTGGCGCTGGTTGCTCTCGTTCTTATATTCGTCTTCGGGTTTCTTTGGATAAACAATACCATATCAACGGTGCTGATTGTTGATTTTGAAGCACCAACTGACGCGCCTGAGGTCACTCCAGAAGTGACGGAAGATCCGGTTCCTGTAGAGATCACAGAAGAAGAGATTTTGGAAGAGATTTTAGAAATAGACAAAATATGGATTCTAGGCGTGCCATATAACGCGAAGTATGCAAGCTTATACTTGGACAACATGATGCTTGAAGACGAGGATCTGATTGAGCTAAGGCACATGACCAACCTTAGGGTGCTTGACCTGAAAAGCAACAATATAAATGACGTTAGCATACTAACCAGTATAAAGAACCTGGACACGCTGTACTTGGACAGCAACCCTTTGACAGACATAAGTTCGTTAGGCGATGTGGAGAGGTTGGGCACTTTATCGCTAAACGGGAACCCGCAAATGGACTTCAGCGGAATATCCAAGCTCAAGAGGCTGAAAGTGCTATACCTAAAGGAAAACAATATAAAAGACATAAGCGTTTTTTCTAAGCTCGCAAGCCTGGAGAGCCTAGATTTAAGCGGAAACGCAATCAACGAAGTCGGGGAGCTCGCCAATTTGGCCAAGCTGAAATATCTGGATTTGTCAGGAAACCCAATACCCAAAACGCAAGTTGAAAGCCTTAAAAAAGCCTTGCCGGATTGCCGCATTTACTTTTAAACAAAAAAATAAACCGATAAAAATGACACTGCCGCGCATATGAACTTGGAATATGCGCTTTTTTCTTGCGATTATATTTGGCGAAAGAAAAGATCTAGACTTGCATGTCGACACATGTCTTATTTGAGTCAAAAATCGCAATGTCAGATGGCAGAAATGTTGGAGCAAAAATGAATCTCGTTTGGGTGGATGTTGAAATAAAAAATCGAACATGATATAATGCTCTAAATGCTAGCAAAACTATCAAGAGCATATCCCAAAATTTATTTTAGGGCTTGCGAAAGTCACGCGTTAAAGCATCGCGATGACTTTCGCTACGCCACTTAATGAATTTTGGGATATGCTCTAAGTCAACGGTTATAAAAAACTGCATTCATGAAAGGGGCGAGGCCTTGTCTTTCATTGAGAAGTACAATGACGGCACGTGGCACATAGAATCATTGCTAGGAGAAGGCTCCTTTGGCAAGGTATATAAGGTTTTCAAGGAGGATTACGGACGCAAGTACTACTCTGCGCTGAAGGTCATACCAGTGCCGCAATCAAGCTCAGAGATCAGCCAGCTAAAGGCCGAAGGATTGAAAGGCGAATCGCTGACTACATACATAGGAGAATTGGTTCAAGACATAATGTCCGAGATAAACTTTGTTGAGGAATTCAAGGGCACAGCAAACATAGTAGGCTATGAGGACCATCAGATAATTGAGAAGGAAGATGATACGGGAGTTTACATCCTCATACGCATGGAGCTTCTGCAAAGCCTGGAGAAGGTGGCAGGGGAGAAGAAGCTTGGCGAGGAGGAAGCCGCAAAGATAGGCATTGACATATGTCATGCGCTTGAGCTTTTGGCGCGAGGCGGCACGATACACAGGGACATAAAGCCGGACAACATACTGCTTTCCAAATACGGAGACTACAAGCTTGGAGACTTTGGCATAGCCAGGCGGATAGATCACACTTCTGGCATGTCCAAGAAGGGAACGTACAGCTACATGGCACCTGAGGTGTTCATGGGGCACGAATACGGAATGTCGGTTGACCTTTACTCTTTGGGGCTTGTTCTATACAGGATCCTGAATAACGGAAGGATGCCTTTTCTTCCCGCTTCAACAGCAAAGCTTAGCCCGGGTGATCGGGAAGACGCTTTATCAAAGCGGATGAAAGGAGAACCGCTCCCAGCGCCGGCGAATGCGTCTCCTGAATTTGCTGAAATCATATTGAAAGCTTGCGCCTACAATCGCGAGGACAGGTTCAAGACAGCAACTGAGATGAGAAAGGCGCTTGAGGATTTAAAACTGTCGGGTTTGGCTGAGTCCTCTGATGCAAAAGCGCCTCAGATCAATGATAATGACAAGCTTGCGATGTCTTTTAGCGCGTCATCCTCAAGGAAACCTAATGGCAGGGCTGAGCCAGTCGTAGCGACGCATTCTAATCCGGTTATTTCCAAAACAGACGATAAAAACGCTCCTGTTATCACCCCTTTAAAAGACTCAGCAGCGGGTGACCAGTCGGGCAAAGCAAAGAAAAAGATCCCTATTGGAGTAACAGTAGGCGCGTTGGCAGGGTGCATAGCGATCATAGCTTTAATCATATTTATGATGCCCAGGCTGACCCAGGTCGATGATACCCACGAAGTAGTGATGGTTTCGGTTAAGGAGCAAACGTTTCAATCAGATGTTACCGCGCTGGATTTGAGCAATCAGAAGCTAAGGAATGAGGACTTGGCTGAATTGAGCAACTTGACAGACATTAAGGAGCTAAACGCGAGCTCCAACTACTTGTTTGACGCAAGCTCTTTTTCCATGCTAAAGACCCTTGAGAAGATAGATGTAAGCAAAAACCTGATCCAAGACATCAGCGCTCTTTCTGGGATGGATCCATTGTACCTTTATCTTAGCGACAACGAAATAACAGACATTTCTGTTCTCGGAGGACTTGCCAACTTGAAGCTGATTAACCTGAGCAACAATCAAGTCACAGACATAACCGGCTTGGCTGGGTTAACAAACCTTTCCTACTTGAATTTGCGCAACAATCCTGTTTCCCAAAAGCAGATCGATAATCTTAAAAGTATCTTGAAGGACTGCGATATTGTTTTTTAATTATTTTAATTTTGGGATATGCTCAAAGCGATATTTAATGCATATCCCAAAATTCCGCAAGTGGCGTAGCGAAAGTCATCGCGATGCTTTAACGCGTGACTTTCGCAAGCCCTAAGATTAATTTTGGGATATGATCTTAGCATGATTTAGAGGGCTGGCGAAGTGCCAGCCCTCTTTCAAAAAAGACTGGTTAGAGCGCTATAGGCTGAAAAATGAAGATAAAAAAGCTGAAATAACGTGTGATCCTAAGGCTCAGGAGAAGTCTTGTGAAGGACTCAACTTTTGACTTTTTCAAGCCGACAAATTTAATAGGGGGTATGCTCCTATTGTAATTTAATTCAGGTCACGTAAACGGGATAGTAAGGACGGAAATTGAATTATAAGAGTGGTTTAGAGCATATCCCTAGATTGGCATTGTATAAATATAGTAAATATTTTGAAACAATTAATTCATATTGAAGAAAGGATAAAGTCATCTTGGATTATGAAGAAATGGTTAAAACATTGATTTTTAGATTTCCCGAGTTATCAGCTCAAATTAATAATTCCTTTTGGGAAAACGTATAAGCTAATATAATTAGTTAGGAATTATTTTTCCAAGCTAAAAGACCATTTGTAAATATGCACAAAACCTTTTATTTACGGGCTTTTCCACGTATAGCGCTTGAACGCCTTGATGGAGGCGGGTTTAGCGTTTGCCAGCGCCCACCTTGTCAGTAAGTTAGACATATTCGCGCATCTTTTTGTGGACAAGGTAGCCAGTTAGGGTTATAATGGGAGCGTCTTAAACAATAAGCCGCTTACCGCGCCTGACCGCGCTGGCAAATAGAAGGAGAGCCCGTTATGAGCAAAGGGAAAAAAGCAAGGCTGGACAATGAAGCTTGGAAAGCAGCACAGGAACGTATAAAAAATAAGGCTGGCGAACAGCCTGCAAAGAAGAAGAAGAATGCCAAAAAGCCAAAGAACCCTAAGGTAGGCGTGCAATGTGATATCGTGATGGCTTTCCTTGAAAGGCTGCAGCTAAAGTTGAAAAAGCCGCTAATGAAGAAGCTGTGCACCATGATTTTGACATTCGGACTAGGCGGCTTCGCGTTCAAGATGAAAGACTTTACGAAACTCGGGAAATTTGACAGAACCACGTATGCCAACGCCTTCAGGGCTCTCGCCAAGTGCTCGACATTCGAAATCATGCTGCTGACATCCTGGCTGCAAGTTATCTCAAAGGAGAGCCGTGGCGGCAAGCTCCCGCCGGCTAACATCCTATTCGATGACACCATTGCGCTAAAGAAAATTCCGGGGCGAAATGCATATCGCATCGTAAGTTGCTGCGGAAAACATTTTTCGCATCTCGAACATAAAATGGTTTACGGGCACCAATACCTGGTTACAATGCTCTGTATAGGGAGCCGCACAATCATATTGGACATGTACCTTTACAACAATTCCGGCAGCCTCACCCCTGCATCGAGGGCAGAGATGGAAGAATTGCTGAAGGTGTGCAGAACGGACATTGACGCACTCAAAGCGAAAATCAAGCAGGCCCGTGCTCGCAAGGCGGCAATTGAGGGCAGCGATGAATTCATGGCATATAGCGATCTGATAAAGATTGCAGCAGAGGATCTCCGCCTGGCGAGAAGCGTTCTGGATCAGGCTGTGGCATTCCACGCTGAGAACTTACGGAACACTGTCGCCATCACATTCGAGAATAAAGCCCGCGAGATATGGCAGAAGATCAAAAAAGCCAAAGAAGACATTGAGGCTGAACAGAATGCGCTGCTCAAAGATGTGCGCGCCGAAATTAAGCTGCTGGCTGATGAAATAACAGCCCAAAACAAGCATGTTGTCAAGATTCGATTCGATTACATCGGAAAAGTCACAACAAAGATCGAACACTTGAACCAAAAATTTGGCGAGTGGAGTGAAATTTTCCGCGCACTTTCAAAAGCGACGTCACTGTACGCGTCAGGCGACTCATGGTTCGCGTGCGAAAGCCTGATAAAGGCCGTCCAGAAGTGCGGAGCAACATACATAGGTGCTATCAAGTCAAACAGAACGCTGTACAAGAACGGCAAAAAGATCAGCATAAGCGAGCTCGCCCGCACCTTGACTGCCAGCCAGCTTGAAGAGGTCGTTCTCGGCGCGGAAGAGTGTCCTCCTGACGCGGAAATGAAGGCTGCCAATTCGGAGGCTCCCGACGGGGGTTCAGTTGCTGGAGACGGCGAGGGAGTCTTGGACACGGAATCGCTGGGCGAGGCCCAAAGCGCACTGATCGAGTTCCTAAAAGAACACGAGGTTCCAGAATGCGACGAAGACAATGATGTAGAGGATGAATGCACGGAGAACGAGATTGACGAGGACGACGAGGAATGTTGCGATGGCAGCTATGAAGAGCACGCTTTTGATGATGAGGCTGAGTTCGGCAAAAGCGCATGCAAGAAAGCCAGGTCATATCAAGTCTTCAGGTATGAGGGAAGGCTGAAGGGGATAGACAAAGCCGTCGTTCTTCTGTGCTGGAAGACGGGCAGGTTCCACAAGTCCCCAGTGAGGGCATTTGTTTGCATGGACTGCAGCCTCACGACAAAGGAGATCCTCGAGGCCTATGCCATTCGTTGGAAAATAGAGACTTTTTTCCAAGGAGCAAAAAGGCTTGGATTGGGCAACTTTCAGCTTCGCGACGAGGATAAGCTGACTGGATGCTTCAGGCTCCTCATATTAATGCACACATTTTGCTCCATTGGCTTGGACAAGCCCATGACCCTTGCCGAAGGGACCAAATGGCTTGCTGATCGCCAGGAGGAACTCGTGATGCGGGGAGTGGAAGCCGCCGTGCACGATGGTTCCACACACGAAGAAATATGGGCAATGTTTCACTGACAGGCATCCGCTTCGGGCGGGGCTGATCCGCTGGGAAGGCTGTGGCTGGAACGCGGCGCGCAAGCGCCGACAAAGCTGCGAGGCTGAACGGGCGAAGTCCATCGCGAAAGGAAGCGCCGCGCCAAGCGCGGTGAGTTTTACTGGGGCAAGCCGCGTGGTCACACGGCTGCGGGGCGCCCAATAGAACGATCCGGATAAGGCTTGGAGGCGGCGTGGACGGACGCGTGGGCAAGCGCGGGAAGCTTGGCATGCTGGCAAGGCATGATTGCGGACGCAAGACAGGCGGGCTGATTCCGGGCCGGCTCAAGTCGGGCGCTCAAGCCAGTCTGCGTGGGATGGCCTGGTCCGGCCACTCCTTATTCACAAGGCGCAGGGTAGCATGGGCAAACGATGAGAGCTGGCGCGGGCGAGGCCAGGCATGGGCTAATATGCGCGAGAAAGAATGCACGGCTAAGGCACCCAGGAGAAAAGCCCAGGCGTGGGGCGGCTTGGATGGCTTTGGGCTTGGTTTCGCAATCCCAAAGCGCTTCGTTACAAGAGAGACTTTGATGGCACAACTGCGCCATTCATTAGGCTCCAAAGTCAAGGGCACAACTGCACCATTCATCAAGCTCAAAGTCAAGGGCACAACTGTGCCATTCATCAGGCTCCAAAGTCAAGGGCACAACTGCGCCATTCATCAGGCTCCAAAATCAAGGGCACAACTGCGCCATTCATCAGGCTCCAAAGTCAAGGGCACAACTGCGCCATTCATTAGGCTCCAAAGTCAAGGGCACAACTGCGCCATTCATCAGGCTCAAAGTCAAGGGCACAACTGCGCCATTCATCAGGCTCCAAAGTCAAGGGCACAACTGCGCCATTCATGGGGTTCCAAGTCAAGGGCACAACTGCGCCATTCTTCAGGCTCCAAAGTCAAGGCACAACCGCGCCATTCATGGGGTTCCAAGTCAAGGGCACAACTGCGCCATTCATCAGGCTCCAAATCAAGGGCACAACTGCGCCATTCATTAGGCTCAAAGTCAAGGGCACAACTGCGCCATTCATCAGGCTGCAAAGTCAAGGGCACAACTGCGCCATTCATCAGGCTGCAAAGTCAAGGGCATAACTGCGCCATTCATCAGGCTCAAAGTCAAGGGCACAACTGCGCCATTCTTCAGGCCCAAAGTCCAGGGGACAACTGCGCCGTTCTGCAGGCTCATAGACTAGGGCTCAAGTGGGCGGGTCGGCAGGCTCAGTGTCAAG
>JAISWZ010000272.1 GCA_031270945.1 Clostridiales bacterium | reverse complement strand
TTCACCACTTTAAAACAAAGAGAGGATCCTCTAAATGGGCAAGCTGCCAGTTGGGCTGCAAGTTTACGGAGTAAGGGATTTGCTCGCAAAAAGCCCGCAGAACTTTGAGTCTGTCATGGAGAGCGTAAAGGGCATCGGGTATGACTATGTAGAGCTTGCCGGGCTTCACGGCCTTGAGCCGGAGCGCGTGGCGGAAGTTTTGCAGAAGGTCGGCCTGAAAGCCATAAGCGCCCACGTGCCTGTGGTTGACATGATCGCCTCAGCTGAGAAGGTGGCCAAAGACTACAAGCTCATCGGATGCGACTATGTTGTTGTGCCCTACCTGCCTCCAGAGTTCCGCCACCTGACCCCCGGCTATGACACGGTCATCGCCGAGATCAAGAAAATCGGCCAAGTCATGAACGAAAACGGGCTCACGCTCTTGTACCACAACCATGACTTCGAGTTTGTCAAGCTCCCGGACGGGCGGTTTGGATTTGATGACATTTATGAGCAGGTCTCGCCAGAGCTTTTGAAGGTCGAGCCTGACACCTGCTGGATCAAGGTCGCAGGCCAGGATCCTGTCAGCTATATCCTCAAGTACGCCAACCGTTGCGAGATTGTCCATCTCAAGGATTTCATCAAGCGCGGGGATCCAAGAAACCTCTACAAGCTCATAGGCCTGGATGAGGGCGAAAAGAGCAAGGAAGAGGGATTCTTCGAGTTCAGGCCTGTCGGTTTCGGCCAGCAGCTCTGGGAGCCTATCCTTGACGCTTCCCTCAAGGCCGGCGCCAAGTATGTTGTGGTTGAGCAAGACGAGCATTACGGCATTGGCAGCCTGGAAGCGGCAAGAAGAAGCCGCGAGTACTTGAAGATTCTGGGCTGGTAGCGTAACGTTTCGCTCACGCGCAATAACGGCTAGAGCCGAAGTTTTTTCGAATAACAACTCACAAAAGCGTATGTTCCAGGCCTTGGGTGCGCTGCCCAAGGCCTGTTTTAATAACCGCATATAATAAAGCAAGCACGCGTGTAAACAAGACTATAGCAAAAATATATCATGTCTATTGCATCTCGCATAAACAAGCCGAATGCTGGAAAACTATTTTTAGGGCATGGCCTGCAAAGGCGTTAGAAATGTTAATCCGGTCTGTGCCCCTAAAGCCTGCGAGGTGTTGCCATGAGCATTTTTGAGAGAATCAAAGCCCTGTTCAAGAAAGAGGAGGTTCCGCCCGCCCCTGTCTTCTTCAGCTCTGTCTTCATGCGCTACATCACTGAGACAGATCCCAGCGCTCCCTATTACAAGGAACGCAAGCTGGCGGCGGGGTTTTGCGATGACGCGCTCAGGATAGCTGGCAGAAGGCTGCAGCTGTCAGAGTCTTTGCAAAACCTGCAAACGGATCTGGCCAAGTGCACGAAAGCGGCGAAACTGACCGAGGAAGAGTCTGTTCAGCTGACAAACCTTTTGGATCACTACCTGCATATGTCTTCTGAGCGATCAGGGCTCTACGAGCAGCTTACCACCTTTGACAAGTCGCTCTACGAGATGACCCAGCTGGAAGACCAGGCCCAAGAGGCGGCCTCCACCCTTCAGGACGCCGAGGGCTACCAAAGGATGCTTCGCCATGACATAGGGGAGCTGCAAGGCGAAAAAATATCCCTGGAAGACGAACAGAGGCTTTTGGTAACAGCCATGAACTTTGTGATAAAGCTCAGCTACGCCATTGCCATTCTATTTGTCTTGTCAATAGTGGTTCTAAGCTATTTCGCGCTAGCTCGCGGGGTAAGCGTCTTTCTTCCCGCTATTGGTCTTTTCCTCATGATAGCCTCCCTTACAGTGGTTGTATTCACCTTCAGAAGACGGGCCTCCTTTGAGCTTGCCTCGAACAAGATGAAGCGGATACGGGCGGTTGAGCTCCTAAACAGGAAAAACACCCTGTTTGCCTATTACACCAACTACTTGAGCTACTGCTACAGCAAGTACAAAGTAAGAAGCTCCAAGATGCTAGCCACCAACTTAAAGGATCTGGACAACTACAAGCGCGTCATAGGCAGGCTTGACGCCGCCAGAAACGCGATGAGAGACTCCCAGGCCGAGATCGAAGAGTTCATGAGAGTCCGTGGGCTGAAAAATGACAGAGGAACTCTTGAGTCATTCGCCAAGCACGCCAACCTCAAGCGGGACAGGCTGGCTTGCAACGAGCTCTCCAGAAAAGCGACAGAGGCCGAAACCGCCCTCACAACCCTTGACGCCCGCCATGAAGAGCTTTGGGCCAAGATCTGCGCGCTTGCAAGAATGGCGCCAGGAAGAGATGGCGTCCAGCCCATCATCCAAACTTACTTTGATGAGGTGGAAAAGCTGATAAGTGGCGAATCCCATGATGAGCCGATGGAAGCTTAAAATCTGGTTGCAAGAACATCAGTAAACTGCATTCTTTGTTTCGTCGTGAGCTAAGCGAAAAGCGCAGTTCATTGCTAACAATAAATCTGCCCCGTAAGTCCGCCCCGTCTTACAAATTTGTCAGATTGCTGTAAGCTCCATCGATAGCAAGTTGCGCCAGCTTCTCCTATAATAGATTTATACGATGCGTAGGCGCGCGAAAGACTGCGCCATGACCGCCTGATAAAGCGGCAGACGACAGCTTGCGAAGGGCCATGCCCAGAATACAACCCGAGGAGCTAAAATAATGGAGAAAACATGCAAGCCTTGGCAAATGCTAAATGGAAGCCAACTGAAGTTTATTGCCGTCGTGCTGATGGTTTTCGATCACGTGCACCAAATGTTCATCGAACAGGTGCCAGATTGGTTCACCTACGTAGGGCGCTTGGTGGCCCCCATATTCCTGTTCACTTTGGCTGAGGGATTTTTTTACACCAGATCCAAAGGCAAGTACATGCTTCGCCTGTTTCTTGGATCGCTCTTCATGATAATCGCCTCTTCCATCATACAGAAAGCGTTTCCCAGCGAGACGATAGTCTTGATGAACAACATTTTTGCCACAATGCTTGTGGCGGCTATCTACATGACGGCCATTGAAATGTTCAAGGCATCAAGGCGCGAAAAAAGCAGCAAAAAAGCGGCCATTGGCATCGCTCTCGCCGTGGCCCCCATTGTGGTGTCAGTAGTTTCGCTTTTAATCGTAAGCAACGACGATTTGATGATTAACGGCAACCGAGTCGTCGTTAGCGTCCTGATCCATGCCATTTCAGCCATGCCAAACTTGATCCTTGTTGAGGGCGGGCCGATATTTGTCATTCTTGCAGTGCTGTTTTACATTTTTCATGGCAAGCCCTTGCTTCAAGTGCTCGCGTTGGCATTGGCAACCATTCCATCGCTGATAAGCCTTGACCCTCAAGCGCTGATGATATTCGCGGCTGTATTCATCCTCATGTACAACGGCAAGAAAGGCAGCGGGCACAAGTGGTTTTTCTATATTTTCTACCCCGCTCACATTTACTTCCTATACATTCTTTCGGTTTTGACAATAGGCAAATGATTAAGAAAGGAGGCCGCTTGCGGCCTCCTTTGCTTTTTTTTTGTTTTTGCTTTTTTTATTTTATTTTTATTTTTATTTTTTTTATTATCTACTCGCAATTCACGCCTTATTGCTCAGCGCCACCAGCACATCTCCCGCCAAAATGGTCTCGCCAGGGTTTACGGGAACGATAGTCTTCTCGCCTCTCAAAACGCATAGCAGGGATATCCCGTGCTTCTTCCGTATGTCAGCTTCCGCAACCGTCTTTCCTATCCATTCTTCCATTGGCCTCATCTCATTTACCTGAACCCGTCCTTCGTTTTCCAATAAGTCCAGAATATTGGGCTTCATGAGCTTGTGGGCGATCTTTCTTCCCATTTCTTGCTCAGGGATAAGAACCATGTCAGCGCCAAGGCTTTCGAGAACTCTTTTCTCTCTTTCCCCGGAAGCTTTGACCACTATCTTCTTTGCCCCAAGCTCTTTGGCTGTCAAGACCGCAAGCGCTGACGCCTGGAAGTCTTCTCCCATGGCAAGGATTACAACGTCAAAGCTTGAAAGCTCCAGCTTTTCCAGCGCTTCTTCATTGCCAGCGTCCATCTTTATCACGTGAGTCGCATGCTCCGTGACCATTCTTAACTTCTCTTCGCTAGTGTCGCAAGCCAGCACTTCAGCGCCAAGCCTTGACAGCTCAATTGCAACGCTCATGCCAAACCTGCCAAGCCCCAAGACTGCGAACTGCTTTGGCTTATTGCCTTTTTTCATATTTTCCTCTTTCGTATTATCTTGTCTTGTCTTATCTTATTCTATCCTATTATCTTATCTTTTCTTATCCTATTATGACGCCTTCATGGGGGTAAGATATTGCGCCGCTTTCTGCGCCCAGCTTCATGTTAAGCGATACCGCTACAGTTACAGGGCTAAGCCGCCCTATGAACATGCAAATGGTTATCACAAGCTTTCCGGTTGATGA
>JAISWZ010000176.1 GCA_031270945.1 Clostridiales bacterium | reverse complement strand
ATACTGGCAACTTCAGCTTTGTTAAAAGAGAGTATCGCGTCACGCAACTTTGGAAATGCATGTGACAATTCTCGGATGTTGCTATACGTTTCTTCTGTATCAATAATCGCTTTGATATTGCTCTGGATTTCATGGTTCGGAACATGGAAATGACAATGTATAAAAAATTCGCCTTTTTCATAAACAATAAAATATCCAAGAGTTGCCAATAGTGAAAGGCCGTTATCTTTATTGGTGAAGTTTTCAAACGGCAGAAAGACGGAAAAGCAACTGTCTTGTTGATAGTAGCCGCGTGAGATTAGAACGGCTAGTTCACGGCCACACTCGTCCCGGCTTTGTTTGAGAATGTTTAACATTTCATTTTTTGGCGCCGCGCCAAGCCAGTAGAAATCGAGCTTGTTCGTTCTTAGCGCTCTTATGGTCGAGTAGGGGTTGCAGAGATAGCCGTAGCTGTACCAAAACCGTAAATCCTCATAATGAATGTTCCTTTTCTCGCCTTCTTTGAACTGCGCGTTATATCGTTTTAGCAGACTCTGAACCTCTGTTCCGTTAAATCCGAAAAACTGCTTGAACTCTTTAGAGGCTACTGTATATTCCTTAAACATGTCCGGGGCATAGCTCCAGAGTTTCAGAGGCAATGGGTAGATGCCTGTCATGTATGCCATTAAGACATACTGGCCGTCAAGAAGTATATGCAAAAACGTCAAGTAATCATACTTGTCCTCATCTGAGGCAACCTTGGATCGGAAACTGGATTCCGGCCTGAAGATGAAATCCCAGTCATCCAGGACAAACATGAACCGCTCTCCAGTGGATTGATATATAGCAGTCAGCACCTCAGACGGCTCATCGCCTGCGCACTCCACGCTTGGATACGCTTCATGCAAGTCGGAGATCAGGTTTCTGCGAATGCTGTTGATATACGTTTTGTACGTCGCGCATTTTGGCGGCAACTCTCCAAAGGGAATAAAGATGACCGTTCTCCGGTTTTGGTGATCTACGTGATGCGCCGACCTGTATATTTTCAGGTTTCGGAAGAGTCCGCTTGAGTCAAAGGCGTTGCTGAAGTAGCAGGCGACCATTAAAGCATTTGTCGTCTTCCCGAAGCCTCGTGGCCTGCTGATGCAGACGCTTTTCTCTGAAATCCCCGCCAGCAGCATTGACTTGTCCACGTAGTAGGGATCGCTTGACGCTTGCTTGAACAATTCATAGGGCTTTTCTGAATTCAGGTAAAAGATGGAGATACCTTCTTTCACGCTCAAACAGCTTATAAATAAAGTCAGCATAACTATGAGCATATCCCAAAATTCCGAAATGGCACCGGAAAAATCCTGGCGAATGCTTCAACACCGGATTTTTCCGGTGCCTCGGATATAATTTTGTGATATGCTCTAAGGTTACTATATCATAGTCACGATGTTCGTAGCAACTCACAAGATTTTCATCAAGAGGAAACGCGGCTTTTCCGGTACATATCAATTATGTTATTTGAAGCGCAAAATCAAAATCCTGCCATTAATCGCGTAGCCAAGAATCAAAGAATCCCCCTGCCCCAAATAAACGACCAATTCTCCTCTATCGAACTGCGCAGCGCCAGTTCCCCTTCATAGTTAAGCACATTATCCTATTGTTGTCAATATTCTGCCAAATCCAGCTCAAGATTTTGAGCGCTGCATTGACATCTGCCGGGTAGTTGCCTACAATCAGTTTATGGCGAGACGCTTCAACTGCCATCAGCCCCCAGGCTCTGAAGAATGTCATAAAAAGGCTGGATTTAAAGCCTCTAGGGGTTTTTTCGGCAAATTAATACGCGCCTTAAGGATAAGCCTCCGCCGCTTGTCCGCTTCAGCGTTTCGCCGACAAAGCCAAGAATGCTCCAAGCAAAATTTGCCGCTGCATTAGCGAGCGAAAAGAACGACACTTTTCAATCGAGCCAAAGACTTCATGCAAAGGAAAACTGTGAAGCGCTTAACAGATGTTTTCGCTCGCGAGTATATTATTGAAATATGGAATGCAATATGCTATCATAGGATGAAAGAAGATAATTCATGCTTGATGGAATATTCTGCATATGACGCCCGCAGGGCAGGAATTAACACTTGCCCTTTATAATACGAATAAAATATCCTTGCAGCGCATATTCAAAAATTTAGAAGGCCGGGTTCGCTTGTGATCTAGCGCTTGTGATCTAACGCTCGCGCTCTAAACGCTCGTGATCCAAGCGCAGCGCCCAGCAAAAAAAGTTTTTGCGCATGCTCGAAGCAAGCTTCCCGAGCTTGCCAGGATAGCCAGGAGGGATGGGTTTTTGGGGATCTTTGACTTTGAAGACGAAGAAATATTCGATTCAAAAATAGGGCTTTACGATTTTGAGCTGTACGCGGATTGGAACGTCCTGGAGAAGGCCTGGAGGCTGTTCGAGACCGATTGCGTAAAATTTTCAAACGCGGATGACGAATGGAACTGGAACTGGAACGTTACCGTAAGAGACGGAAAGCTCGCCTATGAGGTGGCGGTTCACTTCAACGGCTACGCCAACGTGGAGTGCGCCAGGGGAGGCTGCGCTTGCGGAGGCAACGCAAAAGCGTTTTGCGAGCACTTCACAGCCGCGCTCTTCGCCATCAAGGATCAGTTTTTGGGCGCGGCTTCCCGCATGGAGCCGCCTGATCTGTTCGTGGCGAAAAAGACGATTGCCCTGGAACAGGGAACCAACGAATACTGCAGCGGAGAGAGCAAGAAAAGCGCGCTAAGCCTTGTAATGGATGCTGTCGGCTCAGATCCCCTAGACATAGGGCTTGGCATGTCAATCCTCCTGAAGGAGGCGCTGCACCGCAAGCGGATCTTTGACACAAGGGATGTCAGCTCTATCTCAGACATTGCGATGATGGCTGATGACGCCGCCAGACAGGGAGATCTTAGATTGGCGGCAGACTTGGAAATCATAGCCCTTGACGCGTTCGACTCCTTGGACAATCTCGCATGGAGAGGCAAAGGAATAGCGTCCAAAGAGTATGATTTGGTGACAGCGAAGCTTGCCGTTATAACAAACGGCTTAAGAGAAAACCAGTTTCTTAGCAAGCACCTAATGGACGCCTACGTAAGCGCAATCAAGCAAGCCAGGCACGAAGAAGCCGTCTATAGCCTGTCAAAGCTGGCGTTGCCTATATGCCAGTCAGGCCAAAATAGGCAAAAGCTCAAAACTCTGCTCTCTTCGATAAAAATCCACCTGGAATGCGACGACATGAAAGAGCTTAGGCTCATAATCGCCGCCAATGGCGAGAAGAGAGCCATGGAGGCGTTCCTGCTTGCCAAGATAGACGAAGATCTCTACTACAAGTCCAGATACGTGGATCTTCTCATAGAGAGCAAGTCGTACATGCAAGCCATAAGCATCTGCCTTGAAGAGGAGGAGGAAGACGAAGACTACGGCTATGACTGGGAATGGGCAGAGAAGCACTGCAACGTCCTAGAAAAGATGGGGGACATGAAAAGGCTTCGAGAGCAGAGAGAGCTGATGTTCAACTACATGACGGAAGTGGATGACGCTGACCTCTACTTTGAAAATTACGACAAGCTGAAGAAGATATGCTCCGACAAGGAGCTTAAGTCCGTAGAAATGCGGTTTGTCAACGCGCTGAAAGGCCCTGGCTACACCTACGCCAACAAGAATGAGCTATACGAGCTCTTCCTCGAAGAGCAAGGCCGGATCAGCGAGCTTTACCAGATCGCCGCCAGCCAGCTAGACCGGCTGCCCGAGCTCTATGAGAAGCTGATTCCTGAGTTCAAGGACGAAGCGGACCGCTTGGTTGAGGAATTCATATTCGAGAAAGCGAAGCCTATCGGCCGCGCGAACTATGAGATCGTTTACGAGTGCCTATGGAGGTTCAAAGAGAAGGGCGCCGACGTTGAAAGCGTGAGAAAAAAGCTTGTCGCCAAGTACCCGAACCGCTCAATCTTGCTTAGCATGATAGGATCAATGCGCTTGAGCTAGAAGGCGCTTAGCGAGAGGGGCAGGGCGCTCGGCAAAAAAATAAAAAAAATAAAAAAGAGCCCAAAGCATGCGCTTTGGGCTCTTTTGGCGCATATGCGAGCGCCCGCTCTCTATTATACTTGATAAAACCTAAATTCTATGCTATATTAGAGAGCGAAAAGAACTGCACTCAGATTATGCTAGGGTGCAAAAAATAAAAGGGCGAGCGCTTGGCAATTAATTTTTATTCTGCCGCTCGCTAGCATCCGCTTTTTAACGCACCACAAACTGCTCTTCTTGCCCTATAGGAGGTTTTGCCGTGACCAGCATTTACGATGATGATGGCTGGAACAAGAAAGACAAATTGGACCTTTACAACTTTGAGTTGTTCCACCCTGTGGAGGACTTGGGAAAAGCGCTTAAGCTCTACCAGGATAACCAGGTGTCCATAACAATGCTAGATAGGGATTCAAGATGTAAAGGCTCTGTGCTTGATGAAAGAAGCTGGAGCGTCAGGATAAGTTTTGACCCGCAAGGCCATTTGATCCCAGAAGCGGGAAACGCTTATAACGCGCATGAGCTCGCCGTGCTGTTCGCGATTAGAGGAGCGTACCTGGGGGCGCAGGCCTCCTTGCGTCCGCCAAAAATGTTTGGCGCTAAAACAACCTCCGCGTTCAAAAACGCTACATATGAGTATATCCATTATAAAGAGAAAACCGCTATCGAGCTTGCCAAAGACCTTGTTCCAGCAAACGAGCTCGTCGAGCTAAGCCTTGCCTTGTCCATAATCCTGAAAATAACCGTCAGCCGCACCCGCATCTTGGAAATTGCAGACATAGAGCCTGAAACAGGAATTATGGCCATATCGGTCTTTGGAGAGGAAGCCTTGCAAAATGACAAAGTGCTGCTTGCGGCAAAGCTCCAAGCCTTAGCGCTTGACGCCTTGGATTCGACACAGAACCTCGCCTGGAGAGGAAAGGGCAGAGCGATGATCGGCAAAGCCGCAGTCTTCTCCAATCTTGAAAAAGTGGTAAACGCGGTTTCCGATCAAGAAACCGGCTCAAAGATTCTGGATGTTTTGATAAATACGTTGAACCAAGCCAAGCATCCAGACACAATATTGAGCTTGGCCAACCTGTCCATGGCACTCTGCAAAGACGACATGTCCTGGAGCTTGCTCAAGAAAGCGCTAACAAAAGCCAGAATCCACCTGCCCAGCGACAAGGTCATGGATGCCAGGGTAATGGCCGAGATCCAAGGAGACCGGGAAGCCTTTGGCGCCATGCTAAAAAAACGGTTCCATGAGAGCGCCTACTTCAAGGTTGGCTACATCGACTACCTCATAGGGCAGGAGTCATACCGGGAAGCGCTTCGCGCATGCGATGAGGAAGAGGAAGACCGCGAATACCGGTACATCCAGTTCCCAGAGATCCAGTGGCGATGGTATGAAAGGCGCTGCATAATATTCGACCGCCTGGGAGACAAAGAAAAGGTTCGCGGATTAAGGGAAGCCATGGCCTTCGACTTCCCGGAAACAGCCGACACCCCTGAAGACTATTTAAGAAATTGCGCAGAGTTAAAAAAGCTCTGCCCAAAAGAAGATTGGGACATTATAGCTGAAAGGCTTGGCGCTCGCATTAGCGATCCCAAGATCTATGCGGAGTTCTTGTGGCAGGAAGGCAAGATCCAAGAGCTTTGCGACCTCTGCGATAAAAACCTCGACATGATTCTCAGGTTCTACGAAAGGCTTGCCCTAGAGCATAAGCAAAAGGCGGACGAGCTGGCGGAAGCTTATATTTGGGAGCAGGCCGAGCCCGCCGACAATACCGATGATTTCGCGAGGGTCTGCAAACGCTTGCTAGAGCTCAGCGACTTAGGCGCCAACGCAAAAAGCCTTCGCATCATGCTGTCTCAGCAATACCCTGAAAGAACGGCCTTCATAAACATGCTCAATGAGCTGAAGCTGGGGTGAGGCCCAGAAGGCGCTTTTTCCCGAAAACCTATACTTACAAGTTTTGGTTTAAGATTATAAGCCCAAGCCAAACGGTTTTGGGCTTTTTGGCTTTTATTATCGTTAGCGGGAGCGGCCCGACTGGCTTCTAAGGCGGGCAACGATAAAAAACGCTTGCCAGCATCTTGCGCATGTCCCAAGACTTATTTCAGATTGCGCCATGATATCTTGCGCCTAATTTAGAATTTTGGCATATGCACTTATTGACAACAGCCATATTATGTGCTATCATCTTGGCAAACGCCAAATTTCATCAATAAGCACCTAAAATTCTAACTATTTGCGTGATCCCAAATGCGCCTGTGAGAGAAAAGAGTTTTGTTGCTAGTCCGCTTGCGTTTGCGACATCTTCTCCAAAAAAAGTCTGGAAGCCTTCTTTATGACACCCCGTCTCCCGTCTGCGCCCCCGTCCCAAAAATCTATGCAACGGCTCAGAAATTTACGGTTCGGCGCTCATTTTTTCTAAACAAAACCAAGAGAGCTCAAGCCAAAATGCTTGAGCTCTTTAGAATATGGCCAAACTATATGGTAGTGATATCCATAATAGGCAGACTCAGCATATCGGAAATATTGATTATAGTACGACAATATGCTATCATTAAGTGCGTATTCCAAAATCATAAAAAGGCGCTGTGAAGGTCTTCTGGCATCTATGTGCAACTTTCAAAGGCGCTGTGTGCCAGAACCAAGATTTATCATTGAAGGCATTTCTCAAGGCTTGTGCAACGTACCATGCGTAGGCCTAGGGAAGAGCTGGCTTGTCGGAAGCCGTGCCTGCCTCGGGCTTTTCCAAGACGTTTGCGCTGGCGGGCACTCATAATCCGCCGTTGAAGCTATGCCGCCTCTGCTGACGCTAATAGGTGAGTTTTGGGATAAAATCATGGTTATGATTACGGCAAACCTGGACGAATTATAAAATGGGCAAGAAAATTAGTGGAGAGCGAAAACATGTGACTTTTTTATCTAGTGCTTTCGTTCGAGAACAATCGACGACTTGAGCAAAACAAGCAATTCTTTTCGCAAGCAACAATAAAAAAGCAAAGCGTTGCCAGCGGCAATCGAGGGCTGGCTCGCGTGAATCCCCTTTCCCTAAACTGGAGGAATCCATGAGATACATCAGAAACCTAGAGAACTTTGAAGAAAAGATAAACCGCGAAGTATGTGAGCAAGCCTATGCCAAATACTTTGCCGACAGGGGTGCCGTATACACAAGCACGAGCGAGTTCCTGGGGACGAGATTCTACATTTCCACTGGGGGCGAGTATGGGTCCGATTGCGAGGTTCATTTGTACTTTGAGGATAACGGAGACGTCACTGAGCGGGATATTTTCTGTGCATGCGGGCGCCAGAATTGCGAGCATCTTATGATGGCGGCGCTGCATACCAGGGATATGTACTTGGGCGCCTACCCGTCGCTGCTGCCGATTGGGTACTTTGAGGAGGAAGAGCCGCCTGGCGACTTGGAAAAGATGGTCAAGCGGTACGTGGCGGGCTTTGAGCCAAGCGCTTTGGAATGCGCAAAGAAGATAGCGAGATCTCAAAAGCCCTATGACGTAGCGATAGCCATGTCCTTCTTCATGAAGTCCGCGATAAGCGTCAGCAAAAAGCTCACAAGCAAGGATATCGGCGTGAAAACAGGCATCCTGGCCATATCAGCGTTAGGCGACGAAGCGCTTAAAAACAAGCAGTACACTGATGCGGCCTCATTGCAGCTAATCGCCCTAAATACCTTGGATACCTGCCAGTACTTGGCATGGAGGCATAAGTACCTGGCAAGAAACGAAAAGGAAGGCGTAGCCCGCAAGCTTTCTGAGATACTAAACAAATCTCGGTGCGTTGAGGATGCCGACGGCATAGCCAGAATAGACTTCGCCAGCATGAGCCGAAAAGACGCCAAAAAAATCGCGCTTATCATCTCGGACTCAATCTATGAAGCCATGCAGACAGACACAATATTGTACCTGGCCAGAGCCGCCCTGCCCTTATGCAAGGATCCGGATAACCGAAGTGAGCTAACCAGGGTTCTCGAAAGCTTCACAATCCCGTTTGAAACCTATGAGTTGAAAGACGCCAGGGTCGCCATAGGCATTAGCGGAGATGACAGGGAAACGGAAATGTATCTGGAACGCTTCATGGATTATGATGAATACGGCGAGTTCAAGTACGCCGATTACCTGGCTGAGAAAAATCCGCCTTACGCCCTGGAGTACATGAGGCAAGCCTGGATCCAGTCGCAGGTGGAGCCTGAAAAAGCCTGGCAATGGTGTGGAAGGCTCTGCAACGCGCTTGAGAAAGCGGGCTATATGAGGGAATCCTGCGAAACCAGGGTTGAGCTGCTGGGATACCAATATTTCATGAAGTTCAAGATCGACGAAAAAGCCTTTTTCGAACAGTTCGACAGGCTCAAGGAGAACAGCCCGAAAAGGGACTGGCCGCTGTTCGAAGCGAAGATCCTGTCAGAAATGCTCACAAACATCAACAACTTCTTCTTCTCCCCCTACAAGGAAATCTATCTCAAGTACCTGCGCAAGGAAAGGAAGTACAAGGAGTTTTACGAATACCTGGAAAGGTATCCGATGGAGTTTGACGAATGCTACAATGAGTTGCACTCCATCTACGGGGACAGGATCCATCCGCTGTTTGAAAAGTTCATCATCGCCCAAGCCGCCTCGGAAAGCACTGCCAAAAGCTACGACAAAGTGTGCGCGTACTTGAAGAAGTATAAAGATCAAGGCGTGAATAGCGAAAAGTATAGGCTGATGCTCATTGACAGGTTCAGATCAAAGAAAATGCTGGTGGCGAAATTAAATGATTTGCAGCTCTAACAAGGCTTAACAAGCAATCGCAGTCACACAAATTTGGAGGATCATCATGAAAAACGCAGACAACTACGAAGAGCATACACGCATGGATTTGTGCGAAAAAGCGCTTGCCCTATATGAATCCGACAGGGTCGCAAACCTCCTGAGGGTTGACGACCTGGCATGGAGCGCCGAGGTCAACGCTAGGGATGGCTGCTACAAAACGGAAGTCAGGTTTGAGACAAACACTGGAAGAGTCATCTCCAACTGCAGCTTCTGCCATTGCCTGACGGTTAATTGCGAGCATAAGCTGGCGGTAGTCATGGCTATAAAGGACAAGTATTACCTTGGCGCCCAAGCGGCGCCAGAGCCGCCAAAGCTGTTCCGGGCCAGAGGAACCAAGGCCTTGGATGACGCGGTTGCCTTGTACTTGAAGTCTTCATACGCAAGCCCCTTTGAGCTGGCCAAAAGCGCCATCTCTTCAAAGAATTCCGTTGACATCGCCTTAAATTTCTCCATTTTCATGAAAAAGGCGGTTAAGGCAAAACGAAAGCTTTACATGCATGACATCAATACCGTAACAGGGATCATGGCCATTTCTGTCATGGGCATCAAAGCGTTTGAAAAGAAAAGCCTCTACCCTGCCGCAGTCCTGCAGTCCATAGCGCTTGACGCCTTGGATTCCATGCAGTGCCTGGCTTGGAGAAACAAGGACTTTGCCAAAGACGAAAAGCCTGTCGTTCTCAAAAGACTCGAGCAGATCGTAAATGAGGCTGACGCGGTAGCGGGAATGCGAATGATCGATGTCTTCGCCGACGTAATCCGCCAGGCCAGGTACGAGGACACAATCCTTGGCACAGCAAGGATCGCCCTCAAGTTCTGCCATGAAAAAAGGGCAAGGGACCGAATCCTGGATATCCTCGAAAGCAGGAATATCATGCTTGAAAGCGAGGAAATGAAGGAAGTGAAGGTTGCCATCGCCATTTGCGACAAGACTTCAAGCCTTGACGACTACTTTGAGAAGCACAAGAGCGATAGCTTCTACCAGTTCAAGTACGTGGACTACCTGGCTGACAAAGGCAAGTTTGAAAAGGCCCTTGAGATCTGCGAAAGCGGAGAAGCCTGCAATGGCTGGGCAGAAAAGCAGTGCGAGGTTCTGGAGATGAAGGGAGATCGGCAAGGCCTCCGCAAGGCCAGGGAGCATATCGCCTTTGATCTCGAGGTCTCTGACGACACCTTTTTCAAAAACTTCAATGAAATGAAAAGCCTGTACACCAGCGAAGAGTGGAAGTACATCGAAGCTGGCCTGGTTCGCGAGATGAAGGGCACAAAATTCTCCTACGCCACCTGTGGCCCCAGATACGTCCGCTACCTGAAGCAGATCGGCAACGCCGATGATCTCTACATGATCTGCTTCTACCAGCCAGAGCTCTTTGACGATCTCTTCGATACCCTCAGCAACGCCTACTTGAAACAGCTCCCTCCCCTTTTCGAAAAGTACATGCTCTGGAAAGCTCAGTTCGACGGCAACGAAGCCCGCTACAAAGAGATCTGCAGCCTTCTGGAAAAGTACCGCGCAAAAGGCCTTGACATCTCAAGCGCCATAAGCAAGCTCATAGAGAGGCACAGCAGGAGAAAGTCCCTGGTTAGGGCGCTGAGTGAGCTGAACCTTGTCCCGGAGGATGACAATAAAGATAATAAAGAAAATAAAGAAAATCAGGACAATGAAGAGAAGCGGGAGATTGTTAGCTGAGCGAAAGATTTGATTTTCAGGGCTGCCCGCGCAGCGGGCAGCTGTTGTTGGGTTTGTGGGTTATCCGCGCAGCGGATAACCCATGTGCTCCTGTGGAGTTGCGTTTGAAAAAAGCGCAGCAATATGCTATTATTGAAACTAGGCGCATAAGACAAAATTATGGCTAGAAAAGTCACATGGTGCATATCCCGAAGTTCCAAAAAAGGCGCTTGAAAAGTCATTTTGGGATACGCTCTTTTGTACTGCGCTGGCTTTTCCGCCCCGTTTTGGAATACGCCTTAAAACTGTTCGAGGCAATGAAACAGGGCAAACGCCCTAAGTTAAAGCCTCTGCCGGACATGCGTTGCGCAATGGAGGAACTTATGAGAAATCTCGAAAACTTCGAAGAGCATGTCGAGTTCAAAGACTGTGAAATGGGACTGGATCTTTATGAGGCAAACTATGTTCAGCACGTAGAATCCATTGCAGGCGATCAATGGCTGTTCCGGGTCTACAGGGCAAGGAAGCGGTTATGCCAGGTTCAAATCAGCTTTGACGAGAGCACGGGGATAATATATGAGCCCTTCAGCAGCTGCAGCTGTGGGCTGTCAGATTGCGAGCACCAGGCGGCCGCCTTGTTTAAGCTTAGGGAAGGGTTCCTAGGAGTGAAGACGGACGTTGAGCCATTGCTGGCAACAAAAGAGTGCCCGCGCCTGGGCGGCGCCGCCTTGCGGTATGCTGAGGCGCATGTAGCGGACGCGTTCGCGAACGCGAAACGCACAATGCATTACCAGGGCTGAGGAGTCTGAGCATTATGTAAACCGATAATAAAATCATAATATAGCATATATGAATTATATATATTGAAGCAGGACAAACATACAATTCGTATATGTAATATATGTTTTGCAACAAAAAAAATTTGTTTACCTCTTAGACGTCATGATATTTTTTGACCTAAAAAAGGGCGCACTATCCCTAAGGATCTGACCATTGATCGAATGAGACCAGAATATCCGAACAGAAATCAAGGTTATTCCGCGCCAAACGCAAGAGCAATGATATCATATACTTATGTGGGGATTATCAAAGTACGGTATTAGCCATGGTTTTAGTATGTGGATTCGAATTTTTGTTGATATGCTTTCAATACAGCCTTCTTAGCTTAGTTACCCAAGCTTGTCCGCTGATTTTAATATGTAATAGTTATCAAGTTTGTTAAATCGGTTTGGAGTAACAACCTTTAACCAGAAAACGCAAATGGCTTAATCATAAGGTTTAATAAAAGCCTTGACTTAATACTTTACAGTGATTTCATTGGGAATAATCATGCCTTAGCCTTTGACTCTGTCTTAGCCTTTGACTCCGTCTTAGCCTTTGGATTTGTCTTATCCTTTGACTCTTCCTTGGTCTTTGCCTCTTCCTTGGTCTTTGGCTCTGTATTAGTCTTTGGATCTGCCTTAGCCTTGTTAGTCTTTGCCTTGCCCTTTGACCTTTTCTTCGTGTGGTTGAATTTAAGGCATTTTGGAACCTTTGGCTCAACATTTTCCCATGCTGGCGGCATATCAAGTCTGACCTGGAACTTAGCCGATATAGTCGCCTCAAACATTTCAGGCGTGACCATCCGGTTGCGAAAGTGTTCACATAGCACCGTACCCCAATATTTATCCGAAACCTGCTTATAGATTTTCATAGGTTTCCAGCCAAATTCAAATAACTGAATTAGTGTGTGAGCTATTTGAATTAAAAAGTAGTGACACTTCATTGCGTTATTCTTATACGAGAAGACATGTTCTAGATGTAAGCCGTGGCATTTCTGACCATTGAACCCATTGTTCTCGATTCCCCATCGCGCTCTTCCTTGCTCTACTCTTGCTATGACATTCTCCTTGGTTACCTTCAAGTTGGTCACAAAAACATATTTCGCGGTCTCACCCGTAGGTTCGCCATCCTTGTATGTGCTGGCTTTCATTTTTATATAATTAATGCGATTGCCTAAATATTCAATGCCGTTGGCAAAACTGTACTCAAATTTAGTGCCAGAGTGTTTGGAGCCTTTCTTTGGCTCAGCGTCCTCGACATACGTCTCTGTCTTTATTACTGTGTTAGGCTTGTTTTCAAGCTCTTCGAATTTTGCTTGGATAGAGGGAATGCTTCCGCCCTTGAACCGGTTAATGTACTTGAAGCCTAGCGATTCGCATTGATTGTAGAATGCGTCACAATTCATTAGCGAGTCGCAAATGATACACAAGCGCAACTTTGGAAATCTGTTTTTAAGCCTTACCAATAACCTCTTGATTCCCTTGAGCTCGCAATCTTGCTTGGCTTTAAGATCGCCAAGCGACTCGTTTTTGTTTTCAATGAATTCCGTCATAAGGCTGAACACCATGTCGCCTATGATGACTTTTGCTTCCAGAGCATAGCAATAATTTTCTTGCCACTGTTCATCCGTGCCTTTGTTATGAATCTTTCTCAAGCTTTCATCGGTAGCTGTGTCGCCTAGATCCTGATATTTTGTGCCGTCTGCGGCTACAAGAATGTACCCGTCCGCTCGGTGAGCATTAAAAATCTTTTTTTCCATGAGACTTTCTGTCATTTCTGTAACTATGTATTGAAGCTGCTCTGAGGGGCATTTTTCAAGGTAATTATTGATGGTGTCATAATGTGGTGCGCTAACTAGCTCTTGTCCCGTCAATAACCCCAAGAGATTTATGACATAGGGGTTGTTGATCATTGAGCCGCCATTGCGCATGCTATCGCTACTCAGTACCGACATCACAATCCTGGCTGTCAGGAGTGTTTCTGATGTGTATTTAATTTTGCCTTTCTTGCGAGGATCAGTAACCTGGCCAAGTTTTTTGAAGAGCTTAGGAAAATGATAAAACACAATTTTTACGAATTCCAGGTTGAAGTCTGCATTAGCTTCCACTATCAGACGTGCCTCGTTTGGAAACAACTTCTTCATTTTTTCGGGCCGGTGTTTCGGGAGCTTGTAGTAACGGAATGAGTATATGGGAATATTTTCTATAGGTGGCATTACTTTTGAAAGTCGTATGATTTTTTCCAATTCTTCCATTTTCAAACGTTCTTCTTCTGAAATAATTCTAATTGCCAAATAATGTCACCTCTCAGACGAATTTTTTTGGTTCTTTATAATCATAGCTAATTTAGGCTGAGCTGTCAAGCAATTCTTGGCTCACTTTTTTCGCTCCTCAGCCCTGA
>JAISWZ010000155.1 GCA_031270945.1 Clostridiales bacterium | reverse complement strand
TTCGGTTTTCTATGTCTTTTGTGTTACATCGATAAAGATAAAAAATGTCACATAATGCTGAGTTTTTGACAGAATACCTTGATTCAGCCATTTGCAAGCGCCCAAGTGTTCTGGAGCTTCTCAAGATCTGCAAAAGCTCAAAGAACAGCAAGCCCTTTTGATCTCGAAATTGGCTGGGCATAAAGGCTCAAAGACTTTGTAACTTCAATACCCTGAAACCCCAAATGGCGTTGCCTTCTTTCCGCACCGCTACGCAAGTGCTTTGTAACTTTAAGGCCAAAGCTTAAGACCATATCCAAAGGAGCTGGAGGCAAAGAAATAACAGCCTCCAATAAAGAAAGCTAGAAAATTTGGAGCTGTACAAGGTTACCAGTCTTGTCGAATACTGCCGACAATTTAGACATTTAATGCTCGCTTAGAGTGACGTATTAGGGAGTAATACGCCATCTCGCGACGCTCTAAGAAGCGCTGAATGTGCGCAAGCATCCTTTTCGGGTTTTCTGGATGTGATTTTGCGGCGAGCTTCGACGTTAAATGCAACATTATTCGACAAGTCTAATAACCCTGTACAACCTGGAAAATTTCAGAGCAGATCATAGCGACGTTTATAAAACAGCTGTATCCTCTCTTTTTGCTGGTAAATCTAAAACCCTGCAAAGCCGCGATGGCTTTGCAGGGTTTCTTGTGTGGCAAGTAGGGTTCTAATCAATTAACAGTCTATTTAGGTTTTATCTTCGTCCTCGTCATCATCTTCATCTTCATTGTAGACCCAACTGAAGTTCTCGACGTAGCCTTCTTCAAATACAAGTTCATCCTGCCTTTTTTGCTCTTCAATCTCCTTTTTCATTTGTTCAACTTTAATTCTGTGAAACGACTTAGCAACCGCAGGATTATCAGTTATTCCATAATCAAATCTATCAATAAGGTATATTGGTATTGTTAACATTCCGGGTTCACCAAAACCACCGGAGCTAGTGGTTCTAGCGTAAACTATATAATCAACAATTCGATCAGACAATAGCTTTATTGCGGTTTTTGAAGAACCGTTTCCGCACTTAACATCTATAGCAAAGGTGTTATAAGTTATCTTGCTATATTCCAAGAAATCTATTTCACCTTTCCCATAAGTTCCATATACAGGCTTTCTATGCAAAATTGATATGTTATGGTCTTTTTTATCAAGAATTAAAAACACAAAATTCTCAGCTAGCGCTCCTGCATAATTCGAGCTCTCTTCCGCACCACAATACATCTCATACATATAGTTAGCCATACCAACATCAATGAAATAAAGACGAGCATCATAATCCAATTTCGTTATATCACACTCAATCGCTTTGTTGGCAGAGCATAACACCATATTGTTTTCCATCCAAAATACTACAGATTCCACTTTGTTGTAATCAAAATCTTTTTCCGTTGATACAAACTTAGTAAAATCTATAGTTCTACCCAATTTCTCATTGACGATATACTCAGGCAACTTTGATAGTATGGTTTTAAACATTTTAGCTTCAGCATCATCAAGATATTTACTGCACTCAGTCGTAAGAGTATCAACAATTTCAGCGTGTATAACAATAAATTTATCTCGATTTTCTTTTATGATCATGTCATGGTTTTCTTTGTAGCGCAGTCTTTCCAACTTGACAAACTCCAATACAGCTCTCGGGAATCCTCCTATAACCATGAATTCGTCATAGCGCTTTTGGAGTTCTCTATAAGATGCACACGGGCTCTTGCCAAACAGATCTAACGACATGTATTTTTCATAGTCGCCTACATTATATAGGAATTCTTGAAATGACAACGGAGTTATACGTATTCTAAAAGCATCATCAGATGGATAGTGATATTTATTGCCTCGACGCGTTACCCCCAAATAACTCCCGATAATAAGCACGTGAAACTTGAATTTCATCAAATCCCGGATGCTATTAAATAAGAATGCACTATCCTGAATTTCATCTATGATAAGCAGTGTATCAGGACTGTCGATAAAGTCGGGGGCAAACTTAGTTAATAACCGCATGCAAAAGTTTTTGCCATATAACCTGTTCGCTCTAAAATCATCGATTACGTCTTGGGGTTCCGTTGTTGACATGTCCAAATAAAGCGAATATTTGTAATTCTCCGTAGCAAACTTTTTTGCCAGATATGTCTTGCCACTTCCCCTTGGCCCTTCAAGTTGCAGCACAGTCGTTCTTGGTGATCCTTCTAAAACGGACATGTCTCTTTCTTTTTTCCATTCCAGCATAGATGGGTAGATAAATCTTTTTAGTTCAACTTCCACTTCTCCCACTTCTTCCACTTCTCCCACTTCTTCACCTCGAAAAATCAGAACAATATCGATATCGCTATTTTAATATGCCGTTATTTTTACGAGTTGACGTTTATAAGCAAATTAAATTCATATTCGAGTCTTCGATGTACGATATTGCGCCTGATTATCACACGTTGCATTATTATTAAGATCTTATAATATTATATTACAGCTGAAAGAAAAAATCAACTGCTCTAAAGGTTCTTCCGCAAGCTCATGGAAAAGCGTTCCTAACCGGCGTAATGTCCATTTCGATGCCAGAGCAGAGAGGCTTGAAGCTTGAGTCTCTATAGCCCTTACTACCTCCCGCTGTGCAGTGCTTTGTAGCATATCCTTAAGACACAAGTAAAAGAATCAGAGATTGCATTGCCCCAAAATGGCATCGCTTTCTTCATGCACCGCTATGCAAGCATTTTATAACTTCAAGGCCAAGAACCTTCAGACCCAAAGACAAAGAAGGAGGTCTAAGAAATAACAGCCGCCAATAAAGAAAGCTAGAAAAATTCAGAGCAGAACAATTCAACGAAATTTGCGCATGAAGAATCCCGTAATTACGGCATTCATGGGATTTACTGCTTCTTTCGACAAATTGTTAAGGAATTTTAAAATAATTTAATAGCAGAAGAATCCCGGAATCAAGCCGTTTTGACCTGTTCAAGTATTTTCGGTTTTCTATGTCTTTTGTGTTACATCGATAATGATACAAAGTGTCACATAATGCCAAGTTTAAAGAACACCTTGATTCAGCCATTTGCAAGCGCCCGAATGTTCTGGAGCTTGATCTCAAGTTTCCGCAAAAGCTCAAAGGGCAGCAAGCCCTTTTGATCTCGAAATTGGCTGGGCATAAAGGCTCAAAGGCTTTGTAACCTCAATACCCTGAAACCCAAAATGGCGTTGCCTTTTTCCGCACCGCTACGCAAATGCTTTGTATCTTCAAGGCCAAGAACCTTCAGACCCAAAGACAAAGGACAAAGGAGCGGGGGGCAAAGAAATAACAGCTAGCCAATAAAGAAAACTCTAAAAATTCAGAGCAGAACGATTCAACGAAATTTGCGCATGAAGAATCCCGTCATTACGGCACCCATGGGATTTACTACTTCTTTCGACAAATTGTTGAGGAATTTTAAAATAATTCAAAAGCTGAAGAATCCCGGAATCAAGCCGTTTTGACCTGTTCAAATATTTTCGGTTTTCTATGTCTTTTGTGTTACATCGATAAGGATACATAGTGTCACAAAATGCCGAGCCTTTTAAAAAATGCCTTGATTTAGCCATCTGCATGCGCCCAAGTGTTCTGGGGCTTGATCTCAAGTTTCCGCAAAAGCTCAAAGGATAGCAAGCCCTTTTGATCTCGAAATGGCCTTAGCTCGCCCGCTCCGCTTTCCAAACGAATGATTGCGATTCCGTCTTTTCGAGCTCAGCGAGGGCATCTGTATTGGTTCCTTGAGTAAAGCCACCCAACGTTTATGCTACTTAAGTTTTCATAGCACTTCCCGTCCGCACCGCTTTCCTGAGGAACGCTTACTTTTTCAGTGCCAGTCTTGCCAGCTTCTCCAGGTAGTAAGCCAAAGCGGCAAACACCCCGATTATGGATATGTAAGACAAAAGTGCGCTCATCACGCGAGCGGGAGCGTTTTCTGAAATCTGAGTTCCCTTGTTTTGATGCTCTGTTGCATCTCCACCTGAGGGCTCCTGCTTGGTGCCGCTACCTATTCCGTTATGATACCCGTCTTTGCCTTCATCTGATTTTGCCTTGTTTTCGTCAATGGAGTTGCCCTCATCCTTTATGGCCGCCTCATTCTGAAAAGGAGCGGTAAGCAAATTAAAAAAGTTGGTGGTGAAAGCGCTGTAAATGCCAAAGAAAAGAACCCCAGCCAGCGCCGCAAGTCTGAGAGCATGTCCCCAATCGCAGGGCTTTCGAATATCTGGTGCCTTGCTATCCGTCTTTGCGTTTCTGTCACTGATTCCAAAAGCTTTTCTGGCCATGTTTATTACAAAGCCCCAATGCAATCCCAGATGGACTCCAACAAGCGCTATTGACAGCCCTGCTGAAAAGTGATGAACACTTCGCCAGATACTCCCTTTGACCTCCGAGACCTTGAAAACCACTTGCGATTCCAATATCCCGCTTGCGATGATAGCCAAGAACGCGCCCAGCAAGCATGCGTCAACTGCAAACCCCAGCTTGGTTTTGGTTGGCAAGGCCTTGTCAAACAACCTTTTAGCAATCCCAGCAATCCATCTCCAGTTTAAGGAGCAATGGATCAGGACAACAGCGAAAACCGCCAGCCCAGCTATCTCGTGAAAAGCCATGGACAGGACATGAACGTTGTAAAGCAGGAGCAAAGTTGCAGTCATTGCGATATCAAGCGAGATTTTAAGAAAGTTTCTTTTCAAGCACAGCACCCCCTATTCAGTTCGCAAGGCAAGGCCCTTGACAGGCGTCTGCTTTCCGACCTTATCATTATAGGAGGGCTGGCAAATGAAATCTCGGAAAACCTCAAGCAAAACATACGCAAACCATACGCAAAACCCCAAGCGCTTTGGCCAAGCTTGAAACTTGGGGAAGCGGGCATTGGTCCTCTTAAATTCCATCGTTAGGTATTACTGGCTTTGCGCTATCGCCTACTTTTTTGAACTCACTTGCTTTGCGCCATTACCCGCTTTTTTGAACTCACTTGCTTTGCGCATCACCCTTTCTCTACCTGCCGCCCCCTCCAGGAAACGATGCCACAAATTTCGTTCCATCCCTGCAATCCACCGAGATCACGCCTCCATGCAGGGCAGCGACAGACTGCGCAATCGAAAGGCCAATGCCATGCTTGCCGTTATGCCCTTTATAAAACCGCTCAAAAATATGAGGCAAATCTTCAGAAGCGATGCCGTCTCCGTCATCTGCTACCGCTATAACAGCATTCATGCCTATGGTCTTGCAGCTAATGCGGATCTCCTTCTTGGCATGCCTTATGGCGTTTGATAGAAGGTTGACGATGGCGCGGGATAAATGCTTTTCATTAAAGCAAAGAAGAACGCAGTCGCTGTCAAAGTCAAAGGATAGCGCAAGCCCTGCCTTTTCCGCTACTGCCCTAACACTCTCTGCGCAAGACTCCACCAGCTCTCTAACATCGCCTTCCTTAAGCTCTATCTCAGCAAGACTGTCCAAGCGCGAAATGTACAGCAAGTCCTCCACCATATTTGATAGGCGGTCAACCTCGGCTTCGATAATCCGGCTTGACTTCTTTTCATCCATGAATCCGCACTCGATGCCCTCGGCATGGCACTTGATCGACATCAAAGGAGTTCGCAGCTCATGGGACACGTTTTGAAAAAAGACCTTCTGATGGCTGTCGTACTGGGAGAGCTTCTCAGCCGACTGATTCATTATCCGAGCTAGAGATGCAAGCTCCAAATCAAAAAAGGGGAAGTCATGCTGCGCAAAGTTGCCTTTGCCGATCTCCTCCGCAAAGCTCGAGAGCTTCCTGACGGGTGTTATGACCGAGTTGGCGATGCTGCTGGATACGGCAAACGCTATAGCCAGCGCAAATCCCAAAATGACAACAAGCGCTGTATTCACAGTATCCGCCATGGCGTTCGCGGTTGTCACGTCCACAAAAAAAACCAAATAGGCATTGGCGGTTCTAGCGTCAGGCATACAGGAAACATAGTACTCGCCAAGCGGAGCGCGAATGAGCCTATGCCTTGATTCCTGCAGGTCTGCCCCTTCCTGCCTTAAAGTCCCCGCAAAGCTCTCTGCCTCCGCTTCTGGCATATTGGTTATGCCTTCATATTTCAGGATCTCATAGTCCGAATCCAGAATTAGGACGTCCCCGTCAGATCCAATCTTGCTTCTGCGCCTTTCTTTCTTGTGGCCATCGCCTTTTATAGTATCTTCAGGGGCATCATTCGCATAAACTAAAGCCATGCTAACGATCTGGGCATCCGCGTCAGAGCGAATATACGCTCTCAGAAAGATGTTAAAGGCCAAAAGAACCGATGCAAACACTAGAATCAGCAAGCCAAGCAACATTAGAAAGATTCTGGTCTTCATATTCCAGCTCCGCGTTTTGCTATTTTTATCTATCTTCAACCCGCCCCTTTAATCTATATCCAAACCCCCACACCGCTTCAATCACAGCATCGCTTCCTGCCAGCTTCTTTCTTAGCCGCCTGACCGTATCATCCGTAGCGCTTGTTTGCACTTCCACGCTGCAATGCCAGACTTCATCTAACAGCTCCGCCCTTGAAACAGCTGCTCCTGCCCGCTCCATCATGTATTTAAGCATGGCATACTCCAGGGGCGTCAACGAGATCTCGCTGCCTTTCACTGCAACGGTTCTGCTCTTGCACAGAATGCTTATGCCCTGGAAGCTTATGACTCTCTCTTCTTTATTTGAACCAGACGCTTCTTTACTTGAGCCAGAACCTTCGTTATTTGATCCAGACGCTTCTTTACTTGAGCCAGACGCTCCCGCTCTCTCCATCTCCGCCTTATCATACTCAATGCGGCGAAATATCGCCTTTACCCTGAGCATAAGCGACATCGCAGAAAATGGCTTCGTGAAGTAATCATCACTTCCCAAAGTAATCCCTGTCGCATAATCCAGGTCAGAATCCCGGGCTGTCAGCATAATGATGGGCACTGTGCTAACTTTGCGCAAAGAAGCACAAACCTCAAACCCGCTAGATCCAGGCATTACTATATCCAGTATCGCTAGATCGCAAGGCTTCTCGAAAAACGCCTGAAGCAACAGATCCCCGTTTTGAAAAGCGGTTGCCTCAAATCCGCTGTTGTCCAGAAACGCAGTTATCGCCTCGCGGATGTTGTCGTCATCGTCAGCGATGTATATTGACTTTTTTTGTTCCAAAACCCTACCCCCAGTATGCCCTTTTCCGCAGCAGGCTTAAAGCAGAGGCTTTGATGTTTATATTCCAAAGCCTTAAAGCCAATCCCCCGCAAAGTCAAACAGAAGCGGGGTGTTTTCCCCGCTTCTGTTTTGTATTCTCACTAATATGCAGATTCTGGCGCAAGAACCCCTTAAGGCATAAATCAAGGCTTTGATTAAGACTTTTAGCTAACCCTTGCGCTTAAGCCCTTTGCGGTTTCTTGGCCGGAGCTTGTTGCGGCGTTTTTAATTGCCAACATAGTGCAAAACATGACCAAAAGCTTGCATCAAAAGCAAGCGGGTGATCAAGCATCGAAAAAAGTCTTCGCTAAAACCAAGAAAAGCCTCCGCGCTATCGACAAGGCTGGATGCCTGGCACAAGCATGGGTGCGCTTGCAGTATGCGCTATGGCTTTTCTTAGGCTTCGGACAGTTTGCGGGCCTAAGGCTTATGGCTTTCCAGCCTTGCACTTAGCGCCCAGCATCCCGTCTACGCGTTGTAAACCCTTGGCCCCTCAGCGAAGCTGAATGTCTCCACTTCCTCTAGCTCTACCCAAAAGATGGTGAACTTCGGGTTGTCTGCCCCGCCGTAAATGCTCTTTATGTGAGGGTTCTCGTCAAGCGCCCTTTCCTTCAATGAAGGATCGTCCAAGAAAACGGCCCTGCCGTTCAGGGACAAAACCGGATTGAAGTCCTTCGAATAGGCGCAGAAGCTGATGTACGGATTGTTCTTGATCTGATGGTAAACCGGCTTGTCCGTGCTGGTGCAGAAGCAAGCGTTTCCATCTACGGCGAACAGGTATTGGAAGACTCTGGTCTTGGATTTTCTTCCGTCAGCAGTGGCAAGCACGCCGTTGGGGTTCTCTCTCAACACTTTCTCCCAGTCATACATGTCCATTCCTCCTTCTCGTTTCAGCGCGTTCCAAGCTCTGCCTGGACGCGTGGCACATAATTGGCGCATCCCAAAGCTAGTAATTCAGGACACGCTAAATGCCAGGCTGCCCATAGTAAGCAGCAGCCCCGTGCTTTCTCAGGAAATGCTTGTCCATGAGCTCTTGCTGTATCGATTCTTTTCCTGGGGAGAGAGTTAGCGTCACGTAAGCCATGAATGCCACTTCTTCCAGAACAGCCGCGTTGTGCACTGAGTCATGGGCATCCTTTCCCCAGGTGAATGGTCCATGGCAGGCGACTAGGACGGCGGGAACGTCCTCGGCGTTAGAAGAAAAAGTTTCTTTGATTACAAGCCCTGTGTTCTTTTCGTATTCCCCTTCGATCTCAGCGGGCGTCAGCCTGCGGGTGCAGGGGACAATGCCGTAAAAGCAATCGGCATGGGTTGTTCCAAATGGAATGATCGGAAGCTCAGCCTGGGCGAACGATGTGGCCCAGCGGCTATGGGTGTGAGTAACCCCGCCAACGCCAAACGCCCGGTACAGCTCCAGGTGGGTTGGAGCGTCCGATGAGGGCTGGAGCTTGCCCTCGACCTTCTTTCCTGTCTCTAGATCCATAAGGACGATGTCTTCCGGCTTTAGGCTGGAGTAAGGAACCCCGGACGGCTTGATAGCCATGAGGCCTTTATCCCTGTCTATGCCAGACACGTTCCCCCAGGTGAACGCGACAAGCTTATGGTCAACAAGCGACTTGTTGGCGTCGCACACCTGGATTTTCAGCTCTTCAAGCATGCCTGACCCCCTTTTAAAATCATCGCATGCCTTTTCCCCGCGTCTTTTTCGGAATTTTGGGGCATGCGCTAAATGCGTTCTTGCTCTCTAGCCTAAAAACTCTCCCGCTCTTTCCATGCCCAGCCCTTTTTCGAAGGACTCCATGTACTTGGCGAATCCCTGCGATACTTGGGGCTCGGGGTCTGAAACAGAGACCTTGGAATTCTTGAAGACTTGCGAGTTCAGGAATTCTTCGAGAGTCATGTCATCCTTCTTCAAAGCGGCGTACGCGGCCAAAAGCGCAATGCCCCAGGCGCCGCCTTCTCCGGCGTTCTCCATGACCGCCACTGGCACGTTCAGGGCGCCAGCCATAAGGCTTGAAGCTACCCCTTTTGTCTTGAATATGCCTCCATGGCCCAACAGCCTGTCCAGCTTCACGCCCTCGCCAGAAAGAATGTCCATCCCCAGCTTAAGGGAGGCCATGGACGAGAACAGAAGCGATCTCATAAAGTTCGGGAGGCTAAAGTCAGCGCCCGGGGTTCTCGCAAACAGCGGGAATCCTTTGTCCAGGCCAACGACTGGCTCCCCTGAGAAAAAGTTGTAGGACACAAGGCCTCCGGCGGCCGGATCGCCTTTTAATGACTCTCTCCAAAGCTTCTCATACATTTCCTGCTTGGGAACATTCAGGCCGAAGAGCTTGTTTTGCTCTGCGAAGAGATTTACCCAAGCGTCCAGGTCAGACGCGCAGTTGTTGCAGTGAACCATTGCGACAGGCTTTCCTGTTGGGGTGGCCACTATGTCTATCTCGGGATATGGCTTGGAAAGGCTTTTCTCCAAGACAGCCATGGCAAAGACTGACGTTCCGGCAGAGACGTTGCAGGTTCTTTGCGCGACGCAGTTGGTTGCAACCATTCCGGTTCCAGCGTCTCCCTCAGGCGGGCACAGCAGCGCTCCCGGCTCAAGGTTTCCGCTTGGATCCAGGAGCTTCGCTCCCTCTTCAGTCAAGAACCCGGCCTTCTCGCCAGCTGGGAGCACTTTCGGCAGAACGCTCAGCAGATCCAGGCTTGAGCCTTGCTCTTTCGCCATCTCCTGAAAAATGCCCAGCCTCTTTCCGCAGTAGCCCATGGCTTCGCCGTCAACCGGAAACATGCCTGACGCTTCGCCTACGCCAACAGCCTTGACGCCTGTCAGCTTCCAGAAGACGTACCCGGCCAAGGTAGAGAGAAACTCTATCTGCCCGACATGCTCTTCCTTGTTGAGGATAGCTTGATACAAGTGAGCGGCGCTCCAGCGCTGGGGCATGTTGAAGTCCATGGCCGCTGACAGCGCTTCCGCCGCCTCTCCTGTTGTCGTGTTCCTCCAAGTGCGAAACGGCGTCAAAAGCTTTTCGTCTTTGCCAAAGGCAAGATAGCCGTGCATCATTCCCGAGATGCCTATCGCCGCCACTTTGCGCAGCCTGACCCCAAAATTTTCATAGGCCTGGTCTGAGAGCTCCTTGTAGCTTTCCTGGAGCCCCTTCCAAACGTCATCCAGGCTGTAAGTCCAGACGCCGTTCTCCAGGCGGTTTTGCCAATCATGCGCTCCCGACGCGACGAGCTCGAAATTCTCGTCGACAAGAACCGCCTTTATCCTGGTAGAGCCAAACTCTACGCCCAGAAAGGCTCTGCCTTCCTCCAAATCTTTCGCGCAGCCCATAGCCAGCCTCCAAACGAAAAACATGCTTGCTATACCAGTATACCACCAATTCAAGGCCTTGGCCAAGAGTTTCAAAAGTTTGGGCCCGCACTAGGCGGGCCCCTGAAAGGTTTGCTTTTAGAGAAAATATTTCTAGTTATAACAAAAAAATATTCCCAAAAACGCCTTGGGCATATCCAAAAAAACCGAAAAGCCGCATTGCTCACGCGTCGCTTTTTCAGGGTATGCCCGAGACTATGGCCTAAATAAATTTTTCGACCACGCCTGTTATATGCCTGAACTTCCCTTGCTCATCAGCCGGGATGGAAGCGCCTATCGCTGTGATCATCGCCTGCTTCTCAAGCTTGGTTATAGGCCTTCCCTTTTTCAAGTCCTTGAGAAACCGCATGAACAGCGATATTATCTCCCCTGTGGACTTCCCGTCTATCTCCCATGCAAACTCACGAATCAGCTCGAGCCTTTCAGGCTCAAGCGAGTCAAAGGCGCTTGAGCTCAGCAGCTCGTCTATGTCAGTTTCCATTTCAATGCCGCCTCCTGTCCATACTATCTGTCTATTGCCTGCCCAGCGTATCCATCAAGCCGGTCATCCGCCCAATAAAGTCAATCAAGCTTTTTTTCTCGGGGCTGGCGTAAGGGCGCATGGCGGAAAGCATCCCAAGCCTCCAGTCGCCATAGTCGGCGGCTGCCGGAACCAACGCTCCGCCGTTTGATGTCAGATCAAATATGCGCTGCATCTCCATAAGCTTTATCCAAAGCCCAAGGCTTCTGTGCATGCTTGGATCCACAAACGGCAGCGCGGCTTTCATCGCGTTTATGGAAGGCGTCGCAATCTCGTCGTCAAAGAGCTTGGCAAAATCAACAGAGTCATCAACTGTCGGCAATTCGGGCTCGCCAGGATCAGCGTCGCCAAAAAACACTTTTGCGTCAGCGCCAGAAAACAGCTGAAGCGTCTGCACCAGTTGCATCGCCTTGTCCAAAGAGCCAACAAAACCCGCGCCGTCAGCGGGCTGGCGCCCGCCGCCATCGGCGCCCATGAGCTCTTGAAGCATTC
>JAISWZ010000104.1 GCA_031270945.1 Clostridiales bacterium | reverse complement strand
GAATGCTTCCGGGAGCGGACATGATCTCTCTTGGCCCAGACATGTTTGACGTGCATTCTCCCCAGGAGAGGCTGTCAATATCGTCAACAGAGCGGGTCTGGAGCTTTCTTCAAAGGCTTCTGGCGTCGCTTTAAATTAAAAAGATTTCGCGAAAAACGCAAATAAGTGCATATCCCAAAATTCCGAAATGGCGCCGAAAAAATCCTGGCGAATGCTTTAACTAGTTTGCTCGGGCTTCTGCGAGCAAACATCCGGATTTTTTTGGCGCCTCGGATATAATTTTGGGATATGCTCTAAACCCAGATCCAAAGAGAAATGCGATATATCGCGAGGGGGCTGGGCATGAAACTTCCTTGGAACAGAAAATATTTGGTAGTGTGCTTTCATGTAGTCGCTACATTTGGCGCGATTTATCTGCTGAAGCTCTTGCTGGACGGCGCCGCTCATATCGCTGTAAGCCTCCCTGACTTCGGGAATGGCGTGAAAAAAGTCCTAAGCTGGATAGTCGGCCTCTTCTCGCCGCTTGTGATAGCGCTAGTCGTCGCGTATCTGCTGGATCCAGCTGTGGATAGGCTGCAAAAATTTTACGAATGGGGCATTGAAGGCAAGATAAAAGCGGTCAGAGCCAGGCTGAGGCTTAAGGGGAAGCCAAAGCCTGAGTTCAAGAGCCGCGCTCCAGGGACGGCCCTGGCCTATCTTCTCTTGGTGGCAATCCTTGGATTTACTATCGTATGGATAGCAACCCGGCTGAACATACAGAAAGACTTTTCGGCTTCGCTTATCGCGGCGGCGCAAAACAGCCTGTCCCAGTTCACCACAGCCTATGCCGATCTCAAGGCTAGGCTTGACGAGATAGACGCCTTGAGCTTTGCGTCTAAGTACCTGCAGCAGATCTTCGACTCAATAGAGACTTTCACGAAGGGCTTCTTCTCGGGGATCATCTCCAACCTGTCAAACGCTGGAGGATCCATCGTGGACTTTGCCTTGGGAATGATATTGGCCTTCTACTTGTCCAGCGGCAAGTACAGCCTTCTTCATGGCGTGAAGTCCGTGGCAAGGGTTTTCGTTCCCTCGAAGCCAAGAAAGCGGATCTCAAGGCTGGCCATTGACATTGACCACGTGCTGACAGGGTACATCAGAGGAATGCTGATAGACGTCATGATAGTAGCTGTCATGATCTCGCTCTACCTGTCGCTTATACATGTTCAGTTTGCCGTGCTCCTTGGAGCCATCACAGGCCTTGCCAACATCGTCCCTTACTTCGGCGCCTTTTTCGGGCTCCTGCTTTCAAGCCTTGTTGCGCTTCTTAGCGGGGATCCATGGAAGGCCTTGCAGACCGCAATAGGCATTCTTGTCTTGCAGCAGATAGACGGCATGATAATAAATCCCAGGATTGTTGCGAACAGCGTAGAGATAAACCCAATACTTGTAATATTGGCGTTGTCCATAGGAGGGTCCTTGTTCGGGATCACAGGGATGATTCTCGCCGTCCCGGTCTGCGCGATACTCAAGAACTTCGCGTTGCGGTTCTTCAAGGCAAAGAGGGAAGAAAAGGCGCTGGATGAGCTTTCGAACAGCAGCGGCAAAGCTTAGAGCATATCCCAAAATTTATTTTAGGGCTTGCGAAAGTCACGCGTTAAAGCATCGCTGTGACTTTCGCTGCGCCGCTTTAGGAAATTTGGGATATGCTCATAGCAAGCCATGTTTTAATTTCGAAAAGAAAGCTTAGCAAGCCATGTTTTTAATTTCTTAAAACCCGAGCTGGCTTGGCAAAATACAAAGGAGCTTGCGAAAAACGCAAGCGATACTGACGAACGCTCAATCCAAATTTTCTTGTCGTTGCTCGCCTAGGTGCATATCACAAAATTGATTTGCGGCTTTTGCTGGAGTTTTGGGATATGCGCTCAGAACCCAGTCGGGCCTTTCGATAGCGACAAGAAAATTCCAATCGCCGTTCGCCAGCGGAAAAGCGCTAAAGAGCCGCATGCCTTTATATTTGCGGCGAGAAAGGATGGGGGATATGTGGAAAATGGCCATAGTTCTCGTGGTGGCTGTTGCAGTGCTTGCAGGATGCAAAGCGGAAAACGCCGTGCCTGAGGGCTCTCAAGTGTCAGAGACAGGCTCTCAAGTGCCTGAATTCGAAGAGACTAAAGACGTGTTTTTGGAACCTAAAGACACCAGCGCCCCAAAGACGGAAACGGCCGCTCCGAAAACAAAAGCTCCGGCGCCGACAAAGGCACCGACTAAAACTCCGGCCCCGACAAAGGCTCCAGTTGTCACAAAGGCGCCGGATCCGACCAAAACCCCGGCCCCGACAAAGGCTCCGGAAATAACAAAAACTCCAGATCCGACGGAGGCGCCGGCTAGAACAGAGGCCCCAACCCCTCCAGACAAGTCTGGCGAACTGAGCCTAGAGGAGAAAGTTGGGCAGCTTTTCAACGTTAGGCTAAACGAAGAGGATCTAGATGTGGTCTCAAGGCTTCACCTAGGCGGTGTGACCCTCTTTGCTGAAAACGTCCAATCGTCAAGCCAAGTGAGGAAGCTCACCGAGTCCCTGCAGTCCAGGGCGCAAATCCCTCTTCTTATATCAATAGATGAAGAAGGCGGAAGGGTGTCCCGCCTGAACAAGCTGGGAGGAGGCTATGTCAGCGCCTACTCCATTGGAAAAGGCAAAGATCCGCAAAAGGCCTATGATCAGTCAAAGCGGGCTGGAAAAGAGCTGAAGAGCCTGGGTTTCAACATGGATTTCGCCCCGGTGGCGGATATCTGGTCAAACCCCGCAAACTCTGTGATAGGAGATCGGGCGTATGGCACAACGCCTGAAGAAGTGTCGCCAATGGTTCAAGCGGCTGTCAAAGGATTTGCTGACGCTGGAATCCTTTCCGTCATAAAGCATTTTCCGGGGCATGGAGACACAGCGGAGGACTCGCACCTGGAGCGGGCCGTGTTCAAGCATGACCTGGAGCGCCTGGAGAGCTTTGAGCTTTTGCCATTCAAGGCTGGCATAGAGGCTGGAACGGACGGGGTAATGGTTGGGCACATAGCCATGCCAGAGATCACAGGCTCGTATGCTCCAGCAGATTTCCTGCCAGAGGCCATGAACGGGATCCTGAGGGAAAAGCTAGGATTCAAAGGCTTGATCATAACTGACGCGCTGGACATGGGCGGCATAACCGAAGAATTTGGCTCTGCCGAAGCCGCTTTGCGGGCTTTTGAGGCTGGCGCTGACATTCTTCTTCTGCCAAGCAATCCCGACGCCGCTTACAAGGCTGTGCTTGAAGCTTGCAAAAGCAAGGAATCCATGAGAAAACGGCTGGATGAGTCGGTTGAGAGAATCCTTGCGGCAAAGAGAAAGCTCGGGCTATGGGAATAGATAAAGCAAAAAGGCGGCGTGAGCCGCCTTTTTGCTTTATGCCTCAGATCTTTCGTCAGGGGTCGCCTGTAGCAGAGACGATGGGGCAACCCCCTTGTGCTTCTTGAACACCTTGCTGAAGTAGAAGATGTCCTTGAAGCCGCATTGGAACGCGGACTCATTGACGTTGTGCTCCCCGCTTCTGAGCAGGTCCTCCGCCTGGTTCAAGCGGATGAAAGTGAGGTACTGGCGGAAGCTCAGGCCAGTGTGCTCCTGGAAGATGCGCCCGAAATAGCCGGGATTGAGCTTCACGTGGGCGGCCGCGTCCTGCACGGTCAAGGGTTCCGCAAAGTGGTTCATGATGTACTGAATGGCTTTTTTAACCCTGCGATCTACGAGCTCGTGGTTGCTCCCAAACACGATAAGCTCGAAGTAGCGATGGATTATGAGAAGCGCCAGGCCTCTTACCTTTATTCTATAGCCGGGCTTTCTCTGCAGCCATTCTGAACCTAGCTCTCCAAAGAGCGAGATTATGTCTGCATGCATGTCGATGTGGTGCACCAATGGGAAGGGAAGCTCGCAGGGAGTCCCGTCCAGGCGGCAGGGAGCGCCATTCATGGCGTAGCACTCCATGAGGCTGTCGTTGTCCGAAACGGCTGAGCGCTCGCAGCCGTTGGGGATGCATATCAAGTCGCCCGCCTTTACCACGAATTCCTCCCCGTCAACTGTGTAAAAGGCGCTGCCGTTGACGATGTAAGTGAGATCCACAAAGCTTGTGCGAGAGTGGGCTATTTCCCATGAAGGGGTGCAGACTCGGTGGTTGTAGTACTCGATCTCAAAGAAAAAGTCATGGTCGTCCATTGGACAAACCTCCAAAGGGTGTGATTCTTAGTGCATACCAAAATTGCTTTTTTCTTGCTTTGCTGAGCCTGGCGGCGCTCTCGAAAAAAAATCTTTGATTTGTCCAGGGCAGGCGTAAAAAAAGCGCAAAAGCGCACGGCCTTCTAGCCCGCCGGACGAAAATGGCTTTGGCGCAGGCAGCGCATGCAATGCTTGCAAAACAGGCCTTTTAGTAAATGTTGCGGACGCCCTTATGGGAAAGGTTACAAGAGCCCTTGAAAAGGGTTGCTAAATTGATGTTTAAAAATTGCAAAGACTCTTTTCTTTTTCCATGGTCGCTCAAGCATTTTGCATATATAATTATAACCAAAGATAAGCGAAGGTTCAATTGCGAATTATAGCAAATGCATAATTGGAATATCCATTTTTGGCAAATTGGAAGTTTTTCGTTTCAGCAAGCCCAAATGGCCAAGTTGGAGAATATCATATTTTTTAGCGGCTGTGCGCATGTCCAAAAATTTTGTAAAGGCGCCGGAGAAATCATCGCGATGCTTTATGCTAGCGCTCGTCAGTTTAACTCGTGATTTTTCCAAGCCTTGGATTCAATTTGGGATGCGCTGCAACTAGCGCTCTGGAAGGTGGCATATGCAGTCAAATATTGAAGTTTTCAAAGAGCGGAACGCCTGGCTCCAGCGCACTGGGATGAATGGCCCAACGCTAGAAATTATTGGCGCTCCTGAAGAAAAAGCCTCTGGCGCGGCGGCACGCGAGCTGTCGGCTGGGCTTACTAGGCTGGGGTTTTGCGGCCCGCAAGCGGGAAAGATCATTTTGGACGTCGACAAGACGCTGCCAGAAGAGGGGTACCGGATAGGCGGCGGAAAGATCAGCGGGGGCTCGGACAACGGCTTGCTGTATGGCGCCTTCGCCTTTTTGAGAGAGCTGGCCCAAGGGAAAGAGCCTTTTGAGATTAAGGAAGAGAGCGCACCAAAGGCCCGGTTCAGGGTGCTTAACCATTGGGACAGCGTTAGCGGCAAAGTGGAGCGAGGCTACTCCGGCAATTCATTGTTCTTCAAGGACAGCAAGCTTTGCTTTGACGAAAGCGAGATAATCGATTACGCCAGGCTTATAGCCTCGGTAGGGATTAACGCCATATGCTTGAACAACGTAAATGTTCCACCAGATGCCGCGAGGCTGATTTTTCCTGAGAGCATCGAAAAGCTAAAAAGTCTTGCCGCGATCTTCCGCCAGTTTGGAATCAGGGTAGCCGTCAGCGTAGCCTTCGACAGCCCTGTGATTGACGGGCTTGATACAGCGGATCCGCTGGATGAAGCGGTTTCTTTGTGGTGGAATGAGAGAGCTAGTGAACTCTATAGGAACATACCGGATTTCGCCGGTTTTGTGGTAAAAGCTGACTCCGAATTCAGGGGAGGCCCGGCCGCTCTGGGAAGAACCCAGGCCGATGGCGCTAACATGTTAGCGAGGGCCCTGGCCCCGCACGGAGGAACCGTCTTCTGGCGCTGCTTTATTTACGACTGCCTCCAGGACTGGAGGGATCAGTCCATAGACAGGCCAAAGGCGCCATACGAGCTGTTCATGCCGCAAGACGGAATGTTCGATGAGAACGTCGTGCTTCAGATCAAGCACGGCCCGGTTGACTTCCAGGTAAGGGAGCCCAACTCACCGCTTCTGGGCGCCATGAAGCATACGGCGCAGGGGCTTGAGCTTCAGATAACCCAAGAATATACAGGCCAGCAGATAGATTTGTACTGCCTTCCAGTCCAATGGGAGGAAATCCTGGCATTCCCTGAAGCAAGCGGGGGAGAGCTCAGAAGCATAATAGGATCAAAGATAACAACAATCGCTGGAGTTGCGAACTGCGGAAAAAGCTCGAACTGGACCGGCCATGCCTTGGCGCAGCTGAACTTGTACGGATTTGGCCGAATGGCCTGGGATCCGTCCCTGAGCGCAAGAGAGGTGGCTGGAGAATGGGCGCGGCTGACCTTTGGCGAGCCATGGGAAAGAGTCCGGGATCTCTGCCTCAAGTCCCGGGAAGCGTATGAAAAGTACACGACCCCTCTAGCCTTGGGCTGGATGGTGAACATACACCACCATTACGGGCCTAGCCCGGAAGGGTATGAGTTCATGAAATGGGGCAGCTACCACAGGGCAAGCCATTCCGCGCTGGGAGTGGACCGAACCTCTAAAGGAACCGGTCTGACGAAGCAGTACAATGGCAAGCTCGCGGAAACTCTCGATGACATGGATGCCTGTCCTGAGGAGCTTTTGCTCTTTTTCCACAGGGTGCCCTTTAATTACCGCCTCAAGAGCGGAAAAACTCTTTTGCAGCGGCTCTATGACGACCACTTCGAGGGAGCTGAAATGGTTGAGGGATTCATCTCGGAATGGCAGGCGCTAAAAAGCCAGCTGGCCCCGGAAGTCTTCGAGTCCGTTTCAAAAAAGCTCGCCTTGCAGCTGGAGAATGCGAAAGAGTGGAGGGACGTGGTTAACACATATTTTTATCGGCTAACTGAAACGCCTGATGAAGCCGGCAGAAAAATATACGTATAGAAGCCGACAAGAGTGAACTGTAGATTTTAGAATGTTTACAAGCTTACAAACGAAAGTATATGGCAAATGAACGGTTGCCAGCGCATCTTGGATTCATGAAACAAGACAGGTGGGATAGGCATGAATGAGGGCAAAGAACGGAAGGCGGAAAAGCCTTTTCACGAAAAGGCGCTAGCGGAAATCAGCGCTAACTGGGAGTTGTACCTGTTCGTCCTCCCAGCTGTCATATCTGTATTACTCTTTAACTATCTGCCTATGTATGGGGTTCAGATAGCATTCAAGAACTTCATTCCCGCAAAGGGGATCGCGGGATCAGCATGGGTCGGGCTAAGATGGTTTGAACGCTTCTTCCGCAGCTATCAGTGGCTAGCCATAATTAAGAACAGCGTGGTACTCAGCTTTTACACGCTCCTGTACACTTTCCCGCTTCCGATTGTCTTTGCCATTTTGGTAAACCAGTTCCAGAGCCAAAGGGCCAAAAAAATCATTCAGACAGTTTCCTACGCTCCGCACTTTGTGTCCACAGTCGTAGTTGTAGGCATAATATCGCTCTTCCTAAGCCCATCAACAGGCATGTATGGCTACATAACCAGAGCGCTTGGAGTGCAGCCCATCAATCCCCTTGGTGAGAGCTCGATGTTTAGGACGATTTATGTAGGCTCTGAAATTTGGCAGCACATGGGCTGGCAATCTATCATCTACATCGCAACCCTTTCAAACGTATCACCAGAGCTTATCGATGCCGCCAGGGTTGATGGGGCAAGCTCTCTTCAAAAGATCTGGCACGTGGAGCTGCCAGCGATGCGATCCACCATGACGATACTGTTGATTTTGTCATTTGGATCACTCATGTCAGTGGGATTCGAGAAGGCGTATCTCCTTCAGAACCCGCAAAACCTGGCGACGTCAGAGATTATAGCGACCTACATTTACAAAGTGGGGCTTGGGGGAACGCCTCAGTACAGCTATTCGGCGGCTATAGGCTTAATCAACTCTGTTGTGAACGTAGTTTTGCTGCTGCTGTTCAATGGCGCGAGCAGGAAGTTTGGAGAAACCAGTCTTTTCTAGCATTTGACACCTGTCCTGAAGGGAGTGAAGCAATGACAAAAAAGCGCATGGCACTGCCAGCAAGCGAGGCCGTCTTTCGCGCGGTGGTCTACACGCTGACGTTCCTGATACTTTTGATAACCTTCTACCCTCTCTACTACGTTGTGATAGCATCGCTTTCATCCGCGAAGTATGCGATGGCTGGAGAGATATTTCTGTGGCCAAAGGGGTTTACGCTTGAAGGGTATGCAGAGCTCCTGCGGGATGACTCGATTCTCCGTGGATACGCCAATACAATATTCTATGCCTTGGCTGGAACCGCTGTGAGCATGGTTGTAACCACGCCATGCGCGTACGCTCTTTCCAGGCCGGATTTCAAGTCCCGCAGATGGATTATGGTGTTTTTCCTTGTTACGATGTTTTTCAACGGAGGCATGATTCCCACCTATCTTACGATCACAAGGCAGCTTGGCATGGGAAGCGGATATCTTGTGATGATCGCCCCTTTCTGCCTTAACGTCTTCAACCTTATTATCATGAGGACGTTTTTTGAAACCAACCTGCCTAGAGAGCTATGGGAATCCGCTCAGCTAGACGGATGCACTAACACGAACTATCTGCTTAAAGTAGCCTTGCCGCTGTCCAAGGCGGTACTGTCCATTATCATGCTGTACTATCTCGTGGGCAAATGGAATGACTACTTCAGCGGTCTCCTGTACTTGCGGGACGAGAAGTATCTGCCGCTGCAAAATGTGCTCAGGAGCATACTCACAAGAAACCAAGCAATGGCCAGCCAGCTGCAGAGCGGCACAAACGTGGAGGCGTTGCGCAAAGCCAACCTCGTCAAGTATTCATCCATAGTCGCAAGCTCCTTGCCAATGATGATACTTTATCCGTTCCTGCAGAAGTATTTTGAAAAAGGCGTTATGATTGGATCCATAAAGGGATAAAAAAAGGGGATGCTTTCATGAAAGCAAAAAAATTGATTGACTCTGCAACACGCTTGATTCTTATTGCTCTCATAATTCTTCTTGCAAGCGCTTGCGCCAATAAGGACGCTGGGAATACTCCAGTAGCGCCAGCAGACAACCCAGCAGCGCCAGCTGCAACAACCGCAGCGCCGCAGGCACCAGCAGCCGAGGCACCAGTAGCCGAGGCACCAGTGACCATTAAGATCCTGACACAGATGTTCCCAACAACAATAAATCCGTCTGACATGGGCATGTACAAGGACATTGAAAGCCAGTTCAACGTCAAGCTCCAATGGGAGACGATCCCTTACGACTCTTACGCTGAGAGAAAAGGCATATTCCTTTCAAGCGACGAGTTGCCAGACCTCTTCTTTGCTGGACTTTCAGACAGCGACATAACAACAAACTCAGATCTTTTCTTGGACATGGCACCTTACTTGGACAAAATGCCAAATGTCATAAACATGTTTGAAAAGAGCCCAGAGTGCAAGGTGCTGGCAACATTCCCTCCTGACGGCAAGATTTACTCTCTCCCTCAAGTGTATGGCATACGCCCTACAAGCGCAGTGACCATTTCGATAAACAAGTCTTGGCTTGACAAGCTTGGATTGTCCATGCCAGAAGACTTTCAGGATTTGGAAAAAGTGCTCATTGCCTTCAAGGAACAAGATCCAAACGGCAATGGCTTGGCTGACGAGCGGCCAATTGACTGGATGACCGACGGCCACGGACATAGCATCTACGCCGGGCTAGGTGGCGCATGGGGGCTAATAGACAGTTGCAACGAGGACATGGTATACATTGATCAAGGCAAAATCGGGTTTGACTTTGAGACTGAAGGGTTCTACAAGCTTACCCAATATGTGCACAAATGGTATCAGCTGGGTCTAGTGAGCCCGGAAGTTTACACAAACAGCAGGGATCAGAAGAATTCATATTTCAGTGATGGAGATGTCTCCAGAGTTGGCGTTTTCATTAACTGGGCACCTAATGAGCCTTACGCCTCAGAATATGAAATGATGCCTCTAATACCAGAACACAAAGGCGACAATGTGAAAATGGTTTACCCGACCATGGTTTCCCAAGCGCAAAACAATGCCGTTCTTATAAACCGCAAGACTGAATATGTTGACAAGTGCATTGAGATAGTCAACTGGTTCTATGGTGAGGACTACTCAATCCAGAGCCAGTACGGATCATTTGGAGATGGAACAGCCAAGTACGATGACGGCACTTATGAGGTGCTGCAGCCCGCTGACGGAGATATCGAGGCAAGCAAATGGAAGTACAGCATACATGGATACGGGCCTGGCTACTTCTCTCATGAACTGGAGAAGAAGACCAAAGCTCCAGCAGCGTTGACACTTCGCCAGGAGCAAGGCGCAGTATATGAGCCATGGGCTCTTCCGCAAGACCGGATATTCCCGCCCGTGAAGTACAGTGAGGAAACAGGCCAAGAGTTGGGCATCCTTCAAGCTGACATCAAGCCGTATGTGAAGCAGATGCAAGCGAAATGGTGTGTGGACGGCGGCATAGAAGAAGACTGGGATGGATACCTGAACACCCTGAAGCAAATGGGGCTTGAAGAGTATAGGGCAATATTCCAGGAAGCTTACGACAGCGCGAAATAGTGAGTGAAAAGAGAGTGCTTTTTCTCTTGTGAGCATAGATTTTCGCAAGCGGAAGCTCTGAGCTTTCGCTTGCTCTTTATAATAGGGTGATTTGGAGGAATAAAGTTGAAAAGCGAATGGGTATTTCCAGGTAAAGAGGGCTTGACGCGCCAGGAAAAGCTTCCTGATCCGCTTGTAGGCCCAGATGGAAAAAGGATATCCTCCCCTGAAGAGTGGCCTGAGCAAAGAGAGTACCTTAAGGCTATGCTTGAGCATTATCTTTATGGGCATGCCCCTAAGGGGCCATTCCACGCAAAGGGGACAGTGCTGTCATCAAAGCTGATACTGGAAGGTCGCGCCGTAAGAGAGATCATTCGCATTGAATGCGGGCCAGATCGGCAGATATCCTTTGATGTCAAGGTTTCTAGGCCTAACAGGCCAGGGCGGTTTCCAGTATTCATCTGGAACCATCCAGACATGCCGATTGGCGAGCCAGGCCCAACAGAAGAGCGCTTGATAGATTGCCCTGCGGAAAGCGAGTGCATTGAGCGGGGATACGCAGTAGCGGCATACCGCAAGGATCAGTTGACGCCTTTGAACATGGGAGCGAACTCTCACCTGGGCGTAAGCAATAGCCAATGCCACAAATTCTACCCAGATAGCGACTGGAGAGCGGTTGCCATGTGGGGATGGGGCGGCTCAAGAGTCTTGGATTACCTTGACGGCACAGATTGGGCTGATTCAAGCAAGTATATTGCAACTGGAGGTTCGCATTGTGGAAAGACTGCTATATACCAATCCATCTTTGATGAAAGGTTCGCGATTTGCGCAGCCATCTGCTCAGGCAATAGCGGAGCGGGAAGTTACAGGTACTTGGGCGGACGCATGGGAAGAGGTATTGGCTATGTAGAGGCCATAAGCGACATCACAAACAAAAGTGGCGGCATTTGGTCTTGGGTATCCGATAATCTTGCTGAATTTGGCAAAAGGGACAACCAGTATGACATTGGAGATGAAGCCTTTCTCCCGTTCGATACCCATTTCCTCAGGGCATTGGTTGCGCCAAGAGCCTTCATATCAATAGATCAGTTGGATGATGTATGGTGCGGGGCTTTCGGAACCCAGCTTTCCTGGCATGCGTCACAGCCTGTTTTCTCATTCCTGGGTGCGCAAGGCAAGAACGCTTTGTTTTTCAGGGAAGGCACACACAGCATTGCCAAGCCGGACTTTTTGGCAGCCTTGGATTTTGCGGACAAGATCTTCTATGGCATCAAGCGCCCCCACTCTTTCACTGACAAGATAGTCCACCTGTACTACGCTGATTTCCTGCCGGCGGAGTCACGCGGGATTGAACCTGAAAAGATTGACTTCAGCCAGTTCTTTGACTATAGCTATACTGACTAGCATGGAGAAAATGGAGTGGATGGTATGGATCAATACAGCTTTCCTGAACGCGCGGATTGCGTGAGGCAAGAATTGCTTCCAAACCCGCTATTGAAAGCGGATGGAACGCTTGCCACTAAAGAGGAATGGCCCCAGCAGAGAGAGTACCTGAAGTCTATGCTGGAGTTCTACCTGTACGGGCACACGCCTCCCGGCCCCTATAGCACAGTGAGCGAGGTTCTTGACAGCAAGAGGATTTACAGCGGGGCGGCAATAGAGGAAACTGTGAAGATAACCGTTGGGCAGGAAGCGAAAGTTTCCTTTACTGCGACCGTAAAGCGCCTGGCCAGGCAAGGCCCGTTTCCGGTCATTGTCTGCATGGGCGGAGAATACAAGCCGGGGACAACCTTTTACGACTATTTGCTGAGCATCGGAGTTTCGGCTCAAGAAGCGAAAATATACATTCCTTGCCCCATAGAAGAAGAGCTGCTTGAAAGGGGCTATGCCCTGGCCTTTTGCAAAGTTACAGAACTTTGCCCTGACGCCAATGGGTCGGATGCAGCCTTAAGCCCGCTAGCAAAAGCCTATCCGGGTTATGACTGGAAAGCCATAGCGATGTGGAGCTTTGGGATGTCAAGAACGGCTGACTATCTGGAAGGCTGCGACTGGGTTGACAAGACCAAGCTCATAACAATGGGCGGATCTCGCGGAGGCAAAGTCGCCATGCATTCAGCGATCTACGATGAGCGCTTCGCCGTGTGCGCAGCCGCTATCTCTGGTTGCGGAGGAGCTGGAAACTTCAGGTACCTGGGCGGCAGGATGGGCAGAGGCCTTGGCCAGATCGAAAGCGTTCGCTCCATCACATCAAAGGATCTCGCCTATTTCTTTTCCGATAGGCTCGCTGATTTCGGCAAGCGCGATGGCTGGTTTGATCCGGGCGATGAATGCTATCTCCCCTTTGATCTTCACACGTTGCGCTCTCTCATTGCTCCAAGAGCCATCATTTCAACAGACGGGCTTGATGATGTTTGGTGCGGCGCCTTTGGCACACAGCTTTCATTCCACGCTTCCCAGCCAGTCTTCAACTTTCTTCAGGCTGACGGCAAAAATGCGATGCGCTTCCGCGAGGGCGGGCACTACATCTCAGAATCCGATTGGCGCGAAGTCTTGGCTTTCTGCGACAACACATTCTACGGCATGAACCTGCCTCATGAGTATGTAACAAAGTGCTTCCACAATGTCCACAGAATTTACTTCAATAACTACTTCGACTATGAGTGAGCAGTTTCAAAAGCTTAAGGCGTTTCTAGATTCGCTATATGACCGCTTTGGCGTTCCGGCTTTTGACTTGCTCATATACAAAGAACATGATCTCCTCTATAGGCATATGTCAGGCTTTTCTGATATAGCCAAAACAAAGACTGTTTCTAAAAATGACCTGTATCTCTTGTTTTCAGCGACAAAGGTTGTCACCAGCGCAGCGGCGTTGCAATTAGTTGAGAGGGAGCGAATCTCCCTCTCGGATCCGCTGTCCATGTACCTGCCTTCTTTTAAGGATATGAGCGTGGCTGAATTGGACTGGAACAACTTGGCGGAATCATTTAAGAAGAAGAACAAAAGGATAGCGCCAGCTTCAAGCCCAATTCTTATAAGACACTTGTTGACCATGACAGCTGGGCTTACATATAACTATCTGGCTGAAGAGATGGAGACGCTCTCGCCTCATGCCTCAACCAGGGAGGTGACTGATGCCATAGCCCGTATCCCCTTGGCATATGAGCCGGGTGCCCATTGGATGTATAGCTTGGCCCATGACGTTCTGGCGGCTGTGGTGGAAGTTGCAAGCGGGCTCAGCTTCATGAACTATTTAACAGAAAACATTTTCGAACCCCTAGGGATGTCAACCCCCACTTTTCATATAGATGCAAGTAAGGTTTCTCAGCTGTACCGGCCAGGAGCAGACGGTTCCATTAATCCAGTTCCGATAAAGAATCACCTGAAGCTTTCGGAAAACCATGAAAGCGGAGGCGCTGGGCTCATATGTTCAGCAGAGGATTACGCCTTATTCGCTGACGCCTTGTGCAATGGCGGGATAGGCAAGACGGGTGCTAGAATCCTTGGCAACGCCATGATAGACGCCATGAGCTCCAACTGGCTTAACAAAACCCAAGAACAAGATTTTGCTTTGTTCAACAGAAAAGGGTACAGCTATGGGCTAGGGGTGAGGACTCTTATCGACAACACCAGCTCCAGAAGCCCCATAGGAGAATTTGGCTGGGATGGCGCGGCAGGAGCTTATGTCCTGGTTGACGCAAAGAATCACCTATGCATCTTTTACGCCCAGCATGTTCTGGATTACGGGAGTTCGTATTATGAGATCCATCCAGCGCTGAGGGATCTGACATATGAAGAATTGGGGATATGAAGAATTGGATATGAAGAAAAGGGAATCCGAAAAATTGGGAATCCGAAGAATTGGGAATCCGAAGAATTGGGAATCTGAAGAGTTGCTTGCGAAAGAGGGCTTGCGCTCGACGAATGAGAATTCTTGTTATTGCGCCGGAAAATATTTTTCAACGCTGTTTCCTAAACTTTGGGATATGCCTAAGGCAAGTACAATAATTACAAAATCTCTTTTCTAATTCCATGGTCAAGACCTCCTGCGCACACTATAATTATAACTAAAGAACGGCAACGAATCTGGTTTGAATTATCATACATGCATAAGCCCTATATCGTTGCAGGGGCAAGCATATAGTTAATTGTATAGTTTCCATTCATTGGGACGGTTTTGGAATTTGGAAAAAAAGCAAATGTTTTTGAACTTAATTTTGCGGTCTCCGGGTCGCGCCC
>JAISWZ010000066.1 GCA_031270945.1 Clostridiales bacterium | reverse complement strand
ATTTTAGCTTTGGGCATGCGCCAAGCGGGAAAACTTGCATGATTTGAGTGAAGTTGCTATGTTCAAATCTCGCCATTGTACTTATACTAAAAGCGTATCCCAAAAATATATCACTTGGGGAAGCCAGCGCTAAAGCGCCGAAATGGCTTCTCCTGCGCCGCTTCAGGGATTTGGGACGCTCTGAGGGTGTATCCGTGCAAGCCTGACAGGGCTGAAGTTCATAAACCAAAAATGTTTGCGATTCAGGGTGCGCTCTAATGATAAATGTGCTCAAGAATGCTGGCAGCGGTGGCATCAAAAGCGATAAGCGCTTATCAGCAAGTATATTGTAGCACAAAGGGCTTTTCTTTTCTGATTTTTGTTTTAGCGGTAGCGCTGACTAATCGCCTAATGCCGGTTGAGGCTGGGCTCTAATCCCAAACTTAAAGCGCTGTGCCAAAAGGGCGCTGACTTAAGCGCTAATCCCAAAATTCCGTAATGGTGCCGGAAAGCGTTTGCCCAATGTTCAACGGCAAATCGCCAAAGTCCTGGCAAATGTTTCAACGCCGGTACCTTTAAGCCCCGGAATTAAGTTTGGGATATGCTCTTAAGGCGTTTTGCCTTACGCACTTAGTATACCCTAAACTTTTTTCGTTCTGTAAGAATGAGTTTTGCTTTTGCAAAAGACTGATATTACAGCGTTTGATTGCTTCAAGCCTTCGCATCCAAAGAAGTTTGAGATCCGGGATCTTGAAAAGCCAATCATGCCTTGTCAAGTCTTTGCATTAAAGCGTCTTCAGGACGGCTAGCGAGAGCTTGCATTCACACTCCAGGGTTTGCTTAAAGGCTTGGGAAAAGATGGCCCAGTGAGCGAAAAGAGCTGCGCTTTTCGCGTAATGTCCCCGATTGGCAAGACTTCTTTCAGCATACCCGAAAGACATTGTTGCGTATATAGGATTGGGATTAGCCAGCGCAGAAGGAAGGTATATCCTAAATTTTTTGAATTGGCTATAAAAAGTCTGAAAAAGACTCTTTCGCCACTTTAGAAATTTGGATATGCTCCAAGCAACGCAAAATGATTGAAAACGAAAGGGTGGCTCAATTGGCTGAGGTCAAATTGTTCTCGGACAGCTCGAGTGATTTATCGGATGCAATATACGAGGAAAATGACATAGGCATAGTGCCATTCTATGTCACGTTCGACAAGGTAACATACTACAAAGAAAGAATCGATATCACAGTAAAAGAATTCTTCAAGCGCCTCAAAAGCGAGAAGAGCTTTCCAAAGACGTCGCTTCCGACTGTCCATGACTACGTAGAGGCATTCAGGCCAAGCCTGGAAAAGGGTGTTGATGTCGTCTGCCTTTGCATCACTGCAAAGTTCAGCGGCTCTTACCAGAGCGCAGTAGGCGCCGTGGAAGAGCTTAAGCCGGAGTTCCCTGACAGGGTGATCCGCGTTATCGACTCATGGCAAGCTTCTTGCGGGCAGGGCGTTTCCCTCATGCAAATGATTGGAATGAAAAAGGCTGGCTATGACGCCAATGCCATAGCAGACAAGATGGAAGAGATAAAATCGACAGCTCGCGTCATCCTCACAGTCGATTCGCTTGAGTACCTCCAAAAGGGCGGCAGAATCGGAAAAGTTAGCGCTCTGGCTGGCACTCTGCTTCAGATAAAGCCCTTGATAGTGCAAAGGGACGGAGAGCTTAACCCCGATGGCAAAGTGCGAGGCAGACAGAAAGCCTTGGACAAAGTGATAGAAATGACTGACGAGTACGTTGGAAGCAAGAGGGATGACTACGATTACCTGCTCCTTAACGCTGACTGCTATGATGAGGCTGTTCCTGTCGAGCAGAAAATGATTGCAAAGGGCTACAAGTTCATAGCCCCAATCCAGGATCTTGGAATCACGATAGGAAGCCACACCGGGCCGACATTGATAGGCGTTTCCATCTGCAAAAAGTTTAACGCGTAAAAAGCGCAATAAAGAGGCGCTCCCGTTTCGGGAGCGCCTCTTTAGCTGCAGCAAATTGCTTTGCGGGGTTTTGATCTCGCTAAATTGGGGAAGGCATTAGGGCCTGAGTCAAAGCTAATCTTTGGCGTTTGTATATCTATTTTGACTAAAATAGACATTGGATTGGCATATTGGCTATCATGGCATTCAGAGAATCCAAAATCAGGATTAAGTTTTATATTTACACGCTTGCTTGTTTTATTGCTTGCGGTTCCTGGAACACTTGCATCTCAACCCTACATATGGCCGAAGGATGCTCACAAGCGAAAATTTTCGCTTGCGAGTATTCCAGGCCCAGTTAGTACTTTTCGTTTATATACCCGTCAATCAAAGACTCCCTCATATCTTCCTTGAAAGCGCCCTCCCGCCTTAGGCACGCGAGGATCTCTGAGTTGGCGGAGTGGAGGATCATCTGGCGCTCCCTTATGATGATCTCAAAAAGCTTGCCCTTAAGGCCAAGGGAGCGGACTTTTATGAAGTAGGCTGTAACGTTCCGATAGTCAAGGATCCTCAGCGCCCCAAGCGTCGCCTTGTCCTTTTTCCGGTAGTAGCTGTCAGCCAGGTACGGATCCGACGGCTTCGCCTCTTTGGCCAAAGCGTTGAAGTACTGGTAGTTGAACAAGCACTTGTCCAAAGTGTCAGCGTTCTGGAATGGCTTGTCCCGCAAGGCCAGCACCATCTCCAAGTTGCTTTTCAAGTATTCCGACTTGGACAGATCCCCCTTGACGTATTGATCTATCAGGCCTTGCCTGTCCCTAAAATATTGTTCCATTGCGTTCAATTCAAGCACCTGGATCTAGGTTAAATATTGGTATTAACGTAAGGCGTTGCGATATCAGCCAGTGCGACGTGCAACCAGTTGCGACAAGCCATTTGCGACATTGGATTTGGTGAGGTAATCCCAAACGCGCAACAGCGCTGCTTGATCCGATTTGAGGCAATCCCAAACGCGCAACTGCGCCAATTGATCTATTTGAGACATTCACTAACGCGTGTCTGCGCCACTTGAGCTATTTGAGGCAATCCCAAACGCGTGTCCGCGCCACTTCATCCATCTGAGACATTCACTAACGCTTGACTGCGACACTTGAGCTATTTGAGGTAATCCCAAACGCTTGACTGCGCCACTTCATCCATCTGAGACATTCACTAACGAACATCTGCAAAATTTCATCCATCTGAAACATTCACTAACGTACGCTAGCGAAACGAATATCCAAATTATAACGAAGGCGTGAATGCGCTTTGACTAGAATACATAAATGCCTGTATCACAACACATAACGGCTATTAAAATCATTCGAGCAAAGTTGCCAGCCAGCAATTTCATATGGCTTATACTTAGATTTTAAGATAAAATTAAGTCTATACCAAGTGGACAGTTAAGAAAATTTTGCCGTTGTTTTGCCTTTTTTGGCATAATGGTAGTTTTTTAACTTATAAAATATACGCAATAAAATTAAGAAAGTCAAAGAGATTAAACATAAACGCCGTTGCGGCGAGCTTGGAGGGAGCATATTGACGAGCTTCTTGGAACTGTACCAATCTAACATCGCTCCAAAGATCAGGAGCCTGGACTTGCTGCTGAAGACTATGGAAGAGCCCTTGGATGCAAGCGATGTGGCTGAGGCGCTTTGCATAACCGAGAGAGAGGCGTCTTTGGCCCTAAAGAGGCTTGGGGTTGACAGGGCTGACAAGAAAGCCTTGCTCAGGGTTATGGAAACGGCCTCCAGCGGAATCTGCAGGCTCTACCAGCGGGAGATGCGGGTTGGATCTCCCTATGTATATACCCGGGAAGATGTTGCCTACATATACGGGTTGCCCTTGGGAGTGGTAAATAGGGCATGCGAGGATCTAGGAATTCTGGAGCTTACTGAGTACACAATGGCTGACTTGTTCAGCAGGTTGCAATTAAGCCCGGTTTTTGGGCGCTGAGATTGGTGCCGCATTTTGGCACCAATCTACTCCTTGGTTTTTGGCGCTGAGATTGGTGCCGCATTTTGGCACCAATCTACTCCTTTAAGCCCGGTTTTTGGGCGCTGAGATTGGTGCCGCATTTAGGCACCAATCTACTCCCGTAGTTTTTGGGCGCTGAGATTGGTGCCGCATTTTGGCACCAAACTACCCCCGGTTTCTGGGCGCTCTAGCGCCAATTCCCCAGCGAGGGCGCAGCCCTCGCTGGGGAATTAAATATTTTTCTTGCGAAAACAGCGCGATCAAATCTCTTTGAATAAACAATCAACAAAAGCTTGCGCCCTGATTTCCAAGGCAGAAACCTAAGATTTTACACCCTGCCCAGGTACTCTCCTGTGCGGGTATCTATTTTCACTTTGTCTCCCGTGCTGAGGAACAGAGGCACACTCACTTGGGCGCCTGTTTCCACAGTTGCGGGCTTTGTCGCGCCCTGCGCCGTGTCGCCCTTGAAGCCGGGCTCTGTTCCGGTTATCTCAAGCACGACGAAAGTCGGAGGCTCTATGCCAAAGACTACGCCGTTGTGAGACAGAATCTTGACCATTTCATTCTCTTTGACATACTTCAGGCTGTCGCCGATGTCCGAGGCGTTGACTGCCGACTGCTCGTAGCTCTCGGTGTCCATGAAGTGGTACAGATCTCCGTCAGAGTAAAGGTACTGGAGATCCTTGCGATCTATGTGGGCTCTGCCCATTTTTTCCGTTGGCCTGAAGGTTCTTTCGGTTACGCCTCCGGATTTGAGGTTTTTGAGCTTGGTTCTGACAAAGGCAGCGCCCTTGCCCGGCTTCACGTGCTGGAACTCGATCACTGTGTAGATGTCCCCGTCGAGCTCGATAGTCGCGCCGTTCTTGAATTCTGATGCCGAAATCATAAAATCCTCCTGTGCGGTTATTCTGCGCTTAGCGCCGACAGGGCCAGCAAGTACCCGTTTGGCCCCATCCCTGTGATTTGGCCAGCGCAAACCGGGGCAATGACAGACGTGTGCCTGAACCCCTCGCGCTTGTATATGTTTGACAAATGAACCTCCACAGTCGGGATCGGGATGCCTGCCAAGGCGTCCCTGATCGCGTAGCTGTAGTGGGAATACGCTCCGGGGTTTATAATGATGCCGCTTACCGCGTCCAGGTAGCAGTTCTGGATGTAGTCGATTAGCACCCCCTCGGAGTTTGACTGGAAGATGGTAACCTTGCAGCCCAGGGTTATGGCGTAAGCCCTAATGGAGTCGTTTATGTCCTCCAAGGACTGGCTGCCGTAAATGGCGGTTTCCCGCACGCCTGTGAAGTTGAGGTTGGGGCCGTGTATAACAGCGAAAGTTTTCATTTTCCTCCCTGCCTAATAGGGCGCGTCGAAAATATGGATTCTGCCGCGCTTGAAGCATATCCCAAAATTAGGTTGGATCGGAAAAGCCGAGCGTCCCTTAATTTTGAGATATGCGCTTAATAAGGGCACGTCCTGAAAATAGAAAGTATCTGCCGCGCCGTCTGCTCAGGAGTCCTGTCATCGCAGGGCACAAGCTTGTCGCAGAGCGAGCGGTATACGGGATCCCTGGCTGCCAGCAGCTCGGCAAGCCTTTTCTTGGGATCCTCCACTTGGAGCAGGGGCCGGCCTCCGTCTTTGGTTCTCTCGTAGAGGCAATCAGCGCTGGCCCAAAGGTAGAAGATTATGCAAGCCCGCCTAAGCGCCCCTTGGTTTCGCCGCCTGAGAGGGACGCCTCCGCCTGTCGCTATGACGGTCCATGTCTTGGACGCGGCTTGCGCTACAGCTTCCTCTTCAAGCCGCCTGAAGACCTCCTCTCCGCGAGACGCGAAGATCTCGGGGATAGAGCGGCCGCAACTGGACTCAATCGCCAGGTCCGTGTCAATGAACCCCATGCCGGAGAGCTTGGCGACAGCCTTTCCTGTGACTGACTTTCCGCATCCCATCATGCCTATTAGAGCTATGCTAGTTCTCCGCATTTTGGTGCCTTGGGTTGCGGCTGACAATCACTGAGGCCTTGGTTATCGCCGATATTATGTCCACATCGCTCTGCTGGGCAAGGGATGCAAGCTTCGTGTACAGCTCCCCCTTGCGGGTAACCACGTACTTTGGCGGCAGCGAGTTGAGCGCTATGGCCGTGATGTCGTACTTGCACTTATCGCACTTGCAGACAGTGATGTCTTTGAGAACCTGCTCTAGCATGTCGCTTACCAAGTCCTCCATGTAGTTCTTGATCCTGACTTCGTAGGTCCTGCTCTTAACTTCCGACAATTGCAATCCTCCTCCAGCCGCTGGCCCCCCTCCAGCTTTGGCTACATGCGCATATCCCAAAATTAAATTTATGGCTTGTGAAAGTCACGCGTAGAAGCATCGCGATGACTTTCACTGCGCCACTTTAGGAATTTTGGGATATGCTATAAGCCTTCGCGTCTGGCGTATTTCTCTTCCAGCTCGCAAACCGCCTTCTTCAAAAATTCGCTTCCCAAGCTTTCTCCAAACCAAGTTTCAAATGAGGCGGCCGCCTGGTGCACAAGCATCGCAAAGCCGTTTGCGGTTTTGCACTTGCCCTTGGCCAGCCTCAAGAACTCCGTTTCCCATGGCGAGTAAATGATGTCTATTGCTATTTCAAGCCCCGAAAAAAACTCAGGCGGCACAGGGCTGATGTTGATGTTTTTGCCAAATCCAACTGTAGTTGTCTGTATGGCCACGTCAAATGGATGAAAATCCATGATTTGATCCAGAAGGCAAGCCGAAGCGGAACAACCGCATTCACGAGCCATGTTTCTCAAGCTTTCGGCCTTCTCAAGCGTCCGGTTGGCGATCACGATCTCTTTGCAGTTCGCCTTTGCCGCCATATAGCAAGCCGCCCTGGCAGATCCTCCAGCGCCGATGACAGCCACCTTTTTTCCTGCCAAGCTGCACCCATGGGACTCAATGGCGGCTTTCAGGCCGATCCAGTCAGTGTTTGAGCCAGCGTACCCGCCAGGAACAAGGGTTAGCGTGTTCACAGCGCCTATCGCCGAAGCGTCAGGCTCAACCGAAACCAGATGCTCCATGACCAAGGTCTTGTGGGGCACTGTCACGTTTATCCCCTTTATCCCAAGAGCGGAAGCGCCTTTTATTGCGTCGCCAAGGCCTTCAGGCAAAACATGAAAAGCCGTGTAAGCCAAGCCAATGCCGCTTTGCTTTGCAAAAAGCTCGTGGATCACAGGCGAGAAGCTGTGGCTCACAGGATCTCCTATGACGCAGCACACTTTTTTCTGCTCACTCAACCGCTGCCGCCTTCAAGCTTTTCTCGTATTGCGACAGTATCACTTTTTCAAGGCCCCTTTTGAGCTTTACGGTCCAAATGTCCCTGTCTGACATGGGCTTGACCAGTATCGCCTTAGCCTTGATCTTCTTTGCGCACCAGATGTCGGTTAGCACCTGATCGCCTATTATCATGGTCTCCGCAGGCGTAGCGCCCATTTCCTTCATCGCGCGCTTGGCCTTCCCCGCCAAAGGCTTCAGCCCCTGGCTGTAAGCGGGAAGCTTCAGGCCCTTGTTGAACCTGTCCAAGCTTCTCTTGTTGTTGTTTGTAAGAAGGCAAACCTTGAGTCCCATCTTTTGCAGCCTCTTGATCAAGTTGATGGTTCTCTCCGGGGGCATAGCGAACCTGTACTCAGCCAAAGTGTTATCGATATCAAATATGATTGCCTTTATTCCCTCGGACTTCAAGTCTTTGTACGGGATCTCGAAAACCGAGTCGTAATAGTGGTCGGGAAAAAGATTTTTGAACATCTCAATTTCTCCTAATCCAGTTTTTCATAAATCAGATCTGGCAAAGTTTCTATTATGCCAGTTTATTTCAAAATCAGATCCGGCAAAACAATTTTTATTTCAAGAATCAGATTTCTGGCAAAAACGCCGAAACAATTGCCGCGCCAGCCGCCAGAAAAGGGGCCAGCGGAATCCGTGTTTCTCTCTTCGCTTTTTTCAAAGCCAGAAGCGCAGCGCAAACGATTCCCGCAAGAGCGAATGCCAGCGCCAAGGATGTGATTGCGCCCCTCAGCCCAAGCGCAGCGCCGGAAAGAGCGAAAAGCTTCGCGTCACCCATGCCCAGCGCCTTGGCCAGCGCCAGAGGCAGCGCAATAGCGAAGCATAGAGCCGCGCCAATGGCCAGCGAAGCAAAGGGCGCAGCCGATTTGTCCATGTCAAAGCAAGCTTTTAAAAGAGCAACCCCAAATCCAGACGCGACAAGCGCGTTAGGCACTAGAAAGCATCTCAGGTCAACGAGCGCGATAGTAGAGTAGATGAACGCGTAAGCCGCAACGAAACAAAGCGCCATCCCTTCTTGGCGAAAGCCGAACAAAACGAATAAAGCGCCGCACATCGCTTGGGGAACCGGAAACCCGCAAAAGAAAAAGCCCGCAGCTGGCCTCTTTAGGGCGCTTGCCAGCTTGTCTGACATATAGCCAAGCAGGAAGCCTGCCAGGGCAAGGAACGCCTTTTCCGAAATATCACCCCGCAAGCCGTTTGAGCGCTTGCCGCGCGCCGGCCAATAGCCTAATTTTATATAAAAACCATCTCGATGTCAAACAGAATTCCTGGAAAGGGCAAAAAGAGCTTCGCTTTTCGCCAGCGCTCATGCAATAGAAAGCGCCAACAACCCTTCTTATATTTTCGGCTAAGTTCTAGCAATGGAACCGCCTAACAACCCTTCTTATATGTTCGGCTAAGTTCTAGCAATGGAACCGCCTAACAACCCTTCTTATATTTTCGGCTAAGTTCTAGTAGTGGAACCGCCTAACAACCTTTCTTATATTTTCGGCTAAGTTCTAGTAATGGGAACGCTTAATAACCCTTCTTATATATTCGGCAAAACTGGAGAGTTTCTACAAAATTCTTTAATCATTTTTTAACCTTCGATATTTTTCGAATCTTGCGGCAAAGCCATACAAAAGATGCACCATAGACGTACATATTGCGTATCCCTTGAAAGAGAGTCCAAATAGGCAAAGCGCCAGCCCTGGCTGCCCGATCCGAAAAATCGGATTTGCGCATGGATTGGACAGGATAAGCTAAACTGATGGTCGGCAAAGATTAAGAATTTTTTATCGTTAGAGCAAGCGGCCCGACTGGTTTTGAGGCGGACAAATATAAAAAAATTCTTTATTTGAGCGCAGCGATAAGAAAATTTCTAATTTAAGCGTAGCGATAAGAAAATTTATCCTATGAGCGATCGTCAGTATAAAACGCCAAGCCCTCCAATATACTGTATTACGCCCGAACCCTAGGAAAAGGGGCGGCAGCAAGGCCAGGCGAGCGCTGTCCGGCGGCGCTTGAGCCAGGGCCGACATGGAGGGATTCAAGGTGAAAAAAGCAGCGAGGCTTGCGGCGGCAGCCATGGCGCTTGTTTTGTTTACGGCTTGCCAAGGCATATCGAAAAATCCGGCGGCGCAAAGCGCGTACCAAAGGATTCAGACATTGCTCGTCAACTTGCAGACCTACAAGAGCGAGGCAACAGTGGAATACAAGTCGAACAAGGGATCAAACACATATGAGACCTTGCAGAAATGCAAGATTACGGGAGAGTACCGCGTAGAGGTGACTGGGCCAGACAAGGTCGCAGGGAACATAACGCTTTCAGACGGAAAGACGATATACCAGTTCAACACCAAAATTCAAGGGAAGCTTGCTGTGGCAACCAAGGAATCCCAAGAGAGGAGCGAGATCTTTCTTACAAGCTTCGTAAAGAACTATCTCCAGTCGCAAGACACCTCTGTGGCGGCCGCAAAGGTCGAAGGGGATCCATGCACAGTGCTTGAGGCCACAGTCCCAGGAAGCCATCCATACCTGGCGACAGAGAAGCTTTGGGTTGACAACCAGACCTTCAAGCCGATCAAGCTCATAATATATGATCCCCAAGGAAGCGAAAGAATAATAGTAACTTACAAAACCTTTGACTATAATGTCCAGCTGGAGGAGACTGAATTCAAGGCGTAAGAAAGATTCGCCTTGGAATTTCCAATCTTTTTTCCGGCACGCTTATGGCAGAGGCCGGCGCAGCCGACCTCTGCGGCGCAGCCTTTCAGCGCCCGCAAGGGCGCGTAAAAACACGCGCCCAAACACGCATTGCCAAAACGGCTTGATTCATGCAATTAATTCCACGGCAAGAGAACCTAAGGGCATATCCCAAAATTGATTTTATGGCTTGTGAAAGTCACGCGTAGAAGCATCGCGATCGCCTCTTTTGGAATTTTGGGATATGCCCTAAGGCAGGTCTTGAACTTAACAAGGCAGGTCTTGAACTTAAACCTAAAGCTGGTCTTGTTCTCTATTAAGAAGGACTTGCCAGCCCCATCTCTCATAAATTTCGAGCAGAAATTGCACTCGAGTGCGAAAAGCCATGTTCTAAAAGATTTATCACCAAATTATTTTTCGGAACTTGCGCTATTTTCCATTGCTGAAGCAAGAACTTTGTGATTTTTCCATGAGGCATTAAAAAACTTAGGGGAAAAATGCTAAAGACTAATTCTTGATCTTTTGGTATAATAACTAGGGGCGCCAATTTGGGCATAACGGTTTAAGCGCTGTGCCCCTGGAAGGGGGGAAGGCCGTTATGGAGAGTGGCAAAAGAGCGTGGCGCGAGATTGACTTGGATGCCATTGAAAGCAACGCAGCGCTTGCGCGCGAGATTGCTAGGCCTCCAGTCAAGCTTATGGCCGTTGTGAAGGCTGACGCCTATGGGCATGGCGCGGTTGAGGCATCAAAGGCCTGTATAGCGGGTGGCGCCGATTGGCTTGGCGTCGCGTTATGCGAGGAAGGGCTGGCTCTCCGCAAGGAAGGAATAACAGCTCCTATCCTTGTGCTGGGTTTCACGCCAGAGCCGATCATGGAGGAGGCAGTTGCCTCCGGGCTGAGCCTGGCCATTTACTCGGCCGAAGGCGCCAATGCGCTTTCCCGGGCTGCCGCAAAGCTTGGAAAAGCCGCGCGGGTACATATCAAAGCAGACACTGGAATGAGCAGGCTAGGGTTTCTTCCTGAGAGTGGTGCAATGGACGAAATCTGCCGGATAGCCTTGCTCCCCGGCTTGGTCATGGAAGGGCTGTTTACGCATTTGGCCAAGTCCGACTCAATAGATTTAAGTTACGCAAAAGAGCAGATCGAAAAGTTCGCATGGCTAAGGGACGGGCTGAAAGCGAAGGGCCTTTCATTCCCGTTATGCCACGCCGCCAACAGCGGCGGCATCTTGGCGGGCGAAGAGTACCATCTTGACATGGTCAGGGCCGGAATCATTCTTTATGGCCTTGATCCGTCAAGCGAAGTGAAGGCATCCAGGCGAGGCTTCAAGCCGGCCATGAGCGTGAGAGCCCATGCCAGCCTGGTCAAGCGGATCGCGAAGGGAACGAGCGTGAGCTACGGCAGGAAGTTTATCGCTCCCATGGACATGGATATAGCGACAGTGCCGGTAGGCTACGCCGACGGGTACTGCCGCAGGATGTCCAAAGGCGGGCGCGTTTTGGTGGGCGGACAGTATGCCCCAGTGGTAGGGACTGTCTGCATGGATCAATTCATGGTGGACGCAAGCGCTGTACCTGGGATCAAGGCCGGGAGCGTTGTGACGCTCATGGGCCGCCAAGGCGGCAGGGTGATATCCGCAGAAGACTTGGCGCAAGTCGCGGATACAATAGGCTACGAGATAGTCTGCGGGTTCAACACGAGAATGCCAAGGGTTTTCACAAGAGGATCGAAGGCGCTTCCCTAAAGGGCAAGCCATTAAGAGCAAGGCGTTCCACTAGAATTACGTCGGCAAGGCCGCACGAAGTTTCAGGTTGGACACAAACCTCGCGAGAGGCGAGCCAGTGCTGATTTCTGGCAACATTGAGCCTGAAAAGATCTCAAATCGCTAAACAGGGAATGGCAGCCAATTCGAAACCGGGGGGAAAGCCTAAGAGATCACCCAAATAAAATAAAAAATCCAATACTAAAACGTATAGAATATCCTAAGGCCGGGCACACTTAAAGTATAGCTTTTCCCTGGAAAAATTTTTTCCTTGATCGTTAAGCCGGAAAAAGCTAAAAATCGCGGACCGCAATCGCAGCGAAGACGGAGAGTGAAACAAAGTGTTGGTAAAGAGAGGCGATATATTTTACGCGGATCTTAGCCCGGTGATCGGCTCGGAGCAAGGAGGCGTCAGGCCAGTGCTGGTTGTCCAAAACGATGTTGGCAACCGCTACAGCCCTACTGTCATATGCGCGGCCATAACAAGCCAAATCAACAAGGCCAAGCTTCCTACCCACATTGAGATAGACAGCCAGCAATATACACTGGTCAAAGATTCGGTTATTTTGCTTGAACAGGTGCGAACCATTGACAAGAAGCGGCTGAGAGAAAAGATTTGCCGTTTGGATGACGGTATCATGCGCAAAGTGGACAAAGCTCTTCTCATAAGCTTTGGATTGAATTAGTACATAAAATGGAGTGCCTAATGGCATGTGCGAAAAGGGCGAGCTGATATTGGCTTGCCTTTTTTCACGTCTGGGGGCAGGAAATTGTCTGGGGTTACGTGGGTTTGTATTTGATTTAAGGTTTGAATTGCTTTAATTCAAGATTTAATTAAATATGATAATTAATTAAATATGAGATTTAATTAAATATGAGATTCATTATTCAACATATATAAAGAAGAGCCATTTAGTGCATATCCCAAAATTCCGTTAAGGCGCAGAAAAATTCCTGGCGAATGCTTCAACTAGTTTGCTCGGGCTTCTGCGAGCAAACATCCGGAATTTTTCAAGCCATGGAATTAATTT
>JAISWZ010000037.1 GCA_031270945.1 Clostridiales bacterium | reverse complement strand
GAGAGGTGCGGGGAGTCCTACTATCTTTATTATACGCCTAAATCCAAAAGTGTCAAGCCCTTTTTTGGAGAAATAGATTATGCAATTTGTACCAATTAATACCGCTTGAGTAAGGGGAGGCAACCAGGAACAAGTCGGGTGCGCAATCCAAAGAAAGATCAGGGCTGTTCCCACGGATGGTTTTTGACTCAAAAGACCAACGTAGCACTCATTGATAGTTTTTGACATGGTAAAAAATTCCAATAAAATGTCTCCCCTGGGACACATCACGCATTTCTGCGGAGAGGTGCGGGGAGTCCTATTACCCTTATTATACGCCTTAATTCAAAAGTGTCAAGCCCTTTTTGGGAGAAATAGATTATGCAATTTGTGGCAATGAATCCCTCGCGAGTAAGGGGGAGGCAACCAGGAGCAAGTCGGGTGCGCAATGATCAGGCTTTCCCACGCTTGGGCGTTGACCGTGAAAAAGATTAACGGCAAAAGTACTTACTTATAGTTTTTGACATGGTAAAAAATCTCAAATAAAGATGTCTCCCCTGGGACACATCTGAATTGCTTCAGAGAGGTGCGGGGAGTCCTATTACTTTTATTATACGCCTAAATCCAAAAGTGTCAAGCCCTTTTTTGGAGAAATAGATTATGCAATTTGTGGCAATAAATGCTCCTCAGGGATAGGGGGAATCTTTGTGAGGGTATGCCCCGATTTGGTTCGCCTGCCTATAGTCGTCCCATTCTATCTTTGCATCAGCCGTGCTCATCAACCCCAAGTCCCAAAAAAGGAGGCGGCGCAAGCGCCCCCTCCTCTTTCAACTTCCTCATCCCGCTTCTTCAGCCCTTGATTGCTCCTATCATAACCCCAGTAACAAAGTGCTTCTGAATAAACGGATAAAGAATCAGCATAGGAACAGACGAAACTAGGATTAGCGAGTACTTCAATAGATCAGCAAGGCCTTGCCTGGCTTGGGCCAATTCCGGATCTACCACCTGGCTGAAGTCTATGGTGTTAGCGATAAGGATTTCCCGCAAAATGATCTGAAGCGGCATAAGCGCCCGGTTGTTGAGGTAAAGAAATGCGTTAAAGTAAGCGTTCCAGTGCCCGACTACATAGAAGAGCGTTATGGTAGCGATTACTGACTTGGATAGCGGCAAGACAACCCTGAAGAAGTAGGCGGCGTCACTGCAGCCGTCTATCTGGCTGGCCTGAAGCAATTCCTCGGGTATAGAGTTTTGGATAAATGTTCTTGTGATTATCATGTTGTAGACGGAAATGGCGCCTGGGATAATCATTGCAAATCTGGTGTTCAGCAAATGCAGATCCTTCATCAGGATGTAGGATGGTATGATTCCTCCGCTAAAAATCATGGTGAAGGAAAATAGAAGCATGATCGCGTTTCTGCCCTTTAGGTCTCGGCGGGAGAGAGGATAGGCGCAGATCAGTGTCATTGCGACATTAAGAACTGTGCCAGCCACAGCGTAGATCAAAGTGTTGAGATACCCGCTCAAAATGCTGCTGTTGCGAAAAACCGCCTTGTATCCTTCAATCCCAAATTCAACAGGCCAAAGGATCACCCGGCCCGCCGCTACAGCGGAGGGCGATGAGAATGAGGCTGAAAGGACAAAGACCAAGGGAAAAGCTATAAGAACGAAGACCAGGGTAAGAAGAGCGTAAACAATGATGTAATAGATTCTGTCAGATGGCAGTCGCCGCTTGCTTGATGATTCCATTGTTTCCACCCTCTCTACCAGAGACCTTCGCCTGACGCCTTTTTGGCGAGCTGGTTCACTACGTTAATGATGAAGAAGTTTATCAAAGAGTTGAACAGGCCTATGGCTGTAGCATAAGAAAAGTCCTGTATGCCAGAGGCAAGTCCCACTTTGTAGACATAGGTTGAAATGACCTCTGAAGTCCGCTGGTTTAGCGAGTTTTGCATCAGGAAAGCCTTCTCGAACCCTACGTTCATTATCTGCCCGGAGTTTATGATAAGCAGGATGATAGCCGTTCCCATTATCCCGGGAAAATCTATGTGCAGTATCCGTTGGAAGCGGGTCGCTCCGTCTAGCTGAGCCGCCTCATGAAGCTCTGAGTCTATGCTGGCCAAAGCGGAAATGTAGATGATTGAAGACCATCCCATGTTCTGCCAGATCCCAGACCAGACATATAGGTTTGGAAAGGCGTCAGGCAACCCTATCAGGTTTGGCGCGTCAGTCCCAGTAAGAGCTTTGTAAGCTACGCCAAAGATCCCGATTCTGGGGTTCATCATTTGCATAAGCATTCCAACAAGAACAACCGTTGAGATGAAGTACGGCATGTACGTCACCATCTGCACAGTCTTCTTGTACCGCCTTTTGGTCACTGAGTTCAGCGCGAGCGCGAATATGATAGGAATCGGGAATCCTGCGACAAGAGAGTATAGGCTGATCCGCACTGTGTTGGTAAGCACTCTGTTAAACATGTAGGAGCTGAAGAACTTCTTGAATTGGGAGAACCCCACCCAGGGTGATCCCCAGATTCCCATTCCAGGGGCCGCGGAATATTTTTTGAACGCTATCTGAAGGCCTGCCATAGGCACATAGGCGAATATTATCAGATAGGCAAGCGGCAGAACTAGAAACAGGTAAAGCTGCCACCTCGACAGAATATCGCCTAACAGTTTGCTTGCTTTGGACCGTGTGGGCATCAGGGCACCCTCTTCCCGCTTTTTGCGAGGGCATATTCCAAAGCATCGAATGAGGCATGAAGCTTTGTCCAGCTCAAAACCATTCGCTGCTGCTTTGGCATAGGCCCTCGTCAGTGCTAAAACCTTAGAGCCGGAAGAAGCGGAGCTTCTTCCGGCTCTGTTGCTTTGAAATCAAGGAGCAACCGCACTCTTTTCAGCCTAAAATAAAGCGGTTCCTCATTTAGGCCTTCTGTCGTAAGCGGCTTGCGCTACATCCAAGTAGGTCTGCAAACCTATGTTGTCGAGCTCCTTGACATAGGAGTCCCACTCTGAGAAAGGAAGATCTCCCGTGATAAAGCGGGTTCTTGACTCGTTCTGGTATGTCGTGAGATTTGCGACGATCTCCGCTATGGTTTCGCTTTCTTCAGGGGTGTACATAAGCTTCATGACTAAAGTATCAGGCGCTTTGCCGATGTATTCTGGCACTGCTTGAGCGGTCATGTACTGGGAATCATAAGGATCTCCGCCCCAGATCATGCCGCCGATTCCATATTGGTAAGGCCTTATGGCAGCGTTCTTGTCAGCCCACTCAGCGTTTTGCGGCTGGCCCCAGTGATTGTTGATCACGTGGATTGTTGCGGGAATGCCCATGTCTTCGTAAAGGCCTTTTCCCTTGTCTTCTTCAAGAGCCCAAGTCCAGTCGGTCTCAAAAGCTCCAAAGCGGGAGTTTACGGAAAGCTCGGCGTCGCACATGAGATCAAGTATCCTGAACGCCAGCTCTGGATCCTTTGCGTCCTTTGATATGACAGCCATGTTGTCTCCGCCTTGGTAGCGGCGAGAAGACCAGGATACTCCGTTAGGCCCTGTAAGGGGAGGAATGTGAGTCATGTCACGCTTGCGCAGGCTGTCAGTCTGGTAGATGCTCATGGATCCGGTAGCGAAGCCGCCAACGATCTGAGCTTCTTCGTTCTCAAGCATCTGCTGAAGCTGAGCTCTGTCCTGGGTATAGGTTAAAGGCGTGATCAGGCCTTCGCTGTAAAGCCTGTTGATGTACTGCAAACCATCGCGCCACTCACTTTTCAAAGCGCCATAGGAAAGCGTTCCGTCACTTTCAACCAGAATGCTGTTCATTGCGTCGTTCTTGTAGATAAATGCGTTAAGCAGGAAGTCTTCAGGAAGACCGTTCCATCCGTTTATGTAGCCCGTGAAAGGAATCTCGTCCGCTTTTCCGTTCCCGTTCGGGTCTTGCTCTTTGAATGCCTTCAATACGTTATAGAGATCCTCTGTTGTCTTGGGCATAGCCAAGCCTAACGTTTCAAGCCAAGTCTTGTTTATCCAAGCCCTGTGATCCCATTCGTTGCCCAGCTCGGGATTGTAAAGGGGAAGAGTGTAGATGTTTCCGTCAGCCAATACGAAGTTGTCCATGATCCCTTCAAGCCCGTGCTCTTCGATCGCTTTCTTCAGGTAGTAGGATGAGTTCTCGATATAGTCATTCAGGGGAAGGAAGTACCCTTGGGATCCGAAGGTGTACATTTGAAGATCGTTCAAGTAAGGAACAGTCAGAAGATCTGGCAAAGTCTCGCCGCTTGCGGTCATGACGGAAAGCTTCTGGATCCAGTCAGTCGCTGGCAAAAACTCGAACTGGATGTCCACGTTCGCCTTCTCTTCAAGCAAAAGCGTATAGTGATTGGTGTCATAGTTCTCTACATTGGTATCGATTGGCATCATGTAGCGGATAGTCGCCCGCTCTTTTGATATTGGCAATACTCCGAGGTCGTTTAAGCGGCTTTCAGCCGGCGCGGCCGGATCCTGCGCTGCTGGCGCGGCAGCGTTTGCCGGGGTGTCCCCGCTTGGCGCCGTGTTTCCAGATGGAGCGGTTCCTCCTGAGCACGATGACATGACCATCAGGATTGCAAGCGCAAAAACGGCAAGGATAGTGAACTTTTTAGTCATTGCGTTCCCTCCTTAAATTTTGCTGACGAGCGCTTA
>JAISWZ010000035.1 GCA_031270945.1 Clostridiales bacterium | reverse complement strand
CTCTCCCTGTGCAGGTAAGTCTTCCTGTTTTCCTCAGTCTGCTCTTCCCTCTCGACTGAGATGGTCAGCCTTCCCTCTTCGATTGAGAGGTTTACTTCCTCTTTCTTGATACCTGGAAGCTCCGCTTCGACTGTGTACTCTTTCTCGCCGTCCTGGAGATCCAATTTGAAAGTGCCCCTCTCCAGGCTTCTGGGAGTGACGAAGTCCTCCAGGGTATTGAAAAACTCCTCAAAGCCCGAGAGTTCGTTGCGCCCGTTGAATGGAATGATTGATTTCATCTTAATATCTCCTGTCAGGGTGTTGGGGTTTTGGGTTTTGGGTTGTGGGTTTTGGGCTGTTAGCACTCCACTAAAGTGAGTGCTAACAGCTTATAAATTATTTATATCATAGGCTTCGTGCGCCGTCAATACCTTTTTTAAAATTTTTTGTTAGAAATTCTTGGCATTGGATTCGAGGAACTTCAACCAATAGAACCGCTCTTTTTGACTTTTCGATCAGGCCATTTCAGCCAGCGTTACCCTTCGCCAGTATTGTACAAATTCCCGATTAAACAACTCCTACTCGATGTCGATCTTCCTGAACAGCTCGTTCCTGTTCTTCTTTGCGATTGTGATGGTCAAGATCCCGTTGTCCATTTTTGCCTTTACTCCGTTTGGAGCGGCGTCCTGCAGGTAGATCGAGCGGCTCATTGAAGTCGTGCGTCTCTCCCTGTGCAGGTAAGTCTTCTTCTCTTCCTCAGCTGGCGCTTTCCTCTCCACTGAGATAGCAAGCCTTCCCTCTTCGATTGTGAGGTTTACTTCCTCTTTCTTGATTCCCGGAAGCTCCGCTTCGACTGTGTACTCCTTCTCGCCGTCCAGGAGATCCAATTTGAAAGTGCCCCGCTCCAGGCTTCTGGGAGTGAAGAAGTCGTCGAGGGTGTTGCAGAAATCCTCAAAGTTCGAAAGCTCATTGCTCCTGTAAATTGATTTCATCTTAATATCTCCTTTCAGGTTGTTGTTAGCACTCACCGCTCGTGAGTGCTAACAGGTTATGAATTATTTATATCACAAGCTCTGCGCGGCGTCAATACCTTTTTTAAAATTTTTTGTTAGAAATTCTTGGCATTGTATTGGAAGAATCTCACGCGATAGAACCGCTCTTTTTGACTTACATGGCATACGCCGGATTTTTCCGGCGCCTCGGATAAAATTTGGGATATGCTCTAAATCCTACTCGCAGTCATTGCTGGATTTCCTCATCCAATCAAGGGATTGGAGCACTGCGAATCCAATGCTCACAGAGTCTAAAAGCTTTGACTTTTCGTACACGCAAAGACGCCAGCAAAATTTTAAGCTGGCGTCTTTGAGCTTCTAAAAACATCGTTTCATGCTAGATATTGAAAGCCATCTGAGTCTTGAACGCCATCATTGCATTTCCCTTCCGTTCGCAATGACAAATGGCTGGCCGGGTGCCAGGTTCCGGGTTCTCGCGTCGGCGTTTTTCACCCGCGCCAGCACATCACGGGGGTCCCCGTTGTGGGCGACATTATCCGGGCAGTCAAAAGTCCCGTAGTGATAGGGGATGAGAATCGCGTCCTCCAGGCTGTTGGCCAGCACAGCCGCGCCGTCTACACCCAGATGGTACCTGCAGTGGGAAACATCCAGCGCCAGCACATCGATCCCCGCAATGTCCAGGTGCGCCTTCATCAGCCGGGTATCCCCCGTGAAGAGGAATGTGCCGTCCGGTGTGGTGATTTTGAAGCCGCAACAGTCTCCGGGTTCAAAGGCGCGACCGTAATTCCAGGGATCCAGGAGTTGCCATGGGTGGTCCGCTGGCGTGATCTCCACGATGCACGTTCCGATGGTTGTGATATCACCCGCATTGCCGCTGTGGTAGCGCTTAACGCCTCTGTCCATGAGGGTTTGGCAGACCAGCGGAGTGCCAACAAAGAGCGGGTCCAACGCCATCAGGATCCCGGCGGTGACCGGCCCCAAATGATCGTTGTCGATATGGGTGTAGAGCACTGCATCCACCATTGGGATGCTTTTCGCGTCAATTGGGTAGTCTACCAGCAAAGGTAGTCCCGTCTCGCAGACATTGGGTTGCTCCACCCTGGTCGTCAGCACCGGATCCACCAAAATCGTTTTGCCCCGGCTGTTGAGCAGAAAACCCGCCCCGGCCAGCCAGTAGAGGGCAGTGTCGTCGCGGGGCGCAAACGCGTCCGCGTTCATGGGGATTGTGTCAGGCGCTCTGCATTGGCTCATTTGCATTGCCTCCCATTCCTTCATAATGAACCGAAGGGATCAAAGCGCCTAATCGGCGCGGTATATCCCGCCCAACCGCAGCGGGTCCCTCTGGGGCGACCCATATTTCCCCTTCGTCCCGCAAGGGCCAGGGAACTGCCTACGATTCCTTATGCGGCGGCGAGGTTCATTTGGCTACATTATACACAAACACAAAGACCGCGTAAATGGATTTTGTCCACGATCCGAAAATATGAAAATCCTGTTCTGAAGATAATCCAAACTGCAACCGCCCGCACGGCAAGGAGTTTCACACCAGGCGCTTTTACATCTTGTTTGAATTTTCCACTAACTTTTTACGTTGCAATTAAATTATCGGTTATAATTACCTCCGTACACCTGGCAAGCATGTTCAACTCTCGACTCTGGGACATCAAGAAGCCTCCCTCCTTCTGGCTGGTTGCGGGTCGGAGCGCATGCATTCTTTGAAATGCGCAGCTCCCGTCCCTGCCCAGAATCGACTTGCCTTTAGTTGTTCTTGCTTTTTCCCTGCCTCCGATTTATAATTGCTCTGGGCCGGAAAGCCCTTGTCTAACGCTTATCCGTTGGCGGCACGCCTTAAATCCCTGGCTGCCTGCGCATAAGCGTTAGTCGTCAAAAGCAGAGAAGGAGGACGCAACGGCGGCTTCACTGAAGCCAGCCCGCCTGCCGGGCAAGCCGTCTTGCGAGCGCTGATATGAAACTCTATGACTTCACGGCCAACCACGCCAAAGAGAGCAGCGTATTTCCAAACGGCTTCAACACAAGCCAAGATCTTTTCATCATTTGCAACACCCAGGAAGTCCCGGCCATAAGCAACGTCTTCAGCTTTGATCCAGGCACAGTGGTCAACTGCACGGACTTGGACGAAAGCGTCCGCTATACATCCTTTGAGGGCTATGATTTCATAAGCCTTGTCCATATGGAGAAAAAGGGCAAGGATTTTGTGCTGCGTGAGATAAACATATATATCGCTCACCGGTTCATGGTTCTTGCGATGCCGATGCATGACAGCGAAAGGCTTAAAGCCCTAGAGTCAAAAATGATCAAGGCGGCTGAGCTGATGCTCGGGCGCGTTGAGCCAAAGCGGGTTATCCGTTTGTACTTCCTCCTCTACAACGGCTTGCTCGCGGATCTTTCGGACATGCTTGAGTCCTTGGAAGACGAAATGGAATCCTTGACAGAGCAGATCACCAAAGGCGCTGAAGAAGAGCTTTTAAACGAGATCAGCAGGCTCAGGAAAATGGCCTACACAGCAAAGAAGCAGCTGAGAGCCCTTTCCTACCTCGGAACGCAGATCATTATGGACGACAACCGCCTGATAGACAAAAAGCAGCTCAAATACTTCAGAAACATAGACATGCGCCTGAAAAAGCTCTACGACTTCGCGGAAAACCTTTACGATCTCAGCGGAGAGCTCCTCTACACCTATGACAGCAAGCTCTCGATAAAAATGAACGACATGGTCAACAAGCTGACCACTCTGACCTTGTTCTTTGGCCCCCTTACGGTCATCACTGGCATCTATGGCATGAACTTCGCGCACATGCCCGAGCTCGACTGGAAGCTTGGCTACCCCATGGCCATCGGAATCATGGTTCTAATCAGCGCCGCCCTGTACGTCTTCTTCAAGAGAAAAAAATGGATGTAGAGGCTTCGAGCGCCTGGTTGGTGAACCGAACATTTCGCGCCGCTTTGAGTTCTTCTTCTAAAGTGAAATTTGGCGGATTGCCGCAGATTAGTGTCGAAATATTGGATTAACTTGATAAACTGCAAAGACCTCAAAGACCGCACTTCTAAAACACGACCAAGAAGCTCTGCCAGAGGCAGAGCTTCTTTTTTGTTTTTTTTTATTTTTTTCTTTTTATGTTTTTCTTTTTATTTTATTTCTTTTTCTCTTAGGAAATAGTACTCCATATTTTGCAAACGTAGCATCATCCGTTTAATTGCTCCGCAGACGCAGAACCTTTTTCATCTTCCAAGGCTCAGCCAGGCAGAGCTTTTTATTCCTTCCAGAGTTCGGCTCAAGCCGGGCCAACTAGCCCTTCCAGCTCTCCTCGATAGTCTCCCTTATCAATGCCACGTACCTCTTGGCTTTGGTGATGTCGCCGTTGACTGTGCCTATGCCCCTTTGCGTTATCTCAAGCTTGCACCCCTTGGCGGCGTCAAGCGTGGTTTTGATGTGCGCCTTGATCGCGTCCTCGTCGAGGGTCTCGGCCAAAAGGAATTCCGGCTTGGGCTTCCTGTTGTAAATGACATTCTTCCCTCTGAGCTTCTTGCCCATGAACTTCTCGTCGCAGTGGTAAGAGATGGACACTTTCTTGACTGAGGGGATGGCGCTGATGTACTTTTCCCAAATCTCATTAACTGGCTCATCGCTTCCGTACGACAAGTGGGTAAAGTTCGAAGCCAGGCTTTTGAGGTAGGGAAAGAAAAACTCGCCAAAAGCGTCAGGGCTTACACCCAATGTTTCAAACGAATCCATGTAGCCCCAAACGTCCTTTGTTGTCAACGGCTTTGCCCCAATCTCTTTAGGGAGCTCAGTTGTGCAGCAGAAGGATCCTTGGAAGATTCTTTGGCAGTCGCTGGTCGGTGTGATAAGCTTTTCCTTTTCCATCACACGGAAGTAGGACTCTACGTCTTCCGTCACCCTTTTCATAAGCTGCTTCAGCTTGTCCGGGTGATCGCCCATGCTGATGTACAGGTTCTTTATTCCTATGAGGTGAGCCACAAGCCTTAAGGGGATGACGTTGACGCAGCCATGCTCGACCCTTGACGGAAGGATGTCCCCAAACAGCTCTTGCGCTTGGGCCAGCTCCGCCGCCTCGCCTTTCTTGTCCATTGCGAATGTGCTTTTCTTGAACTTGCGCGGATCCTTGTAGAACTGCTCCAAGTACTCCGGCTGGCCTGATTCTGGGTAGTCATGCGTCACAGCAAGCCTCAGCCCAAAAAGGGCAAAAGAAAACCTTTGGCTTACCGAGTAGTGATCAATCACTGGAGAGTCATCGCCTATAAGCACATGGTTCAACATGTTGTGCCAGAGGTTTGACTCAATCTTTCTTGCTTCAGGCCCTTCGCACTTCAGAAGCGGGGGGATTAGCTCCTGTTCCAATGTCCCTGTCTCCAGATAGACCATTGGCCTTTTGCCGCGAAACGAGTTGTGCTCCTCCCATTCCTTCACTAAAGCCAGGTTTGCGGGAGAATTCGCGATCTCTTGCTGGTGCTTGGCCAAGTCTCTCAAAATGGCCACGTCATTGTCTTGTATGTTTTCCATTTTTCCTCCAATTTGCTAATACCGTGAGCGAAAAGAGCCGCGCTTCACGAGTAAAGCTTCATCGCAGCCAGGGTGCCATCCTGGCTTGTTTTTCTTTTGATTCATCAGTTCGTGCCCTTGCCGGGCGCTTTGCGCAATCATAAAAGCGCCTTGATTTTGGCATCGATGGAGTTCTTGCAAAGAATCATTCCGCCGCTCGCTATATAAAAGCATCCCTGAGGAAAAGCGCAGTTCGCATGGCTTTTCGATTTGCCCTTGGACATTGGGCAAACGCATCCCGCGCTCTTTGGGGCCTGTTTTTATGTAGCCGCTCTGGAAAGGCGGAATTTTAACCCGATATGTTTTATGGGGTAACCTACCAGGTTTTACACTTCGCGTCCGGCTTGACAGATTTGCGCAAAAATCGAACTCAAACCCCGAAGCTGCAAAAAAGAAAATTTTCTCGCCTGTGCCGCAAGCGTCGCTGCGCATCCCTAAAGCAACCTGCGTCACGATCTATTTTATCCAAAAAAAATACACGTGTCAACACCTCGCATGTAAATCAAGTCGAAAAATGCAGATTAGAGGCGCAGCCTGTCGGCGCTCGCAATGATTCCAACCTCTTTGCCTTTTGAAAGCGCTGATGTATAATGATTTGTAGACATTCGTCTTTTAGAGCATATCCCAAAATCAATTTTATGGCTTGCAAAAGTCACGCGTTAAAGCATCGCGATGACTTTTGCTGCGCCACTAGAGGAATTTTGGGATATGCTCTTATTGTCGTAAAACGCGATTCATGGCGCTTCGAGCGCTGGGTGAAATATGGAACCCAAGGGCTCGCAGGGCAAGGCGCCAAATACGCTGCGCAGGAGGTCTGCTATGGTTAAAATACTTGTCGTCGAGAACGACATCGAGCTCAACAGGATTGTATGCCGATATCTGCAAGATAGCGGCTATGAAACGGCTGGAGCGCTCTGTGCAAATGACGCTTACGGCTTTATGTACAACGCCCTTTTCGACCTGATCGTCTCTGACATAATGATGCCAGGGATAGACGGCTTTGAGTTTGCCAAGACCGTGCGCGGCCTCAACAAGGCGATCCCCATTCTCTTCATGAGCGCCCTTGACGATTTCGCCTCAAAGCAGAAGGGATTCAGGCTTGGCATAGATGACTACATGACCAAGCCTGTAAACATAGACGAGCTGGTGCTCCGGGTAGGCGCTCTCCTGCGCCGCGCAAACATAGCCGCAAGCAAGAGGCTTGCCGTAGGCAGCCTCATGCTTGACGCCGACGCGACAACCGCTCTGGTTGACAACGCTGAAGTCCCTGTGACCACCCGGGAGTTCAACATCCTTTACAAGCTCCTTTCCTACCCTAACAAGACGTTCTCCAGGCAGCAGCTTATGGACGAGTTCTGGGACATCAACAGCGACGCCACTCTTCGGGCTGTGGACGTCTACATCACAAAACTCCGCACCAAGTTTTCAGGCTGTTCCGGCTTCACGATAAAAACGGTTCACGGGCTTGGCTACAAGGCGGTGACAACATGCTGAAGTCTCATGCAGATCCCCGCGTGACGGCAAAGATCGGGGCTTGGGTTGAGTACCTGGCGATCTATGACTGCATGCTCCTCATGGCTGGCGGTCAGGCGATAATACTTAACAGGCACTTTGGCTTAAACGAAGCGCCTTTGGAGTTCCTTTTCACAAACATGGGGTACTGGGGATTCATGTCTACAATCCTCTGCGGGATAGTCCGCCATTTTCGCCGCAAAATGCTTTCCATACCCTTTGAGGCGCTGTCCCTTGCCGCCCGAAATGTTGCCGGGGGCGATTTTTCCGTTCATCTCGACCCGACCCGCAAAGACGGCAAAAAGGACTATGTCGAAGTTCTTTTTGAGGACTTCAACAAAATGGTCGTAGAGCTAGGAAGCGCAGAGCTGATGAAAAACGACTTTATCTCAAGCGTTTCCCATGAGATCAAGACGCCCCTTGCTGTCATGCAGAATTACGCAAGCGCTCTTCAAAATCCGGAAATTCCCGCAAGCACCCAGCGCGAATACGCCAGCATCATCATCTCAGCGGCCCAAAGGCTGAACACCCTTGTCTCAAACATCCTAAAGCTTTCAAAGCTGGACAATTCGGAGCTAAAGCCAACTCAAATCGAGTTCGACCTGAGTCGCCAGCTCAGCGAGTGCGCATTGGCGTTTGAGGATTGGTGGGAGCGCAAAAACATCTCCTTTTCAGCGGAGCTAAGCGACAAATGCCTGATCCGCTCAAACCCCGAGCTTCTTGAGATTGTCTGGAACAACCTTCTCTCAAACGCGCTTAAGTTCACTGAAGAGGGCGGCAGCGTCACCTTAAGGCAGACAGAGCAGCATGGAATCGTGACAGTCGAAATCGCTGACACAGGTTGCGGGATGGATGAGCAGACCACTTCCCGCATATTTGACAAGTTCTATCAAGGCGACACATCCCATAACGCCGAGGGAAACGGGCTAGGGCTCGCGCTTGTGGCGCGGGTAATGGAAATATTGGGCGGGCAAATACATCTCCAAAGCCAGCCTGGCAAAGGCACGGTTTTCGCTGTTGAACTAGGGCATCCGCAGATTAACATTTCAGCAACAAAACAGCAACAAAATGCAAATATATGAGCCCCATAATAACGCCATCAGACAAAAAGCATATCCCAAAATTAATTCCGGGGCTTGCAAAAGTCCGGGCGTTTGCAAGCCTTAACGGAATTTTGGGATATGCACTAATAACGCCTGACGCCACAAGCGAAAAGCAAAGCTCTTCGCTCCCTGGCACATCTAGTGCATATCCCAAAATTCCGAAATGGCTGCGGAAAAATCCTGGCGAACGCTTCAACGCCGGATTTTTCCGCAGCCTCGGATATAATTTTGGGATATGCTCTTATTCAGAAAAGAGGGCTCATTTTGACAAGGATCGAAGCAGCAATCAAAGACAGGCTGGAAAATGGATTCAAAAACTGGAACGGCGGGTACGACAGCTGGCTGTCCTGGTGCAACACCCTCTACGATGACGCCTCCATCTACAATGTCTACGGGCACCGCCTCACGCTCAAGCAATACCAGAACATGATGGGCGACCTGTTCAAAAAGCAGGACATCAAGCTGGGCAAGTTCCACAACATGATCATCGCGGACAACTGGGCCGCCATCCGCTACGACGTGGAAGTGACGGAGATCGCCACCGGCAAAACCATTGTCCAGCAGTCGATGGAGTTCGTCCGCTTCAAGGAGACGCCCGAAAAAGGCGTGATCGTGGACGAAGGCTGGGCGACAAGCACTGTGCCCCTTTCGGCGTAGCTTTTTTAGGCATGGCGCTTCCCTGAGCGCTAGCCTTGTGCTATACTGACGAAAGACATGCTCTTAGAAGTTTCTTGTCGTTAGCGGCAGCGGCCCGACTGGCTCCTGAGGCGGGCAGCGATGAGAAATTTATACATTTGAGCGTTCGTCAGTGATTCAAAAAGGCGAGAGACACTTCAACACGCAACTTGCCATTTGTTGCTAAGCATGATCGGGATCCGCCAAAGAGGCTGGCAGCGAGAGCTGCCAGCCTCTTATATGAGGCCGATAAACAAGACCGCAAAACATGTCTCAAACAGCTGTCGCAACGTGTTTTGATGGGATTTTACAACATTATGAAAGCCCGCAATCACTCTCGGCGAGGAACCTGCAGCCTCTGCGCCATGCTGATTTAAAGTTTTATTTAGCATCGCCAGAGGCTTGCGCGACATAAGGAGAATAGACATGATTATCGAGAATGGCAAGAAATGGCACGATGCTGACGGAATTGTTTTGCATGCCCATGGAGGCTTCATGCTAAAAGAAAACGGCATGTATTACTGGTATGGCGAGAACAGGCTGGACAATGTTTACGTCAGCTGCTACGCCTCCACAGATCTGGCGAGATGGGAATTCAGGAACCATGTGCTTTTTACAGAGTCCAAAACAGAAAAGACGAGGGTTCGCGCCAACCTGGACTTGAGAAACGAAAAAGGCGGCAAAATCAACCTGGAAAGGCCAAAGGTTCTCTACAATTCAGAAATAAAGAAGTACGTGCTGTGGGCGCACTATGAGAACGGCGAGAATTACGGCGCAGCCGCCGCCGCCGTCGCGACTTGTGATTCGCCTGATGGCGATTTCACCTATCACGGAAGCTTTAACCCATTCGGAGAAATGTCCAGAGACTGCACCCTGTTCAAAGATGATAGCGGAGACGCCTACTTCATATCAGCGGCAAGAGACAACGCGGACATGCACGTCTACCGCTTGCAGAGCGATTACCTAAATGTTGGCAGCCTGGTGAGCCGCTTATGGCCAGGAGAGTACAGGGAAGCCCCGGCAGTGGCGAGAAGGGGCGGCGTCTGCTATATGCTTTCCTCTTTCTGCACTGGGTGGGCACCCAACCAGTGTAAGTACGCCACGGCAAAAAGCATAGAAGGTCGCTTCAGCAGGCTTATAGAGATAGGGGACAAGACCACGTACGGCTCCCAGCCAGCTTTCATTTTAGAGATCAGTGGAACCGAGGCCACATCCTTCCTTTATGTTGGAGATCGCTGGGACGCCAATGATTATTTTAACTCAACCTATGTTTTTCTGCCTCTTGAATTCAGGGAAGATGGAACTCCAGAGCTGAAGTATTATCCAAGAATAGACATTGACACAG
>JAISWZ010000018.1 GCA_031270945.1 Clostridiales bacterium | reverse complement strand
GTCTTCTGTGTCCCAAATGAAGAGGCTGGGAAGCTCCTTGAAACAGTAGCCCACGGAGGCGTCAAGGCTATCTGGAGCTTTTCCAGGATTGACGTCAAAAAGGCCGAAGAGCTTGGCGTGAAGCTCGAAAGCCTCCACTTGACTGACAGCTTGATGACTTTGACATACATGCTTAATGACAAGCAGTAGGAACATAGTGTCGGAGGCAGGTCGGCTAGGGGTTAGGGGTTAGGCTGAGAGCTGGGTTCGGGAAGCCTTGAGTTACGGGGAATGCGGAGAGTTGAGTTCGGGAAGCCTTGAGTTATGGGAGTTTGGTAGAGAACAAGAGCAAAGAGTCTAAGGTAGGAACATATAGTCTAAAGCGAGAATCAAGAGATAAGGCTAAAATCAAGAGTTAAGGCCAGAATCAAGAGCTTAGGCAAGAACATAGAGTCTAAGACAAGAGCAATGAGGCATGGGAGTTAGACAAAAAAAGGATGTAAAAACAAAGCCGAGGCGGCGGCTTGCCGCCTCGGCAACGCTGGGCAGGGTTTGACGCGCTAGGTAATTCTTCGCAAAATCGCATGCGTGCCCATCGCTTGGCTCTCTTATTGAACAACGCAACAATCGAACCGCAGCAATTCTAAACTTAAGCAATCGTCGGCCTTAAGCACTCATCATTCCAGAGCGCCAAAGCGGTCTTGACGAGGCTTTCATATATTAGTTTTTGCCCAGGAGGGCTTAAAATGCCAAAACCAGAGCCAGGCAAGCTATACACCTATTCCGACTTCTATTCTTGGGACGATGAAGAACGCTGGGAGCTGATTGCTGGAGTTCCTGTCCATCTGCCTAAATCATGGCCTATACGGCATCAGTCCGCGCTGTTTGGCTTCAGCAAGGAATTGGACTTTGCTTTGAAAGAAAAGCCGTGCCAGCTGATCATGGGCCCAATAGCTGTGCGCCTCAATCCTGATGGCAAAGATGACATGGTAGTCCAGCCCGATTTTGTCATTGTCTGCAACAAGACAAAACTGGCCGACGGAATAGCTTGCAAAGGGGTGCCTGACCTTATAGGCGAAGTACTCTCCTCGCCTATGGAAAGGCATGATCTGCTTACGAAGTTTAAGGTTTACAAAGAGGCCGGGGTACGCGAGTACTGGATCGTAAGCCCGAAGCTTAGAATTGTAACAGCCTGCGCATTGTCGGACGGCAAGTATGTCTGCAATGTTTACGGAGACGGGAATATCCCTGTCAGCATCTTCCCGGGATGCGAGATCAATGTTAATGAGGCGCTTAGGCAGTCTTAGGCAGTCTTAGGCAGTCTTAGGCAGTAAAGGCATCATGCTAAAGCATATCCTAAAATTGGTTTATGGCGTGGAAAAGCCGCGCTTTTTAGCACTCAGATCCTTCGTCTTAAGTTAAAAGCGGCGCAAGCCGCTTTTTTTCTTGCCCATCAGCAAAGATTTAAGCTCTATGGGAATACTTAGGGCATACACTAAGCTTAGGGGGGTTGGGGGTTTGGGTTTTGGGTTTTGGGTTTTGGGTTTTGGGTTTGCGTTTTGGGTTTTGGGTTTTGGGTTTTGGTTTCCCATTTTCCATCACGAGTCACTTTCTTGCCGCTACAATCCCCATTTCTGTCTCATTCCAGGCACCCGCCAATAACCCCCAAATTTCGCGCTTGTCCCCTTCTTTCTGATAAATGCCCGAAAAGCCACTTCAGACCCCTTGCTGGTTTTCCCGTATATGCTTATGAAAGCAACCCAAAAATCAAAAAATGCTTTGCACAATAAATTTTAAGCGGGTGAACGAAAGCAACCCAAAAACAGAAAAATGCTACACAATAAATTTTAAGCGGGTGAATAAATGTTTGACTTTCAGACCTTTCTAATAACTCCTGTTGTCGGAGCGGTTATCGGATACATCACCAACTGGCTGGCGATCAAAATGCTGTTTCTGCCCAAAGAGGAAAAGCGAATCTTCGGCATAAAGATTCCCTTGACCCCAGGTCTGATCCCGAAAGAGCGCGTTCGCCTTACCAAGAAAGTGGCCGAGACAGTCAGCGGCAAGCTTTTAACTCCAGAAGTCCTAAAATCGGAACTTAACTCGCAGAAGACATCTGACTCAATGGAGAGGCTTTTGGATGAGATGCTGGAGCGGCTTAAAAGCTCAGACTTGACGCTTGGGGACATATTTGAGAAGCTCACTCCATTGCTTGAGCGGGATGAAGACGCCTCTTTGGCTGACGCGACCACTTCAAGCCCATGCATCCCTGAGATAAGCCTAGCGGCGGAACCCAGTTTTCGCGAGTGCGACATGATGGAAAACGGAGCCGGGGCGGGCTCTGGAGCGTCGGAGGAGTTTGGTTCCCTGGATTCCAACGATCCCGTCTCTGTCAGTTTTGCTGACGGACTCCCTGTTATCACAGACGAAACCCTGATCGAAGAGGAAGCCAGCTTTCACTCGATGCTAAACGACAGCTTTTCGAGCATGTCAGCATCTGAAAGCGATATAATCCCAGAAGAAAATCCTGTTTCTAATATAGTTCAAGAATCCGAAGTCGCAGAACCAGAGCCATCTAACCCAGACGCGCCTGATTTGCCTATCGCTCCAGCTGTCGCCTCCGCGCACCCATTTGAAGAGATCCTTCCTCCAGGTCCTGGAACCAGGTTTATCGAGCTGTGCATCGAAAGGTTGAGGCCTCAGGTTGAAGAGCGGCTATCCGCCTGGATAGCGTCAGAAGAGTTCGAGTCTTTTCTGACAGACGGCTTCGCCAGCTTCCGCAACTCCGCTCCAGCTGGCAAGGCGATAGGAGATTTTCTGCCTGACAGCGTAGTTGATTCGATAAAGAGCCTGGTGCATGACAACGCAAGCCTTATAGCCGAGAAGATAGCGCATCTGATTGGCGAAAACGAGATCCTGGATTTCAAGATGACCCAGATACTCGATAAGCTCATTCGAAGCAACCTGAAGTTCATATCCATTTTCTTGAACCCCTCTAGCATCTGGCAGCAGATCAAGAGCGAGATCTACACCTATATATTTGACGAGACAAACCAAGCCATGCTCGTTGACAAGATGGGAGACCTAGTCACATCTCTTCTTGTGAAAGACGCCTCAGACGTTCTGGGCAAGATCCCTGACAGTGGAGACTGGGCGGGAAAGCTCGCTGACTCCTTCAGATCCGGAACCATAGGCGGGGTTTCGATCAACGACAAAATAACTGAGCTATTCTTTGATCTCATAAAGCGGGTGCTTGTCCAATTGGCCAAGACAAGGATAAACGGGATCTTGGACGCCGTTCCTGAGAAAAGCTTCAAGCACGTCAAGGATATGCTCATGAGCGCAGTCCAACTGGCGATAGCCAAAGGAGCAACCTTCATAGCCGAGAGCATGGACATCGAGAAAATGGTTGAGGACAAAATGAACGGCTTCAGCATTGACGAAGCAGAGGATGTCATACTCTCTGTCGTGCACAACGAGCTTTCCGTGATCACAAACCTTGGCGCCCTGCTAGGGCTTATGATAGGTTTGGCCCCAGCGGCGATGAAGCTGTTTGGAGGGTCTTGAGATCTGGCTTGTCTGGCGTACGGCTATTGATAAATGGGGAAAATGCAAATAAAAAGAAAAAGATAAAAAGAAAAAAACAAAAAGAAAAATCAAAAAAAGAAAAATTAAAAAGAAAAGATAAAAAAGCAAAAAGCAAAGGAAGCTGGGCCCGGTTTGGGCCCAGCTTCCTTTTTTGATCTTGGTTTTGATCTTGGTTTTGGATCTTTCGCGCTTTTTGTTTTAGTCTTTTGGCCTGATGACTTATCGGCGTTTCTTCAGCCTTCCAAAAAAGAAAATGGAGCTTGAGTCTATGTTTAGCGATCTGGACTGCCGGTTTCTTGCGATCTTGTAAAACGACCTGTACTCATTGCTTGAAATAAACCTCATCTCCTCATCCGTGAGAGGGGGCTGCCCGTCTTTGAGGATCAGGAGCGCTACTGATCCGTTTACAAGAACCCCTTTGGGCTTTCTGGCCAGCCTTGGGTTGTAAGTCATGTTCGGCGCCATGTAGGCGCTGGAGTTGTCCAGGTAGCGGAATATAGCCAAGTTTTTGGCGATATCCTCGGATATGTAGGCGTCATACCCCAAGATGTCAAGTATCACTGTTCCGTCGTCATTTAGGTTTCTGGACTTTAAGACCCTGATCCCGCTTCTCCCTAGCATCCCTGTTGTTATCTGCCTATCCCGGAAAGCGTCAAAGATCCCAAGGTCAAGCTTGGCTCTGACTTTGTCAAAGAAGGTGTCCCGGTATATCAGCCAGTAAGGGAATTCGCTACTGGTGAGGTAAGACTGGGGGTTCAAGAAGGCTTCGTTTTCTGTCACTGAGATGACAGCGGTATTGCCAGGCTTCGCCTTCGGATCTATCCGCAGGGCGATTGTCTCAATGAGAACCCCGCCAAACCCTTTTTCCCCAAAGTCAATGATTGTGTCCACCGACTTGTCAGACAAAAGCAGCCTGGTGTCCTTGAATTCCGGGGTATTAAGCAGAAACTTGGGCATTACCATTACTACCTTGTCGGCAAGCTTAAGCGCCCTTTCCAAGAAGAAGGCAGAGGTGTTCATGGCTTTCTTGTTGAACGCCTTGGATCTGTAGCTTTCAAGCTTAGTCCCTTTTATTGACTTGGAAAAAGGAGGATTCCCCACTACCAGATCAAACTTGGGCTTAATTTCCATCTCAAGGAAGTCCTCGCAGATGCACTCAACATGGATGTTTGTGGGAAGCTCCATCCACTTCAAAAGCTCTTTCAAAGCGGCGTTTGCCCTGCTGCTGATGTCCACCGCCGTGATCTCGACGTTCTTCTTCGCTCCGTAGATCTTCGCCAGAAACGGGATAAACGCGCCAGATCCAACCGAAGGCTCAAGAATCCTGATCGTCTCTCCCGGGATCTCAGGAAAGGCCTTCGCCATCTCGGTTATGAGCGTCTTGTTTGTGAAAAACGCCTCCTGCAGCTCCCGATCCTCGTTGGCTAGCTCCGCTAGCCGGGACAGGGATGCAAAGCCAAGCCCTGACTTGTTTTCCTTAATAAATTCCACGAGCTTTTCGGTTTCCGTTAGCCCATGCGTGTCGATAAGATCGTTTATCACTATGTCCTTTAGCAAAGGGTTGCTTAGCGCCGCAGTCATTCTCCTTGCCACAGTCCGAAAAGACTCTCCGACATTCGGAAACAGCTCAAGCGGAGAAAACGAGTCGGCCAGATCCTTTCTGACCCCAATGGATACCGCCCGGTCTCCAACGATCCGAGTGAAGATGGAGTAGCTCCGCCCAGCTCTCCTGCTCAGGTTGTCCTTGATCCAACCCGGCTTGACAACCTCGGTTTCAAGCACGAATGACTTCGGGCAGAAATCCAGGATCTTTGTTATCGACTCCTTCTCCAGCGCCGCGAAGTCGCCTTGCCTTGGCAAGATCCCTATTGCCGCTTCAGGCCCCTCGTCAAATCTGAGCTTTCCAGTTCGCTTTTTCCCTTCTGTCAAGTCCCGCTTGTCAAACCCGTACTTTGTTGCGTCTCCGCCTAACAGAGACACGAAAGAAAGGCCCAATCATTTCACCGCCCATTTTGTCTGTATGCGTTTTTTCTTGGCTTTGCGCCATGCTTTTTGCAGATATATATCAGATATCCAATCATACCATGCCAGGCCTACTGGAAACATCATTTAATGCTTGCCAATTCAAGCATGCTTTGGATTTTGGCTTTAAGAGCATATCCCAAAGTCAACCCTTTCTCTGATCGATTATAGGATCAAGCTTATATAGGTTCATCCGCTGCATAGAATAATGGTAGATCAAAAGCGTATCCTCAACAACCGCTTGGTTTGGCTTGCTTTCTTCACTTTAGAGCTGGATATGCGCCTATGGCAAACGCGTCAGCATATATATCAGGTTTGCCAAAACACCCCACTTCAATTCAAATCTATTCAGGAGGTTGATTATGAACGAAGAAAGCCTGGTTGGGCTCGCCAGGGGCATTCAGCTAAAAGAGCGAAGCCTGAAGGCCATTGAACTCAAGTCTGCCGCTGCTGGATGCCCCAACAGCCTCTATGACACCCTTTCCGCCTTTTCCAACCAGAATGGCGGCGGAGTTATTCTCTTTGGGCTTGACGAGGAAAAAGGCCACAGGGTTGTTGGGGTCTATGATCCAGACAACCTCAAGCTCCAGGTAGAAAGCCAGTGCAGCGAGATGGAGCCAGCTATCCTCCCTCTCTTCACCACTGCTGAGATAGACGGCAAAACAATAGTCGCGGCAGAGATACCTCCCGCCAACATACCTGAGCGTCCGGTGTTCTACAAAGGGCTAGGCAGGCTTAAGGGCGCTTGGGTTCGCGTAGGCAGCGCCAACGAGCCTATAAATGAGTATGAGGTCTTCAGGTACGACGCCTTTCGAAGAAGAATCCATGATGACCTTAGGATCGTGGAGTCTGCTACCCTGTCCAGCCTAAGCACGTACATGGTGAAAAAGTGCCTCTCAACTGTAAGAAAAGAGAACCTCAGCACCTCTTCCATGGCTGATGACAAGCTTCTGGGGCTTATGGGCGTGGCAAGAGACGGAAAGCCTACCCTAGCTGGAGTCATGTGCTTCTCCGCCCATCCCCAGGCCATCTTTCGCCAGCTCTGCGTAGTTGGACTTGTTGTCCCAGGTACATCCATCTCAACAGGAGAGAGATTTACCGAAAGCAGGCGAATCGAAGGCACAATCAAGGAGATGGTTGAAAACGCTACCCTCTTCGTAGAGAGGAACATGAGGCGCAAGAACATACCCAAAAACGGAAGAAGGGTTGAAAAGCCTGAATACCCTCTTCCAGCCATACGGGAATCCATCATCAACGCCTTGATGCACAGGGACTATAGCCCCAGGTCAGAAGGCGTTCCAGTCAGGATTACCATGTTCTCTGACCGTCTGGAAATACGGAGCGAAGGAGCGCTCTTTGGCCACCTAGGCATAGAAAAGCTTGGCAGGGCCAAGATGGACACTCGCAATGAGACCATAGCAAGCATCCTTGAAACGCAAAAGGTCGTAGAAAACCGCTATTCCGGCATATCCACGATCTACCGCGCAATGCGCGAGCACAACCTTCCTGATCCTATATTCCAGAGCGTTGACGGGTACTTTCAGGTGACCCTCTTGAGCGACTACGGAAAGAGGATAAGCAGGTCTTGAGGCGTTTTTGGATTCCCCGAAATACGGCAATGAATGCGCTTTCACGTTTTAGAGCAAACCCCAAAACCCCCAAAGCGTACCCCGTAAGCCTGGAGGCAACCCCCTCCAGGCTTGGCTATGCATTTGGTTTATCTTCTGTTTTTTAAAAAGTTTGCAATGTGTTTTTTGCTGAACGCTCATCAGTTTGCATTCTCATAATTTAGATGAGCGGTATGAATTAGAATTTTCCTATCGTTAGCGGGAGCGTCCCGACCGGCTTTTAGAGCATGCTCTGAGGCGGGCAACGACAAGAAATTTCCATATTTGAGCGATCTTCAGTATATAATCGGACTTGTCTCGTGGCTTATGCGACACGGCAGATTTAGCGCAGGAATATTCTTTCATAGTACACCATGCGGCGAACTTTGTCAAATTTTTAATTAATATGTTCCTTTTCGTAACACCAAGCGGCCTGGAGAGGAGTCCTCTCCAGGCTGTCTTCTTATTGAAGGTGATTGGATTTTTAGGTCAGGCCGGGTTGGGATTTTTTAAGTTTTCCCGTCAAGGCCCAGGGATTACACGCAATCAAGAACCTATATGCTTTCAAGGATTGCAGCGCTATCGCCTCTATATCCTGAAACGTCTTCTTCTTTTCTTATTCAGGAAAGCAAAAAGCGCTGGCCGTTGACAAGCCCATCGCTATATGCTATATTTATAAAGGCAAACCAATGTTCGACCGCAAGCGCTAATCTGGC
>JAISWZ010000717.1 GCA_031270945.1 Clostridiales bacterium | reverse complement strand
TTTGACTCCGAGGGCGCCAACACTGGCGGAATCTATGATCCCGGTTCTGGCACGTTCATGGCGAAAATCGAAAAATCTGGAGTCTTCAACGTAGCTTTGAACGAAAAAGACTTTTCTGACATCAAGAAAGAGCATTCACAAGTCCAAAAAGCTATTAAGGCCCTCGCTTCTAAAGGCGTGATTAACGGAAGAACCCCTACCGAGTACGAACCTAGCGACAAGATTACGAGAGCTGAGGTTGCAACCCTATTTGTCTTAGCGTTAAAAAAGTTAAACGCTAACGCTGACGGCGGTTTCATCGATGTCAAAAAATCTGACTGGTTTTTTGGCGCTGCAGGATCCTCAAAGAATCAGTCACTTATCGCAGGCTATGAGGACAATACTTTTAGGGGCAACACAAACATACCTAAAGCCCAGATAATATCCATCTCTGGAAGGGTGCTGGCCAATGAGATGGGATACACTCCCCCTCCCGAAGATGAAGAATATCCATACAAATTCAAAGATGACTCAGAGATACCTGATTGGGCTATAGGAGATATATATTTAGCTGAATTTGCAGGAATTGTGTCCCATCGTGTTGACGGATTGTTTGACAGCTACGAAGAAATGACAAGAGGAAATGTTGCAGTCTTAATTTGGAATTTATATCAAAGAATTTGGTAACCTAATTATAAGTTTTGGGATATGCTCTAAGAAGCAACCCGGAATAAAAATTCAAGCCGCTTAATCACTATAAAAAGCCCAAGCTAAAAGCTTGGGCTTTTTATAGTTATTTATGCAAGCCTAAGCAATCATATAATGCAATCACATTTCCAAGTATTGCAAGGCAAGTTACTTTCAAGTATAACCCGCTGATTTATGGCTATTTGCCAAGTTAATCATATCAATAAACGTTGATTTCAGATTGCTAAATTTCCAGTTATAGTCAGATATGATTATTTGAACCACCTAATCAAAATCTTTGATTCCATCCCCAAATCAAACGAACACAAACATACCTAAAGCCCAGATAATATCCATCTCTGGAAGATTGCTTGCCAATGAGATGGGGTACACTACCCCTCCTGATGATAAACACTACAAATTCAAAGATGACTCAGAGATACCTGATTGGGCTAAAAGTGATATATATTTAGTTGACCTAGCGGGAATTATGCTTCATCGCGTTGACGGATTGTTCGACAGCTACGAAGAAATGACACGAGGAAATGTTGCGATCTTAATTTGGGATCTATATCAAAGAATTTGGTAACCAATTTATAAGTTTTAGCGTATTAAGCCCATTCCTTTCTTGACGTTCAAGTTATTAAGAAGCTGCTGTAATTAAAAATCCGGTCGCTTAAGCACTATAAAAAGCCCAAGCTAAAAGCTTGGGCTTTTTATAGTTATTTAACTTTCGGGATATGCTCTTAGTCGGATTTAATCATTTGAACCATCCTCATCAAAATCTTTGATTCCATCCTACAAATCAAACGGAGGAATGAACCATTTTTTATACATCTCCGGAGGGTCGATCCATTCATCAAACATCCCATCTGTTTCAGACATGAATTCGGCGAAAACCTTGAAGAAGTCGTTGTATGTTTCAGTAGTCCAACCATTGTTGGCTATTCTGCATTCAAATTTTTCTTTAGACTTAATCCTTCCCCCTCCAAACGGCATAGCATATGTCAAGGTCATGCAACAATCCACCTGTTTCCCAATTTCTTCTACCCAGCGAGCGCAATTTTCATCCAAGAAGTTTCCATTAATAAGCACTGAAGGCTCCTCGTAAAGCATTATTAGGCTTTTGACGTTGCCTGAAAAGTCGCGTAACAGAGTTGGCTCTATCACCTTTGAATTATCAACATCTTCTACCATTTGTTTGACAAGAGGGTCTTCAAACCAGCTTTCCTTATAGATCGCATTAAAAAGGTTATGTGGATAATAAATTGAGTATTCACATCTTCCAATCCAAATGTTAAGCATAAAATCCCTCCTGTATAATAGAATTCCATCGTAATATCGATCCATCATAATAGCAAGCCATCTTTAAATTGTTGCTTGCTTTAGCCGCATTTGAAATTTTCCTTGAATTACTATTATAACAGCGGTTTTTTCGTTTTGCAACTTTTTTTGTACCTTTTTCCCCATTAGGCTAGGTCTGCCTTAAAACGCATATACCCGCATCGACATATATCAGCCCTGCCTCGCCTCCACGGCCCCGCGCACCGCAAAGAGTGCCTTGGGCTACGCCCAAGGCACTCTTCTTTTACGCACTCACGCACTCATTCATTCACTCATTCACTCATTCACTCACGCACTCATTCACTCACGCACTCATTCATTCACTCACGCACTTACTCACTCGCATTCTCACTCTCACTCAAAGAGCGTCGAGATCGAAATCCCGTCATGTATCCTGTTGATCGCGTCCGAGAAGATGACAGCGACCGAAATCACCTTTATCTTGGATATCTTCTTCTCTTCAGGAAGGGGTATCGTGTCTAGTATAACAAGCTCTTCTATAGCGGATTTCTCTATGTTCTCTATGGCAGGGCCTGAAAGCACCGCGTGGGTGCAACAAGCCAGAACCTCTTTCGCGCCCATAGACTTTAAGGCGTTTGCCGCGTTTGTGATCGATCCGCCTGTGTCTATCATGTCATCAAGGAGTATGGCCCTTTTGCCTTCAACATTGCCGATTATGTTCATTATCTCCGAAACGTTGGCCTTTGGCCGGCGCTTGTCAACTATAGCCAAAGGAGTGTCCAGCCTGGCGGCTAAAAGCCTGGCTCGGGATACGCTTCCCAGATCAGGCGACACCACAATCACATCTGACAAATCGGAGATCTTAGTTCCGTAGTACTGGGTGAAAAGGCTGATTCCCCTCAAGTGATCCACGGGTATGTTGAAGAATCCTTGGATCTGTTCGCAGTGCAAATCCATGCTCAATACCCTGTCAGCCCCAGCTGTGGCTATCAGATCCGCTATCAGCTTGGCGGTTATGGGCTCCCTGGATCTAGCTTTGCGGTCTTGCCTGGCGTACCCGTAATAAGGCATCACAGCTGTTATCCTTCCAGCTGATGCCCTGTGCAAAGCGTCAACCATGATCAGAAGCTCCATTAGGTTCTCGTTAACAGGGGGGCATGTAGGCTGGATGACAAAGACGTCTGCGCCTCTGACGGTCTCGTCAACCTTCATGGAGATTTCTCCGTCGGAGAATCTCGAAACTGATGACCGCCCTAGGATTATCCCCAAGCGCTTGGCTATCTGAGCAGCCAACGCAGGATGGGCGTTGCAGGTAAATATTTTGATGTCTCCGGGATAAGCGTTCAAATGCGTCCTCCAATCGAATGGCCTTGACGAACCTTCCTCGTTAATTTATTAACTGACCTTGCACAACCATTTTACACAAGCACAGCAAAAACTTCAAGCAAAATTTCTAATTCAAGTTTTGCGCATGTTTCCAGTCTTATTGAGAAGCATAGATTTCAGATTCTTTCGTGTTTTTGATATCTGGCGAACGCTCGAATGTGCGCTTTGCGCCCAGCGCCAAGCGCCCCTGGCGGTTTAGCCTCAGGCTAACTAAACTGTTTCACGCCTTTTTCTCCTAATAACCCTCACAAAGCCTAGTTTATCCACCAAATCCCCCAATCTATCCCCTGTTTCTACAAGCTTGGGCTCTAAAATCGCTTCAGGCTTAGATTGATTGAGAAGCCGTTTTATATTATAATAGGGGCATATCCCAAAGGAAGGCTGCCCATGCTTGCGAGCGCTTGCCTCGCAACATGCCGCTGCTTTTTAGGGATATGCACTAAGCAACATGCGCAATCAATATTTGGACATGCGCCTAGCCGCCTCACCCCTTTGCTCCAAAGCGTTCCCCAAGCTCTCGTACATATCGCATGCCCAGCAAGGCACATCTCCAAACAAGGCGGTGATCTCTTGAGTGTTCTAACAGCCGTGCTGATAGCTGCGGTTGCCGTAGTGATCGTGCCCATAGTGGCAGGAATATGGGGCCTGCGAAAGCCTCAGGCTAAAGATGACGGCTACATGAAGGATTTGGGCGGCCGCATCGTGATAGACATCTACTCATACGACTCAGACATCAGGGAAATGCGGGACTTGATGGGATTGCACATGAGCATGTACAGAAATACAGGGATGATAATAGGCGTAGGAGATGACCCGCCTGTTTACAGCTCGCAGTGCAGCGCAGTAGCGGACAGCGCGAAGGAGCTTGGGATGATCAACCGGTGCGCGGCAGAAGTGAAGAGGATGTCGCCATGCGAGGTCTGCTACTTCTTTGTCAACATCAGGCAGCTGAACGTCCGCACCAGCACAGGCAAGGAAGTGTACAAATGCTTGAGCGAAGGGCTGGCTGAAAACCACACCATGCTCTTGAGGCTGCAAAAGCAGTGAGGTGATACTGTTGGACTTTGAGGTAGGCCAAAAGGTGGAGCTGAAAAAACAGCATCCATGCGGAGGAACGGAATGGGAGATCCAAAGGGTTGGAATGGACTTTAGGATAAAGTGCCTATGCTGCGGGCACTCAGTGATGGTTCCTCGCGCCAGGTTTGAAAAGAGCCTGAAGAAGAGCCAAAAAAAGCCCAGCCTGTGAGGGCTGGGCTTTTCGGCGGGCGCTTTCGCCAGCATATAGGCATATCCCAAAATTCAAAGAGCGGGATTCTTGCCAGAGGCAAATCTGGAGCATACCAATAAATTCAAAAGAAAAATTAATTTTTTGGCATGCTTTTATATTAATCGGCTTATGAAACAGCATTGGGATTGCTCCAAGAATATATGTATTCCAAAATCCCTATACGTCGGTTTTCGGCAAGTGGCTTAAATTTAGGCAAGCGGCCAAATTATCGGGCTTTGCCCAAATCATCGGGCTTTGCCCTCATTATCGGGCTTTGCCCTCATAACAGGCCTGCCTCAATTGCAGCTCAGCGTTGACGCCAGCTTGTCGACAGCGTTCTCAGCTATTATCAGCTCGCCGTGCTCTCCCAGGTATGTCGCGGAAAGCTTGCTTGACAAGTGCTTCTGTCCGTATTCTCCCAAAATCAACTCGATGGCTTCCGTGGAGAAGCCGTCAAAGGTGTTGTTGATCAGGAGATAGAATCTTCCCTCGCTCTTGTAGAGGGAATTGTCTCCAAAAAACACGCCGGCGAGCCTTGTGGACGCATTCGCCGCCTCATCCAATGTACCGAAAGAGAAAATTGAGATATGCGTGGCTGCACCCCCGCGCTCCATTTTTTCAGTCGATTCCCTTATTCTCCTCTTTTGCTTCTTCACTTCCCTTGCGAGATTGGCTCTCTCGTCATTGTTGGAAGACTCGGCCACTTTCGTGACTATGACCATCACGTTCTCGGTGGAAAGGGGTATGGCCTCTATTACGAGAGGAGTGTTTTCCGTATTGAAATGGCATTCTGCCATTGCCTGCTCCATCATTTCCCGGAACAGCTGCTGCGCCTTCGCGGATCCATAAGCCAGCTCCGCCAGCCTTATATTCCTGTCGGACAGATCCGC
>JAISWZ010000716.1 GCA_031270945.1 Clostridiales bacterium | reverse complement strand
AGGAGTGCCGCCTGGCTTCAGGCGGCGGGCAAAAATGATAAAAGTCGGAATCATTGGCGCAACTGGTTATGGCGGCGCGGAACTGGTGAGGCTATTGGCCTTTCATCCGGCGGCCAAGGTTTTCGCCGCAACATCAAGAAGCTATATCGGCAAGAGCTACAGCGAGGTTTTTGAGAACTTCCGCCATGAGGAAGAGCTCGTCCTCCAAGAGGAGAACCTGGCGCTCATAGCCAAGAAGTGCGATGTGGTCTTTCTGGCGCTGCCCCATGGCATAGCCAGCAAGAAAGTGACGAAAGAAGTTTTGCAAGACACGAGGATCATCGATTTTGGCGCGGATTTCAGGCTAAAAGACGTGGATTCCTATGAGCAGTGGTACGGAGTTACGCACCACTCCAGGAACTTGATGGACAGGGCAGCCTATGGGCTAGCCGAGATCTACAGGGAAGACATTAAGAAGTCCAGGCTCATAGCCAATCCCGGCTGCTATACGACCGCCAGCATTCTGGCCTTGTACCCGTTGATAAAAGAAGGGGCCATACATCACGAAGACATCGTAATAAACGCCGCCAGCGGCGTATCAGGCGCTGGGCGCGGGCTGGATCTGGGGCTCCACTACGATGAGGCCAACGAGAACGTAAAGGCCTACAAAGTGGGAACGCACAGGCATACGCCAGAGATAGAGGAGCATTTGTCCAAGGCATGCGGGAAGGATGTAGTCCTTTCATTCACGCCCCACATGGTTCCCATGAACAGGGGAATCCTGGTGACAGCCAATGCGAAGCTCGCGATCAAGGCGGCGCATGAAGACATCTTCGCCCTGTATGAAAAATACTACGGGTCCGAGTACTTTATCAGATTGACCAAGAAAGGGATCTCTCCTGAGACCAAATGGGTAAAAGCCTCAAACTTCTGTGACATAGGCTTTCATATAGACGAAAGAACCGGCAGAATAATAGTTATGTCAGCCCTAGACAACTTAGTCAAAGGCGCCGCTGGCCAAGCGGTCCAAAACATGAATTTGCTTTTCGGCTTGGAAGAGCGGGCGGGTCTTGATCTGGCGCCTGTTTTCCCTGCGTGAGATCTGGAGGGACTAAAGTGTCTGCTTTGTTCAAAGGGACTAAAATGCCTGTTTCGCCTGAAGGCTTTCTTTCTTCCGGAGTCCACTCGGGGATTAAGAAGCAAAAGAAGGACATATCATTAATATTATCGACAGTCCCAGCGGAGGCCGCTGGCTGTTTCACCAGAAACAAAGTCAAGGCGGCGCCAGTCGTCTGGTGCCAGGAAGTCTGTTCTGCTGGCGGGAAGGTTCGCGCCATTGTGACAAACAGCGGAAACGCCAACGCGTGCACAGGCCAGGCTGGATATGAGAACGCAAAGAAGACGGCGGGATTGGCGGCCAGTTTAATCGGCTGCGATCCAAGCGAAGTGCTTGTCTGCTCCACTGGAGTCATAGGGGTTCCGCTTCCCATGGACAAGATAGAAAATGGGGTTAAGCAAGCCTTTTCGATCTTAAGCGATTCCGAAGAAATGTTTTTAAGCGCCCTAGAGGGCATAATGACCACCGATACAACTTTGAAGATAGCGACCTCAGAAACCCAGATAGGCGGCAAAAACGTGAAGCTTCGCGGCATGGCCAAGGGTTCCGGGATGATCCATCCCAACATGGGGACGCTTCTGGCCTATGTAGCCACGGATTGCTCCATCAGCAAAAGCCTTCTCCAAGAGGCGCTAACCGAGTCTGTGGATGAAACTTTTAACATGGTTTCCGTGGACGGGGACACCTCTACGAACGACACATGCCTGGTTCTAGCCAATGGCCTGGCGGGGAACGCCGTGATCGAAGAGCGAGGGCCAGACTATGAGAACTTCAAGAATTCCCTCTTCAACGTCCTTAAGAGCCTTGCCATTGAGATAGCCAGAGACGGAGAGGGCGCGGGACGCCTTATCGAAGTCAAGGCAGTTGGCGCCAGAAGCATCGAAGACGCAAAGAAGCTGGCAAAGAGCGTAGTCAGCTCTACGTTGTTCAAGGCGGCCATTTTTGGCGCTGACGCTAACTGGGGCAGGGCGCTTTGCGCGATGGGCTATAGCGGAGCTGAGTTTGATCCAGCGAAAGCCTCAATCGCGTTTGAGAGCGATGGCGGAAGCATCAAGCCGTTCCAGGACGGAGATCCAGTTGCCTTTGACGAGGGCATCGCCAAGAAAGCGCTAACCGAAAAAGAGATCCGCATTTTGATCAGCCTTAATGACGGAGAGTTTGAGGCGACAGCCTGGGGCTGCGACTTGACCTATGAATATATCAGAATAAACGGGGACTACAGATCGTGACAGACAATGGCGCATGCATGCAAGACTATATAGAGAAAGCCAAGATCCTGGTTGAGGCGCTCCCTTACATCAAGGAGTTCAACGGCATAACCGTTGTCATAAAGTATGGCGGAAGCGCCCTGGTCAACAAGGACATAAAGAAGTCCCTGATGCAGGACATCGCCTTGCTCAAGTTTGTAGGGCTCAAACCCGTGGTTGTCCACGGGGGAGGCCCTGAGATAAACCAGATGCTTGGAAGGCTTGGAATAAAGTCAAGATTTCAGGACGGACTCCGGGTCACGGACGACGAGACCATGGAAGTGGTCGAAATGGTCTTAAACGGCAAGCTCAACAAGGAGATCGCATCAGATCTGACCCTTCACGGCATACTTTCAGCAGGGGTGTGCGGAAAAGACGGAGGGCTCCTAAAGGTTGAAAAGCTCATGCCAGGCGGGAGCGACATAGGCAGGGTTGGAACGATCAAAAACGTCAATCCCGCTGTTCTCAAAGCGCTTCTCGACGAGGACTTTGTTCCCGTTGTATCCCCTGTTGGAGCTGACCTTGAAGGAAACAGCTATAACGTAAACGCTGATTCTGCGGCTGTAGCCATAGCTGGAGCGCTGAAGGCGGAAAAGCTGGTCTTCCTCACTGATGTCGAAGGCATTCTCCAAGACAGGAAAGACTCTTCAACAGTCCTGACCAGAGTCAAGGCTTCAAGGATCCCTGAAATGATAGAAGAAGGCGTCATCTCGGGCGGGATGATACCAAAGGTGCAAAGCTGCGTAGACGCGGTTCATGCCGGAGTCTCCCATGTCCACATACTGGACGGGAGAGTGGAGCATTGCTTGCTTCTTGAGATATTCACAAAAGAAGGCATTGGCTCCATGGTGGAGAAAGACTAAGCATATCCCAAGTCGCATAAAATGATTTTTATGATTTTTATGACTTTTATAATAACTTGGGATGCGCGCGCGAAAGGGGCTCTAACACTAACTTGAAAGATATCATAAGTGCCGGCTTGGAATCGACCATGAATACCTATAGCCGCTTTCCCTTGGTTTTGGAGAAGGGCGAAGGCGCTTTTGTCTATAGTTCAGACGGAAAGAAGTACCTGGATTTTGTCGCTGGAATAGCGGCCAACAGCTTGGGCCACGCGCATGAGAAACTGGTTGCGGCATTGAGCGAGCAAGTAACCCAATTGATCCACGTTTCAAACCTCTATTGGAACAAGCCTGCGGTGGAGCTAGCCTCAAGGCTTGTGAAAAACAGCCCTTTTGACAAGGCGTTCTTTTGCAACTCAGGAGCTGAAGCGATTGAAGGCTGCCTGAAGCTGGCCAGGATCAACGCTTCCAAAAGCGGAACCGGGCGCTTTGGGATAGTGGCAATGAAAAACTCATTCCATGGCAGAACCTTTGCCGCAGTCAGAGCGACAGGGCAGCTCAAGTACCAAGAGGGGTTTGCCCCACACTTCCCTGGCATTTCTCATGCGGAATTCAATGACCTGGCTTCTCTTGAGAGCTCTGTTGACGCAAGCACTTGCGCCATACTAATAGAGCCTGTGCAAGGCGAGGGTGGAATCCGCCCAGCTACCAAGGAGTTTTTGGAAGGCGCAAGAAAGATCTGCGACCGGGACGGCATCTCCCTCATTTTTGATGAAGTTCAGTGCGGCGTAGGCCGCACCGGAAAGTTCTTCGCATTTGAGAACTACGGGGTTGTCCCTGATGCGATAGCTCTGGCGAAAGGCCTTGGCGGCGGAGTGCCCATAGGCGCGGTTCTGGCAGTGAAAGACCTGGCTAAAGCGTTCGAGCCTGGCAACCACGCCTCCACATTTGGCGGGAACGCGCTTTCAGCAGCGGCTGGCAACGTTGTCACCCAAGAGCTTTGGGAAAACGGGCTGCTTGAGCATGTCGCCAAAGTAGGGGAGTTCTTGACCCAGAAGCTTTCAGGACTGAAGGAGAAGTATCCAGCTGTTTTGGACAATCGCGGGATTGGGCTTCTTCAAGGCATTGAGCTCTCGGTCCCAGCCGCTCCTATCATAGCCGAATGCATTGAGAAAGGCCTTCTGCTAGTGAACGCTGGCACCAATGTCATACGGTTTGTGCCGCCTTTGATTGTGACAGAGGACGAGATAAGCCAAGGGATTGAAATATTGGAGAGCGCGCTGGAGAAGATTTAGTGCTTTCATGCTCATGCTCTTGATTCAAAAAAGCGTTTTTATAGCGAATTTCGTGAAGTAAGCAAAAGGGGATCTCAACCAGAGATCCCCTTTTCTGCGTTTATGAGTTGCTTGGGGTTGCAAAGGAATGGGAGAGGAGTTATACTTGTGGCGCATCCCAAAACGAGCTAAAAGTTCCGGATTTGGATGCCTGACCGCTCTGGAATGCCCTAAACTTTAAATAAAAAGAGGTGAACCCCATCTATTTCCTTAGAGACTAGAATTGGATTTTGCTAGATGGAAGAAGAACCGGGAGCTTGGCGAGGAAGTGAATTTGTTAGTCGGGGGGTGTAGGCAAACCGGAAAAACGACAACGATATCCAAGTTCGCACATGAAAGCTATGAGACGGTAGTCCTCATAGACTTTTCCAATCCGGAGCACATAAGAAGATTTGACGAATGGACAAGAGAAACCCGCGAGCTTCTAACAGCGGAAGCTTACACGGATTTCTTTTCGAGGTTCAAATATGATTTTAAAGACTCGCCAAGCGCCATTGTATTTGTTGACGAGATTCAGTGTTGTCCAGGATTTTACAATATGCTGCGCAGCATAACCCATAAAATGAAGTCTCACTTGATCGCCGCTGGCAGCAATCTAAGGCGATTGTATGATGATCCAAATGTGGTCAAGATTGCGGAAGAGGTTGAAGAAATAGAAATGCGCGGATTGTCTTTTCCGGAGTTTTTGGGCGCGTTCAAGCTCAGGGGATTGTACGATTCCATAGACCTGTACGGAAATTCGCAAGTGTCAAAGTATGAGGAATTAAGCGCAGCCTTTGAGTTGTACCTAAAATTGGGAGGATATCCGGCTGTCTTGAGAAACTATATTTTGATGCGGGGGTTTGGCGGATACGATAGGAGAATGAACGGAATCCTTGATGTTTTTCTTGAGGAAGCATCTCAGCGTTTCAGAAATCTTGAAGACAAGGCCATGCTAAAACACGGCATTGCTTGCTTAACCAGGCTGCTGTTAAAAGAGACAAGCGGAAAGTCGGCTGTCAAGCAACTCTCAGAATATATGCTTAAATCTGATGGCGATTTTGGCTTTTTAAACGAGAATGATTATAATGATTCCGTGAAAAGGATTGTTAGCTGGCTGACAGATGTTAACGTAATAAAGGGATGCGGGTTTGTTCCTGGTTGCGACATTAATTCTTTTAAAACGATAACAAAATTTTACTTTGGGGATGTCGGTTTTGCATGCTGGCAGCTGGGAGAAATAGGCGCGGGGCTAGAGGACATAGGAAGTTTGTATAAGAACTTTGTATTCATTACATTGAATGACATAATTAAAACATCAGAGCGCGGCAAGTATTTGACAGATATTCCGTTGCATTCGACATACGATAATGGCGAGATAGGCTTTTTCTTGCACAATAGAGCTGTAAACTCTGCGTTTGCTATAGATGTGAATTATGGAGAAAATGCGTCTGCGAGTAAAGCGTTAGCGGACGGGAAGCTTGATTTCGTTGTAAAAGCTTCGGGGAAAGGCCCTTTTGGCATAGATGGCAAGATTCATGCCATCCCGATCTATTTGCTAAGAAGGTTCAACTTTGATATAGCAAGTGGTAAACCAGTGAAATATAACAAGGATTTGCTTAAATCTCAGTAAATCAAGATGCGGCGTATTGAAAGGGGCAAATATGAAGCTTTATATTCAAACGAGTCAAGAAATGCAAACTATCACTGCGGAATTATCAGAACGCTGGAATGGAGCAACTGCGATTTTAAGTCCTATGTCTCTTGTGGATGCAAAACAGTTCTCCGATGAGATGCGAAAATATGGCGGCCAAGTCATGTTTGACCCTCATATGTATAGCTCAAATCAGGCATGCTTTAAAGCAACGCGCAGTTTTTTGCCTGAATATGACGTTATCGATATGGAAAAAGATAACATTGATTGTGTTTTAGACTATGTTTCTAAGGTTAACGATCTGATAGGATCTGATACGTTTATTATTCCGTCTCAAATGCTTACAGATTACGATAAGTGGCACACATTGCAAGCCCAGGCCTCAAGTCTCGTGAAAAAGTACGCAAATAAAAGAAAAACGCTTCAAACAATCGCCTTGCCTTTTAGCCCGACAATCGATGAATGGATGATAGAGAATGTCCTTGATAGCGTGTACCAATGGGATTCAGATGGCGTTTACATTGTCTTTGAGCATCCTCATCAGGATTACTTTGTTGATGATTTTGTTTGGCTTCGCAACCTGATGACATTGGTAGGCGGGATTAAGCGAGACAATAAAGAAGTTGTTGTTGGATATGCGAACCAGCAACTGCTTTGCCTGTCGTTAGCCAAGTGTGACGCTATAGCTTTAGGAGATTCAAGTTTTGATGGCTGCAAGTTGCATGCTTTAGGAACACCCGAAAGTGATTATATAAGGAGAACGACTACACGGTATTATCATCCGAAGACGTATTCCGAATATACAATAGCCTTCTTGGATTTGGCATGCAAAGCTGATGCGACAGAAGTCCTAAAACTTTCTCCCTATATGAAAAATCCATTCAGTGATGTCCTGTTTAAGGGGGCAAGGCCGTCTTCAACAACTTATGGGTATGACGATTCTCTCAAACACTATCTGAACTGTTTGAAGATCCAGTGCGAAGTTGCAACGAAATCCACTTTTGAACAAACTTTTAACAACATTATGTACTTAATGGATGCAGCCATAATTAGGATGGAAAGGCTTAGGGAAAAAGGCATTAAAGGCCAAGAGCGAGACTTCATAAAAATTGCAGACGTTATAGAATGGGTTGCTACTCAATTTTACCAAGAGTCAGGATATGTGATGTCAAGAGCGTGGGATTCGATATAGGCTAGATAGAGGCAATGGGGTGAAAAAAAGAGAAATTGTCCTTGGATGCAAAGCTGCTGGATGTTTGATTGGGCAAGAGGGGGGCTCTCATTTGAGAGCCCCCTTTGATAAGTAAGTAAGTTTGGTTTATGCTCTTAAGGCTCGTTCAGGATAAGGGGTACACCAAGCTCTTCCATGATTGCTTCTCGTCCAATATATCTCTTCAGTGGCTCAGTGCGTCTTGAAGCTTCGACAAGGGCGCTGTTGCTTGATATAAAAGATACAGTCTCGACTCTTTCACCAAATGGATAACTTACATACCATATATTAACATCCTCAATGTCAATTGCTCCATCTTTTATGGAGTCGTAAGTGCCAAATATTACGCCCATACTTTCAATGTTCGCAAATATCCCCGGAAAGCTGCTATCGCTTGAGACAAAAGATGGATCCCTGCATTGTCCCAAGTATTCAATTGAATCGTTTGCTATTGTGAACACATCGTCCCATCCAAAACGCCGATTAGACTTTTGCACAATTAGTTCAGGGATGCCGTTCGCGTCCATGTCATGAAGGTGAAAGGATCGTACAAGATATATTATCGACGCTGGCTACGTCTTCATAATCGTAGTCAACATTAGGATTTCCCATATTCAAATACTCAAGGCTTTGGATGAACTGCGCATAGATCGCTTTCCAATAAGCAGGCGCAGGGGTAGGAGAAGGGGCAGGAGTAGGAGAGGGCTCCGGTTCCTCGACTTTTGTCAGCTTCTCAAGCAAAGCCTTGATGGCTGCGCTATCAGGCAACTGCTCCAATCCATCCCTCAACACTTCTATTGCCTTCTCAGGCTCTCCGTTTTCGAGATACGCTTCTGCCAAGCCAAGATAGGCGCGTTCGCTCTTGGGCTCAATCTCAATTAACTTTGTAAACGTCATGATAGCTTGCTCATAGTTCAGTTCTAGCAAATACTTTTCTCCAAGGTCTAAAAGCCGTGGAACTATGGGCCTTGATGCTTGGTAAAAGGTGGGGGCGGCAATGGCTACGGTTGCGATGATAACCGCAACTATGGCAAAAATGATAGCCTTCTTCAAGATGCACCTCGCTTAGAAATTCCAGTGATCAGGGTTCGAGTGTTAATAAAGGGGGAGCTCAATTTGAGTTCCCCGCCAAAAAATCAAAGTAGCGACCCATCAAGTACGTCTTTCTCTCCAAAAAGTCATCGATGCACTTTTGCGCGGCTATCTTGAAGGCATTATTGTATTTGATAAAATCTTCATGAGTATATGCGTTGTCATGTATTGAACCATAACCGTCAATTAATCGGAATGGGGAATTGTTCTTGAAGTACATGCGAGTGATTAAGAGGGGGGAATTGGGGAGCGAGTATTCAGAATAGACAAACAACAGCTCTTTTCCGCCGTTGCCAAGCAATAAGTAATCGATAGATTTCGCGAGTGTACTTTTCACAAAGTACGTAAACATCACAGGCTCGCCATTTTTAAAGTAGAGATGCTTAATGGAAGGATCATAAGAATCAGTATTCGGAATCTCTGTTCCAACGCTTGAGTTCATTATATCTAGGGCTTCGTTGTAAGCCGCATCAATCTTTTTGACTTCTCCTTCAACGTCATCAACATAGTCAAATGATGAAACTGGATATTTAATAGGAATGTAGGTTTCGGGAGAGTTCTTGACAAGAGTGGCGCCTAGCTCTTCCATAATAGCTTCTCTTCCAATAAAGCGCTTAAGCGGTTCAATGCTTTTGGAAGCTTCGAGGAGAGCGCTGTTGCTTGTTTCATAATATTCATTCTCGATATCTTCTGCATAGACAGACAAGAAGAAAACTACTCCGTTTTGTATGAAATTATAATCCAGATAAGTTGAGCCCAAGTCTTCATTAGTCGAAAATACACCTGGGAAGTTGCTATCGCTTGAGATCAAGGGTGGATATCCGCATGCGCCTATGTATTGGATTGAATCGTTGACTATTGTGTACACATCGCTAGTCGAGTAATGCATAGAAGCCTTTTGCACTATTAATTCAGGGATGCCGTTCGCGTCTATGTCATGAATATGAAAGCTTCGAACGTTCAATTCATTATCGTTGCCGGCCAATTCTTCATAGTCCAAGTGGAGGTGAGGAAATCTAGTGCCGATATACAAATATTCAAGGTCTTGGATGAACTGCGCATACATCACTTTCCATTTAACGGGTGGCTCAGTAGGAGCAATGGCAGGAGAGGGCTCCGGACCCGCCAGCTTCTCAAGCAAAGCCTTGATGGCTGCGCTGTCAGGCAACTGCTCCAATCCATCCTTCAACACGACTATTGCCTTCTTAGGTTCTCCATTTTCGAGATACGCTTCAGCCAAGCCAAGATAGGCGCGTTCGCTCTTGGGTTCAATCTCGATTAACTTTGTGAACGTCATGATAGCTTGCTCATAGTTCAGTTCCAGCAAATACTTTTCGCCAAGATCTAAAAGCCGTGGAACTATGGGTCTTGCCGCTTGATAAAAGGTGGGGGCGAAAATGGCTGCGGTTGCGATTACAACTGCAAGCACGATAAAAACAAGAACCTTCTTCAAGATGCACCTCCTTTTGCATGTTAAAAGTACAAGGTGGATTGCGACTGCTCGTGTCGGGGCAAATCACGGAATACGGTCTTATTCTACGACTATATGCGCTAGATGTCAATGCTAATTAAGATATTAGTTGAAATTGAGTTTGCCAGAAATGCTTGGCGCTTTGACATTGCTGGAACAGGTTGACTCAGGGGATTGATAAAGAAGACCAGAGGAGTTATACTTGTGGCGCCTAAGAGTTCCGGATTTGGATACCTGAATGCGGTTCGGCATGGATAAGTAGCAACCGCATTTGGAGCTCCTGCCAAGCGGCAAAGATCGAAAGGAGGCCCTTTCCCTCAATATGGCCCGATACTATTTGATGAATGGCAATGCCCGAATTGTCGCTTTTGAACACGAGCTTAATGTTTTGGGAAATACATACCAAGTAATTTCCATCATAAACCCCTCGCTTATGCCGATTGAGCTTCAAAGTTTTAGCGTCAACTCTGCGTATATTGAGGACTGGATAGAAAGGCGCGTAATACCAGAAAACCGGCATCACAGGAAGGCCGTGCTGTCAGCGATAAACGTGCAGAACCACTTTGATGTCTTGTGCTACTCTCATGGGATGAGCTTGAACGACACATTTTGGATTCAGGAAGAGTCAGAAAATCTGGATTATGATAAAATCAACCTTTACGACAATCCTTTCGATGAGGCCTTGGGATGGATCGCGTTTACAGGGGTTCCAGGCGACATATCCAGGTACTTGCCCACGCCGGAAACCACCACGGAGGGAATGCTTCCAAAGTATTGGCGACGCGCTTCAAGCGGGATTGTCCTCTGCAAAGGCGGAACATCCGGCTATTCAAATGCAGGCTTGGAACCGTTTGCCGAGGCTTTAGCGTACCTGATAGCAAAGCGGATCGGTGTCAACGCTATTCCCTATTGCCTGGAACTGCGCAATGAAAGACCAGCGTCAATATCCAGTCTGTTCACCACGAAAGAGCAAGGCCTCCTTGCGGCAAGCCGCTACTTTAGGTTCAAGCTGCCCGGCATCACCAGAGTTTCCTTGAGTATGGCAATAGAGAACCTTAAAAATGACTTTGGTGACATCTCTCCTTTTTATGAGATGTGCTTTTTGGATTTCCTTATCGAGAATTACGACAGACACCTAAACAACTGGGGCTTTTTAATTGAGAATTCAACGCAGAAAATTATTGGGTTCGCCCCTGTATGGGATAACGGAATGGCCTTGGACTATGAGCGGCCAGAAGATATGAGAGCCAGGTTTGACTTTGCCAGCTTCAACATGCCATACGATTTTTTGGCAACTTGCCCTGTTCGAAGAGTGCTTGCGGAAAAGGCAAAGAGTCTGATTATTGCCATTAGAGACGAAAGCCTTTTGCTCGAATGCATGAAAGCAGTCAACGGGTTTCCTCGGTATGAAGCGCGAGTCAAGCCAACGCTGGAGTTTGTGGAATCTCGTTGCCAGAGTTTTATCGCCAGGGCACAGGAGTGATGGCAGGGATCATTCGCGCAAAACGCATCAACCAGCTCTTATGAAAGCCAGGATTTTTACGGAAGGCGATTGACATGATTGAAATTGTTAACGGCTATACTGGCAAGCCCCAGGCCTGCCAGAAGTTAAAGGCCTTTTTCCTTGAAAACACCGAGATCACTGGCTGTCTATATTTTGGGTATCCATTTGTCTGCCCAGTAATGGAATCAGCAAATGTAAACGTTTTGGATTGCTTGCTGATTTCGCCCGAAAAGGGCTTGGTCGTTTTCAACTTGATAGAGGAACTAGCTGTTCCTGAGGATTTCGCAACAAAGCAAGAGGAAACCTACCAGGTAGTAGAGTCGAGGCTCAAAGGCTTCAGCAAATTTTTGAAGAGGCGTAAGCTTCTCTTTGATTTTAGCGTTGTTACATTCGCTCCTAATGCCAACGAATTGCCTTTTGAAGAAGGCTATCCAATCTGCAATGAAGAGACGCTGGAAACGACTCTATCAAACCTATATTTTAGCAAACCCGAGCTATACGACGAGATAAGCTTAGCGCTTCGAACTATTGGAAGGCAGAATCTAGCATCAGCCAGAAAATCATTGGATCAAAATTCAAAGGGAGCGCAACTCGCAGAACTAGAGAATAGGTCTTCTTTCAGCCTTGATCTTAACCAGATCAAGGCCGTGACAGAGACGGTAGAAGGTGTGCAGCGCATTCGCGGCCTTTCCGGGTCTGGCAAGACAACTGTTTTGGCTTTGAAAGCGGCGTATCTTCATGTCTGCCACCCTGAATGGAGGATAGCGGTTACCTATAACACGCTTTCGGGAAGGGCCTGCTTGCGGAACACAATCGAGTTCTATTACCGCAGGCAAACGGGCTTGACTCCCAATTGGGACAATTTGATTGTTTGCCAAGCTTGGGGCCTTGAAAACGGAAAAGATGAATACGCAGGAATGTACCAAATCTTTACTGAAATCAACAACACAACGTTTTATGAATATTCAAGAGCCAAAACCCAACTGGGCATAGCTGATCCGTTCGGCGAAGCTTGCGAAAGAGGGCTTATGGATATTGACTTCAATAGCGCTGAAATATTTGACATTATAATTATAGACGAAGCCCAGGACTTTTCTGTAAGTTTTATGCGCATGTGCTACGCAATGCTTCACAGCCCCAAACGGCTTGTCTACGCTTATGATGACATGCAAAGCTTGCGGTTGCAGTATCTGCCACCACCTGAAGAAATATTTGGCGATGGAGAAGACGGTATGCCTCTTGTAAACCTTTATGTGGGCACCTGTAGTGAACCTAATTCGGACATAGCGCTTAATGGGTGTTATGGCAGACCTCCGGCTATCCTGTCAGTGGCGCATGCATTGGCCTTTGGGATATACCGCGAACCCATGAAGGGCGAGATTGGCATATTTCAAATGTTTGAGAATATCGAGCTGTGGAGCGACTTGGGATATGAAGTCATTGACGGATGCTTGGATTACGGCAAGCATGTTGTTTTGGCAAGAACCCAACTGCTGCAAGGCAATTATTCTGGCATCGATGATCAAATTGTTTTCAAGTCATTCAAATCAGAAGAAGAGCATGATGCCTGGGTGTTTCGAGAAATAAGGCGCAACCTGAATGAAGATGGGCTACGGGGTAGGGATATTATGGTTGTGGTTCCCGAGAGGCAGCTGTTGTCAACAGGCAGCAGGGGAATCAGATATATGCTAGAAGATAATGGAATAAAATGTCACTTGGTCGCTATAGACTGCGAGGAAGACGCATTCTGGAACGGAGATTCAATTCCGATCAGCAACATCTTCAAGGCGAGATCGAATGAAGCGCCAATGGTCTATGTTATTCAGGCACAGACATCATACTTTTCGAAACATGAACTTACAAGAACCAGAAACTCCATCTATGCAGCTATGACCAGAAGCAAGGCATGGGTTCGCGTGGTCGGTATTGGCGAACAGATGGATAGGCTTGCAGAGGAATACGATCAGATCAAGAACAAGGGCTTTTTGTTTGACTTCATCTACCCAATCAAGCGGCAATGTTATTTGCACCCCGTCTTTAGGGAAGCTGGAGATGATTCGTTTGATTCGGACCCTTTGAGCCTTAAGAGATCTTTGGCAAACATGCTGGAATTGCTTGTGCTAGGCAAGATCGAATTGGATGAAGATCAATACCTTATGCTGAGAGATTGGTTTTATTTCAAAGCAAAAGGCGAATATAAGCATGAGGCGAAAATTGATGAGGGAGAAAAATAAGTGCAATTCAGAGAGCATGTTTCGCAAAGCGCGGCCCAGCTTGGTATTCCGGCTAGGCCGCCATGTAGAGTATACACTTAGCCGTTTACCGAGCGGTTTGCCAATGCGTAGTAATCGCAAAGCGGATTTCATGCATAGATAACATTAAATGTTAATCATACAGAGATTAGAATCGAGTGCTACTTTTGGCGGGAGCGCGATTCTCAAGACTTTGACTTGTCGGACGTTTTTCTGGTCCCGGAAATCGAGTTGCATTGCGATGGTCTCACAGCCATCCCTAAGCGCGAGACAGGCTCACGGATTTTTCGGATAACCCCTCCATGGCTCAGCTCCATGGTCCCCTGGCTAATGCCTGGATGCTTTTTACAAAACGCGGCCCGGCTTGAAATCCAAGCCGGGCCGCCATTTTATTTTATTTCCCGCTGGAGCTGAAATGCATGTAATCCTTCGTGCCATAAGAGTCTCCAAGCCAGTACCAGCCATTCGCCTCAAAAGCGGTCACTACATCTCCGTAAGGCGTAATGGAGTACGGATCTACGCCAGGCTTCCAGTAGCTTCCCACGACTCTGCCGCTTGGGTAAATGCAGTAATTCTCGTTGGAGTTTATGTCTATTGCCTGCCCGCTGTTATGGGCTGAGTAAGAGCCGTCAGAGTTCGCTGCTCGCCAGTCAAACCCGCCTATGTCCTTTATCGGAAACTTCTCTGGCCCGTTGAATATCTGGGTAAAGATCTTAACTACAGAATCAGCCAGATCCTTGTGGACAGTAACGCTGGCTTTGCTTTCGACCTTTTTCCCTCCGCTGAGCTTCCATATAGGGAAGGTCACTTTAGTCATGTCCTTTTGCGCCTCCGCTTTTGAGGAGTAGGAGAAAGGCGCATTTTTTAAGGATGACCTCTTTGCGTAAATTGTAGCGGTGTCGCTGTAGCTTGTGCCTCCAGAGGTTGTTGCTTTGAGAGAAACCTGGTACGCGCAGTTGGCTTTGGATTTGAAAGTGTAGCTTGCTCCCTCAGCCTTGGCGGTTGTTGTTGCTCCAACCGGAATTTCGGGCAGTCCGGAAGCCCTCTTTTCAACTATGGTAACGCTGTAGTCCGTCACGTCGCTTAGCTTGTTCCAGGAAATCGTGATGTTTCCGTTTGAGTCAGGGGTGACGTAGTCCTTGTTCAGGATTCGAATCCCCTTGCTTCCTATGAACAAGCGCACAATTGGCGAATAGACGCCGTTGGAATCCCTGATCGCAAATACCCGCTCTGTGGCGTTCTCGATATACCTCTTCGGAATGGTCGCATTTAAGCTTGCTGTGCTTTCATCGGTAAATGGCCATGGATACATGTAGCCGTCCAGGTCTGGCGTCAAGGACATGACTTCATAAGTGACGCCTGGCGCGTGGTTGGAGCTTGTCCACGTCAAGCGAATGTCTGATATTGGCACAAAGGAACCGTCCGTGTGCGATGTGATCTGTATGACGTTGGGCTGAATGTTCAGCTTGTTGTTCCGCTGAAACACTCGAAGGCATAGCGCCACGGCCTCTTCGCAAGAAACGGCCTCTTCGGGGTGAAAGCCTCCGTCCTCCCTGGCGAACATGTACTCTCCGCCAACTAAAGCCGCTATATGAGCCCTAGATGATTGCGCAATGCTGTCCTTGTCCTTCAGCGCGTCTAGCTGGGATTCTGAGTAATCCAGATTTGCGTTTAGGGCTTTTAGCGCGTTGGCGGTCATAACTGCCGTGTCTTGCCGGGTGAGAACATCTCTAGGCTTAAAAGCCTTTTTTTCATTGACTGCCACTATTCCCAGTTCGGCGGCCCTTTTTACGTTCTTGTTATAAGAGTCTTGAAACGGGGTGCTGGATATGTCCCCTGTGAGCGAAGTGTCAAAGGGTACGCCAGTCAAGCGGTCGTATGTCCTTATGATCAAATCGCAGAACTGCTCTCTGGTCATGCTCTGGGTATAGTCCGTGCCGATTATGAAGCTAGGAATTATGCCCAGGGTCCTCGCAGTGTTAACCGAGCTCACTGCCCAGGAGCTTACGTCAAAGTAGTAGGCGCTGGCGCTTGTTGACACGAAGCTGGTCGAGATCAAAAATGCGATTGCGAAAGCGGCCGCGCGGAATGCTAAACTGGTGCGCTTGAACATGTTTCTTCTCTCCCTCTTAAGAGTTTTGGCGAAAACATAGGATATGTCTAAAAGCCGAAGCCCTGCTGCGCGGTTCATATATGTATCGGGCTCTGGCGGGCTGCCCTCCTTTCCAAGCGAAATTTGGTCTTGCCGCTCTCTGCGCAGCTGAAGCGCATCAAGCGTTTCAAACTGCCTTTTAGTTTGCGCTCTATCACGCATACCGGCAGCGTGAAATGCGTCATTTTTTTAGCGAACAAGATCCGGCGCTTCATAGAGCATATCCCAAAATTCCGAAATGGCGCCGAAAAAATCCTGGCGAATGCTTCAACTAGTTTGCTCGGGCTTCTACGAGCAAACATCCGGATTTTTTCGGCGCCTCGGATATAATTTTGGGATATGCTCATAATGCTCCAAAATTCTCGCCACAACAATCATATCTGAGTTTTAATCAATAATCAATCCTTTGCAGCAAAACTGACATTTAAAGCGTTAGTTTTGCGCGTCAGGCAGCGCATATGACCAAAACAGCGCCTCAGTTGCTCAAAAGCATACATATTATTTCCAAGCTTTACAAGATAAAATGCTTAACTCTCAGCCACTTGTGTGCATTGATGCAATCAGTTCGGTGCGTCAGGTAGCGCATGTGCCAAAAACGGCGCTTGGCATATTTTTTCAAAGCTTTACATGACAAAACGCCTAAGCCCTTGCGCCTTGCGCAAGGGGACAATACTTTGATGCATTTTTAACAATCGAGCCTGAACCAGCTTTACAGAAACAGTTGCCAATAAAGCGGTTTTGGCTTTAGCCAAGTTTTCCGTGTCAAAGCTTAAAAAATCCTCTTGCCAAAACACGAAAAAAGATATATGATATTCTTTGGAAATGGCAAGCCGATTGTTAGATTTAAATAAACGGAGGGATGCCTGCATGGAGACTTTGCTTCAGTACATCGATGGGTCTTTGGTGGAAGCTACAACCAAGGATTGGATTGAAGTTGAAAACCCATACACGAACGAGATCATTTCACGAGTGCCAAAGGGCGACGAGAAAGACGCTGACATTGCCCTTCAAGCCGCGAAGAAGGCCCAGCCCTCCTGGGCAGCGGGCACAGCTCCCGCGCGCGCGGTTTACCTCAAGAAGATGGCCCAGATCATACGCGACAACCGCGTTGAGCTGGCCCAGACCCTGGCCAGGGAGCAAGCCAAGATCATGCCTTTGGCGCAGGTGGAGATAGATGTCACAGCCGAGTACTTTGACTACTACGCCGGTTGGGCGCGCAAGTACGAAGGCGAGATCATAAACAGCGACAGGGTCAACGAAAACATTTTCCTCTTCCAGAAGCCCATAGGCATTGTGGCGGGCATCTGCCCCTGGAACTTCCCGTTTTTCGTAATGGCCCGCAAAGTAGCCCCGGCTCTGTTGACGGGCTGCGCAATAGTAATCAAGCCCTCCAGCTTGACCCCGAACACCACATTGGCATTTGCCAAGCTTATCTCTGACATCGGCCTTCCAAACGGAGTTGTGAACTTCGTTACAGGCGGAGGAAAGACACTTGGAAACGCTCTTGTGACGCATCCCATAACAGACATGGTTTCCTTGACCGGAAGCGTTGAGGCAGGGCAGGACATCATCAGGGCTTCAGCTGAGAAGGTCATGAAAGTTTCCCTTGAGCTGGGCGGCAAGGCGCCAGCAATCGTATTTGATGACGCTGATCTTGACATAGCCGTCAAGGGCGTTTTGGACTCCCGCGTGATATTCAGCGGCCAGGTCTGCAACTGCGCCGAGAGGGCGTACGTCCAAAAGGGCATTTATGACGCGTTCTTGGACAAGCTTGTGAAGGCGTTCAAGGAAGTCCAGTACGGAGATCCGTTCGCGGATCCAGCTCCAGCCATGAGCACCCAGGTAGACAAGAACCAGCAGGCGAAGATAGCTGGAATGGTTGAAAGGGCTGTAGCCGAGGGAGCGGAGATTGCGGTAGGCGGCAAGATCCCCGAGACCGCAAGCGGATACTTCTTTGAGCCTACAGTGCTCCTTGGCGCCAAGCAGGATTCGGAGATCATCCAGAAGGAAATCTTCGGGCCGGTTCTTCCAATCATCCCGTTCACGGACTTTGACGAGGCCATAGCGCTTGCCAATGACTGCGAATACGGCTTGACATCTTCTGTTTTCTCGACTAACATTAACACTGTCTTGAAGGCCATCAAGGGGCTCAACTTCGGCGAGACCTACGTCAATCGCGAGCATTTTGAAGGCATGCAAGGCTTCCATGCTGGCTGGAGAAAATCCGGCATCGGCGGAGCTGACGGAAGGCACGGCTTGATGGAGTACCTGCAGTCGCAAGCCGCTTACATCCAGTTCTAAAAATCAAAAAATGCAAGAGTCATTCGTTGAAGACGCGATGGCTTTTCCTATGTTTTATATGATAAACGCACTGCGCTCGTCTGCGCGAAACGAAACCGGAGAGGAGCTGTTCTCTCCGGTTTTATTTTGCGAATTTAAAGACGCATTCCAAAAGCATATCCAAAAATGATTTTTGCTTGCGAAAGTCACGTGTAGAAGCAACGCTTTGACTTTCGCTGCGCAATTTTCGAATTTTGGGATATGCACTAAGACAAGAGGTTGCCCATGCTTATTAAGCTCCCGTTTGACAAGGACCACATAGAAGCGGACATTCCGGACTGGCGGATAAAAGCTGTCTTGGAGCCCAAAGCGCCAAGCGATGAAGCGCCTGACCAGGAGCGGCTTGTGAAAGAGGCTTTGGAAAACCCGATTGCGTCGCCCAGGCTTTCGGAATTGGCAAAGAGAAAGATACTGGTTATAACAAGCGACCACACCAGGCCGGTTCCAAGCCGGATAACCCTTCCGCTTTTGCTTGAAGAGATAAGAAGGGGTTCTCCAGACGCAGAGATAAAGGTGCTCGTAGCCACTGGGCTTCACAGAGCCATGACACCTCTGGAGATGGAAGAGCGGTTCGGCCCTGAGACGCTTGCGAAAGAGGAAATTATTAACCATGACTCAAGGGATGAGTCAAAGCTTGTTTTTAAAGGGATCCTTCCCTCTGGAGGGGAGCTATGGCTTAACTCCCTTATAGACTGGGCTGATTTGACCGTAGCAGAAGGCTTCATTGAGCCCCATTTCTTTGCTGGCTATTCTGGGGGAAGGAAAAGCGTTCTGCCAGGAATAGCGTCTGAGAAGACAGTGCGGGCAAACCACTGCAGCAAATTCATAGCGGATCCAAACGCCGTGGCGGGAAGCCTAGAGCATAACCCGATACACAAAGACATGTTGTTCGCAGCCAAAGCGGCAAAGATGGGCTTTATCTTAAATGTGGCCTTGGATCCGCAAAAGCGGATAGTGGCCGCTTTCGCTGGAGACAGCGAGAAGGCTCATGAGGCTGGAACAAAGTTTATGGAAGACCAGTGCGGCGTTGACGCTGTGATGGCTGATATCGTCATATCCACAAACGGCGGGTACCCTCTGGACCAGAACATCTACCAAGCGGTGAAAGGCATGACAGCCGCCGAAAGCTGCGTCAACCCAGGCGGTGTTATAATAATGGTGGCGGGCTGCAGAGACGGGCATGGCGGAGAAATGTTCCGCCGGTTTTTTGCGGACGCGTCATCGCCTCAAGAATTGCTGGACAAGATCATTGCGACAAGGCAGGAAGACACTCTCTCCGACCAGTGGGAAGCGCAGATACTGGCAAGAATACTGGCAAAGAGCCGCGTGATATTTGTTTGCAAAGAAAATGCCAAGAAAGACGCCCAGGACATGTTCATGAAATATGCAAGCACTTTGGAAGAGGCGCTGGAAGAAGCCGGCAGGCTGGCTGGATCTGATTCTAAGATCACGGTTATCCCAGACGGCGTATCGCTTATTGTCAGGAGGGTTTGATGGACATCATCGTATGCATCAAGCAGGTGCCGGGCACCAACAAGGCTGAGGTTGATCCGGTGACAGGGGTGATAAAGCGCGATAGCGCCGACAGCAAAATGAACCCCTATGATCTGTTCGCGCTGGAGACGGCGCTAAAGCTTCGAGAGCAAAAGGGCGGAACAGTGACTGTCTTGTCCATGGGGCCTCCACAGGCGCAAGACATTATTAGGGAAGCGTACAGCATGGGCGCTGACAAAGGCGTTCTGTTGACAGACAGGCGGGTGGCGGGTTCTGACGTTTTGGCTACAAGCCTTGCCATATCTGAATCGATTAAGGCCATAGGCCATTTTGATCTGATTCTGTGCGGAAAGCAGACCACAGACGGAGACACTGCCCAAGTGGGGCCTGAAGTTGCTGAGATGCTAGGGATCCCTTCTGCCGCTGGAATACTTGAGATTCTGGAAGCAGGAGAGAGCATTACGGCCAGGATGGACATGCCTACTACGATTGAGATGATAAAAGTCGAGCTTCCGTGCCTCCTGAGCGTAGAAAAGGACATCCATGTTCCAAGGCTCCCTTCCTATTTGAAGAAGAAGGCTTCTGCCAACAGGGAGATAAAGATGCTGTCCCTTGACGATCTTTCTGACAGGGATGAAAGCAAGTACGGGCTCAACGGATCTCCGACACAGGTCAAGCGCATATTTCCGCCTCCAGTCAATGACTCGAGGGAAATGTGGACAGGCTCTGGCGAAGAGCTGGCGGACAAGATTTACAATGAATTATCAGAGCTCAAATTTGTCGGAGGCGGATTATGAGAAAGCTGGTTTTGCGCCAGGAAGCTATAGCTGATGTCGAGGCTTTCTTGAAGCTCTGCCCATTTGGGGCTCTGGAGTCAACCCCCTCCGGGGTTGCGATCACTGCCGGATGCAAAATGTGCGGCTTGTGCGTCAAGAAATCCAAGCATGGCGAAGCCGTGTTTGTTGAAGAAGATGCCAGGAGCGTCGACAAGTCATTGTGGAGCGGCATTTGCGTTTACGCTGACCATGAAGAGGGAGAGATTCACCCTGTTACCTTCGAGCTTCTGGGAAAGGCCAGGGAGCTGGCGGCCAAGGCTGGAGGAAAGGTTTACGCCCTTTTGATAGGTTGCAAGGACAAAGCGCCAGAGCTTCTCCATTACGGAGCTGACGAGGTTCATGTTTACGGAGACGAGAGATTAAATGATTTTCGCATTGAGCCATACGCCGCTGTTTTCGAGGACTTTGTTAGAGATGTCAAGCCCGCCGTCATATTCGTGGGAGCGACGCCTCTAGGCCGCCAGCTGGCGCCAAGAGCGGCGGCAAAGTTCAGGACTGGCCTTACCGCTGACTGCACAAGCCTGGACATTGACGAAGCTTCAAACCTCATCCAGATCCGCCCTGCCTTTGGCGGAAATATCATGGCTCAAATCTCTACCCCGAACCATAGGCCGCAAATGGCAACTGTAAGATATAAAGTGATGAACGCGCCAGCAAGGCAGGAGAATCCCTCCGGCTCAGTCATTGAGCGCTCTGTTGACGACGCGCTTCTCAAGTCTGGAATAGAGACGCTTCACGTAGCCAAGAAGGAAAAAGCCAAGACGATAGAAGCGGCTGAGATCATAGTCGCATGCGGGAGAGGCCTAAAATCCAAGGATGATGTGGCGCTGGCCAAACGGCTTGCAGACGCTCTAGGCGGGGAATTGGCATGCACCAGGCCTCTGGTTGAAAACGGCTGGGTTGAAGCCAGGAGACAGATAGGGCTAAGCGGAAGAACAGTCCGCCCCAAGCTTATAATAACTCTTGGAGTCTCCGGATCTGTCCAGTTCGTTGCCGGAATGAAAGGATCGGAGAAGATTTTTGCCATAAACAAGGATGAAAACGCTTCGATCTTCAAGACCGCCCATTACGGCATAGTTGGAGACCTGTACGAAATTGTCCCGATGCTTGAAAAAAAGATTCTTGATAACAAGATTTCTGCTGGGAAGGGGGCCAAAGCGTGAGCTATAAAGAGTTTTGCGATTCTGATCTGGAAGCTCTCTCGAAGCTGGTGGCGGATCCCTCCCGGATCATCCCAGGCAATGAGGCTAGCGAAGACTATAGCCATGACGAGCTTGGAGGCACCAGATGCTTTCCTGACGTTGTGGTAAAAGCTGTGTCAACGCAAGAAGTTTCAGCCATTCTGGCATACGCTACAAAAGAGAATATTGCTGTTACCCCCAGAGGCTCTGGAACAGGGCTTGTTGGCGGAGCGGTTCCCGTAAAGAAAGGCATCGTCCTTGATCTGAGCTTAATGGACAAGATCCTGGAGCTGGACGAAGACAACCTTACGATCACAGTAGAGGCCGGGGTTTTGCTCATGGATCTGGCCCAGTACGCGGCTGACCGAGACTTTCTCTATCCCCCTGATCCAGGCGAGAAAACCGCAACCATAGGCGGCAACATAAGCACTAACGCTGGCGGCATGAGAGCCGTGAAGTATGGAGTCACCAGAGACTTTGTAAGAGGGCTTGAAGTGGTTCTCCCAAGCGGGGAAGTGATGAACCTCGGAGGGAAGATCGTCAAAAACAGCTCGGGCTACTCCCTCATGAACCTGATCATAGGATCCGAAGGGACTTTGGCCATAATAACCAAGGCTACGCTGAAGCTTCTTCCCCTTCCTCCAAAGGAGATATCGCTGCTTGTTCCGTACCCTACCCTCAAGCAGGCCATTGAGACCGTTCCCTTGATCATAAAATCCAAAGCCGCGCCAAACGCACTTGAGTTTTTGCAGAACGAAGCCATAGAAGACGCTGAAAGCTACCTGGGAAGCCGCTTCCCGGACAAGTCTTCAGACTCCTACTTGCTTCTGCGATTTGATGGGCGGACAAAGGACGAGATAGAAGAGGCCTGCGATCTGGTAGCCCAAATCTGCATAGACCATGGCGCTCTGGATGTGTTCATAATGGATACCGAAGAGCGGAGCGACAGCGTCTGGAAAGCCAGAGGCGCCTTTCTTGAAGCCATTAAGTCTTCAACCACAGACATGGATGAAGTTGATGTGGTTACCCCCAGAAGCAGGGTAGACGAAATGGTAGCCTTCACCCATAGCTTGAGAGCGAAGCATGGAGTCAGAATCAAAACCTTTGGACATGCAGGGGATGGCAACCTCCACGCCTACATCCTAAAGGACGATCTGCAGGATAGCGAGTGGCACAGAAGGCTTGAAGCGGCAATGGAAGAGATTTACGAAAAGGCCAGATCCCTGGAAGGCCAGGTCTCAGGCGAGCACGGAATAGGCTTCGCCAAGCGGGACTATCTGAAGAAATCATTGGATCCAGCGGCTGTTGCCATAATGAAAGGGATCAAGGCAGTGTTTGATCCAGGGAACATATTGAACCCGGACAAGATAATTTGATTTAAAAAACAGGCAAATGGCTCGCATGAGCCATTTGCCTGCAACGCTTTTGCCTACGTGGTGATTGAGGCTGATGGAGACTGATGAGAGAAGCGAGAAGCGAGACAAGATCTGGACAGGATTATGAGGGGCAGGAAGCGAGCTAGCCAGGGATATGTGCGAGGCACTGAGATTTAACAAAAAATACCTGTAAAATTCTATTGATATTATAACGAAAAAGTATTAAGATGAATTTGTAGCCAAGGTGCTCTTAGCGCGTTAATGCTAGCTGAGGGGGCCGGCGATTTTTAGAGTAGGCAATGGACTTTATTGTTACCTACGTCTCACATTCGCTTTATGCACAGTCTGGCCTCGCGTGGAGGAGTTTATGATGAATGATTGCGGGCGACAACATCTCCGTTCTGTACCATCGCTCATCAAGCTCCGCATTATCGCTCCCTATGTGACTTAGGTGAGTAAAGAAACTGAAACAACTTAATATACCAAATAATAACAGTAAAGTTTTATTGATGGTATGCCGATAAAGGTTGTAGAATGTTTTTGTTACTAAGTATGCACAGCATTCAAGCGAGCTAAGCGGGAAAATGCTTTGAGAGATGCTCTAAATGATTTATGTCAAACAAATGATAAATTTAATAAGCGACCTTTATGCGTTGGAGATATTTACCGACTATTCATAATACGCAACTGCATAAGGTTGTTTTGATTTTGTGTTTTCACAAAAATTCATTAACCTATGAGTTGCCAATATTAGTATTGACAATTTACAATAAAAGCGATATGATGATTTTGCGCAATAGCCGCAATCATCCCTAAAATGCAAGCGGATTAAGTATAATGAATTTGAAGGGCTTATTAATGAGAAAATATGTAGGAGGAAAATATGGAGGAAGGAAAGGAACATTTCATCTCAAAGGAACCAGAAAAAATTTTTCAAATTGGAAATGATATTAACGATATGAAAAATTCCTATTTGATTGAAGATTTTCTTGAAGTAGTTAAATATGAGTTGAAGATTCCTAATTATCATGTCAGAAGAAAGTGGACAATTGACCAAAAATCAGATTACGTTGAACAGCTTATTCTTAAAGGTTCATTTGAACCTATTGTGTTTTATGAAAAAGAATATAGAGCTTATGAAGTGATCGATGGAGTTGAAAGAATAAAAGCGCTTGTTGGTTTTTATACGAATAAATTTGCGATATCTAAAACTAAAATCAGCGACGATTTAATTGGCGTGAAGTTTCACGATTTGCCGTGGAACTTAAAAAGAATATTTATTAACAATAGGATAATGGCATATATAATTGAGTATAAAATGAGCAGGGAACAGAAAATTGATTTAATGAATCGATTAAATGCTGATTTCGACTAATATTACTATATGGATTTGAATAACATTTTAAAAACCGAGGCGCTGGGATTTAGCACATAATGGTAAATTCATTCAGTTCTTAGTACTGGCAGCACAGGCGATCAATGACCAAATCTTTGTGCTCGTTTGTCCACGCCACAAACTTGCGGACGGATAACGTGATGTAGTAGAACTTTGCGAAAAAGTCGTTGTTGATGACAAAGTTCTTCAGCCAGCCCCAGTATTCTTCGATCATGTTCAACTTAGGGCTGTAGGAATGTGAGTTCGAGCCTTGGGTTGCTTTTAAGGAACCCCTCAAGGGTCTTTACGAGCACTAATTGCCACTATGTGGTAATGGTTAGCGTCTGCCAATTGTATTTTGTTAATCAAAACTATATAAAAATGTATTTTAGTAATAGAGGAGGATGTAATGTGTGTATAGCGTCTAATGGCTTGCGAAGTTATTTAGCAGGACATTCTTACACGTGCTACAATTATGAATTCGAAAAAATGGAAATTGGTGAATTGGTTGATGGTTATTTCATTGGAAAATTAGGATTACTTGAAATTTCAAAGGTCGACAAATACTCGGAATCAGAAATGTCATATATAGTTGAGTCTGTTTTCATGCGTTGCATCCCAAAACCTATAGTACTATTGGAAAGTGAAAATGATATAACGTATATAATTGATGGGATTAAGAAAATAGTGGCTTGTAACGCTTTCATTAATGGGGAGCTAATGCTTGACGGCTTAAAAATTTTGTCGCGTTTTAATGGAAAAAAATTCGATGACCTAAGCGACGATGAAAAGACTTATTTTAAAGGTTTCGAAATTTATGTAGAGAAAATTAATAAATATAATGAAAAAGATATTATTGAAAGGATAAAGACTCGATACCTAACAATAAGAAAAGGTTATAATGATGAAATTGACACAGCAACATAGTCGTAGTGGTTAAAAACAGCAGGAAAAGGCACTCGACTTCGGGTAATGTCGATTGCGTGGTTAAACTGGCTACGTGTAGTGCGATAAAAGTCAATAAAAAACCAGACAATTGTGGCGTGTATTGGGGGCGCAGACTTGATTTTAAAGTTGTTTTGAAGTTGAAGTGTTGGTCTGCTAAGTTAGAATATTATAGGGGGTATATTTAGCTCGATTTCATCATGTTAAGACTGTAGAGTCCCGCTTTTTACCACGGTTAGGTCTGTTCGAATACAGCAAGCTCGGGGACTGAAAAAGGCTCCTTAGCCCTAATCCGCCCAGCTACAGCTTTTATTGTTGTCGGATTTCCTGGACGCTTTAGCAATGTGCGATTTTCGCGAATTCGCAACAGTGTCGGGAAAAGTCGAAAATACGGTTTTGTCAGTTAAAAAGGCCGTGGTTGACCTTTCCTTACATGGGAAATCCACTGTGAAAAATTAGGAATGTCGGAACGGGTGAATCAGCCCCTCTGGTAAAAAATATCGAAAAAAGGCTATGAACAATTTTTATGGAATGCCGAATTTAAGCTATCCGTCTAAAATTGACACGTGTCTAAATATCTGAAATCGCCTTTCCGGCCTTCAAAGAGTAGCGTCCACGTATTTCATTGTTGGGCAAAATCTACATTTCTCAAAAAATTCGGGTTTATGTCGATTCTTAAAACGCAGCCAGGGCATACAGCCCAATGCCCTGGCTACTTCAAACCGTGCGGTTACTGGGTCGGATTGTCTCCTTGCGCATCAACACGAAAAGGAAGCTACGGCAATCACCCCCTTGGGAGCGTTACTGGAACCTTGTCACTTAATTCTTTTTGATCCAGCCCTACTTTTGGGCGAAAGCTTGTCTTTCATGGATTTCTTTTTTCTGTCGCTGGTTGTCTTTTCCTCTACGGAGGCATCAGGGTCGAAATTCCCTGGGCGTAGCGGGGTGAACACTTTCTGAAGCATTTCATCCAGGTCGGTTTCGCTAAGCTCCGCAATAAATAGATGTATGTTTGCCCTTGGGTTTGGCTGAAGCGCGAACGCGTTGGCAATGAGATGTTCAACAGTCCGCTTAATCGCCAGCTGGTTGACCAGTCAGACAGCTTGCTGAAGTCGTCTCTAAAGAGACGGTCAGTGGGCGTTCTCAATGCCCCAATGTGACACAATTATCTCTTCTGCCTGCGCTATGTTATCTTAGCTTGTGAAGTACAAGCGATTCTCAGTTCTTGGAAACGCGCCGTACTCGTCGGCGAAGAAGACGTTGTGGCAGGACGCCACGCTTTTCAGCCCCACCCAGAGCATGCCGCCATCTATAAATAATATTCTAAAATATTGCTTAACAGATCATTAGAGAGGAGGTTGTTGCGTTGGATATACCTACTAAAGCTTTGATGGATGAACAGTTTAGGAAAAAAGCAGCTATATTGAAAACCATTTTTTTTGAGATTTGTAAATATTCTAGTGACTATATTGATATCCAAAATGCAGAAAAAATCAAATATTATAATATTTCAACGGATAAAATGATAATCATTACCTCATCAATTTCTAGCCATGTATTGATGCTATATAATTTTATTGAAGGAAGTATTAATGATCGCTTTAAGTTGTTATATTACACGGTGAATGGTGAAAATATTTTGTATCCTGATGCATCACATCAAATGCAACTTATATGGCTTGAAAATCACTACAGTTACGAAAGTGCAAAAGCTAAAGAGAAGGGTATTCAGCGGTTGGCTGATGATTGGAATCGGCCAATTACAATTTATTTCACTTCACCTCACACTAATTATTCGATGGGTACAATTAGACGTGTGTTGCGACACCATGGTGTTAGGTATAATTTAGATAAATCGGATTTTTTTGATGAGATTGCCTTGTTTAGGAATAAATGTGCGCATGGAGACATAGATTTTACGCTCTTTCCCTACTCTATCAAAGATTTGTTTAGGGTAACAAATTCCATATATTTAAGCGTTTATCAAATGGTGACAGCTATTAGTAGTTATATAGATGATAAAAGATATTTAAAGATATCTCAATATCCCGATGGATTTGCACCACCTTATGTTACTACTCCGAATCTGATTGATCATTTTCCTCAATGATAATTTTTAGTGATTTTATGCGTATAAATTTCACATAATAATACTACGTTGAATATACGAAATACATATTTCGAAAACAATTTAATGCAAAACAGGGTGACATGTATAGGAATCGCTGGAATTTAAAATGATTTGTTCGAAAGAATGATGTTTGAATTTTGAAGAAAAGCATTGTCTGCACTCTGTTGCTATCTTAATTAGCAAATAGATATCAACTTTACGAACACTCTTAGAATTGCTGAAACTTATAAGTTAAGGTCCTCAATTTCGGGTTATGTCGATTCAGTGCTGAACTAGTTGCCTATACTTGCAATGAAAGTCAATAAAAAACCTGCCAATTTTCGGGCAGGTTTAGGAGGCGCTAACTTGATTTTAAAGTTGTTTTAAAGGTGCAATGTTAGGATGATAAGTTTAAATGTTAGTGGGTGTATTTAGCTCGATTTCATCATGTTAAGACTGGAGAGTCCCGCTTTTTACCACGGTTAGGTCTGTTCGGATACAGCAAGCTCGGGGACTGAAAAAGGCTCCTTTGCCCTAAACCGCCCAGCTACAGCTTTTCGTATTGTCAAATTTTATGTATGCTTTAGCAATGTGCGGTTTTTTGTGAATTTGCAACGATGTCGGAAAAAGTGCTTTTGAGTAAATTTATATCAACAATGCTAATTTGGTTAATAAAATAGCGTGCTGATTTACAACATATAAACTTTATGTCTATCAAATCATACACTATAGATGAATTTAGATATTAAATATCCCGCAATTATTTAAATTGATAGATTGAATAGTGATTTTTGATAAAAGTTGATATTAATATTATTAATTGTCGAGAGAGTGGTTGCAACCATCCATAAATATGAAATAGTCTTATAGGGGTGATTGTATAGGCTGTTCATGGCGGCCTCCCTGCTGCCCTCTGCGGCGGCTGGCCGAGGTCGTTGACGGAGAATGCAGGGCGCTGGGCATATTCAGGGCTCCGGAACGGAACAGGCACGGGTTCGCCTATAAAGGGTCCTGTGGCGAAGCTTCCGGGGACGGGGAGTGCCGTCTAAAAGTCCTTGAGCCCCATGAGCCCGGATGAGGTCATGGCGAAGGCCGGGGGCTGGGGCCGCGATCTCCTGACGGTTGTCTTCAACAGCCTCAACAAGACGCTTGTGATTGAAAGGGGTTCGCAGGCGGCCATGAAAGCGGGCGGCGACTCGGTCCGCCTCCATCTGGCGGCATGGGTCGGCACGGGGGATCCTGCGGGAATTGCGGCTCTCAAGTCTCATGGCGCAGGCGCCACAGTCAAGATTGCCAGGGCGCGTCGAAAGGTTCTGAAGAAATCCCTGGATCCAGCGGCCCTTGCCATAATGAAAGGGATCAAGGCAGTGTTTGATCCAGGGAACATATTGAACCCGGACAAGATAATTTGATTTAAAAAACAGGCAAATGGCTCGCCTGAGCCATTTGCCTGCAATACTTTGCCTACTCGTGAGTAAAGCGCTGTTCGCCAGCGTCCGCATCCATTATCCTTAAAACCTCATTGCGGTACTCTATAGGGGTGCGCCCTGTGTGCTGGCGAAACCGCCTGTAAAAGTTGTGCTTGCTGAAGTACCCTACCATTGGAGCAATCTCAAACGCCTTGTAGCGGGGATCCCTCAAGAGTTCGATAGCCTTTTCCATGCGCCGCGAGGCTAAGTAATCCACGAAATTCTCGCCAGTATGCCGCTTGAAGAAGCGACTGAAGTATGCCGGGTTCATTGAGATGGTGTCAGCAACGCATTCCAGGGTCATATCGTCCCCGACATGCTTGTCAATATGATTTTTCACAAAGTCTATCCTGTAGTCGCCCTGCTTGGCGCAAGACTTCTGGCCCGCGTTGCGGGAGTCAAGAGCGTCTTTCAGGGCGCTAAAGCATTCAGCCAAAATTTCGTTTGCAACTGGCTTGAGCAGATAGTCAAACGCGTTTATGCGCAAAGCCGCATGAGCGTTCTTGAAGTCGCTGCAAGCGCTCAAAATCACAAACTCAATGCCAGGCTGAGCCTTTCTGGCCTGAACCGCAAGCTCAAGCCCTGAAACATCGCCAAGCTCTATGTCAGTCATTAGAATGTCGGTTTTATGGGCTTGCATGTGCTCAAGCGCGTCTCTTGCGCAAGTGAAGCTTCCATCCAGTGAAAACCCCATCTCATCCCAGCGAAAAGCGCTGCCAAGCAGCTCAAGAAAACAAGCCTTGCCATCAACGATAACCAAAGAGTACATAGAGTCCCTCCGTTCCAAAAAACTAACAATGCTTAAGGATTGCCCGTAAGCGGGAGTTTAACAGACGTTTTCTCTTGCGCGTTGCCAGTGAGCGAAAAGAATTGCGCTTTTTGCTCAGACGGCAGGTTGCTCACGAAAGAAAAAGACAAATGCATATTACTAATGTTTTCGCTCGCAAGGACAAATATGATAAAGTAGAAAAAAGGAACTAAAAGTAAATTTGTAGATCCTTTACAATGCCTACAGGGCGAAGATAAAATTAACGTATAAATAACCGCTCTGGAAGTCCAGGGTTGTTATGCGCATTGCACAATATCCTCCTGGGGAGGTGAGAGTTGCTGCAAGCAATGGAAGTTGCCCATAGGCCGATTGCCACGCTGGATCGAGCTTTGCCTGGAATGGCTTTCTTATGGGCATATCCAAAGATAAAGGCTTGAAATTAAACCAGTTGCCATGACGTAAGGCACACTCTGATAAACTCATTATACGCCATACACATGACAAAATCAACAGTTGATTAAATCAATAATTGATTAAGTCAGGAATACTTTGAAAGCGCACCTTCAAAGAACGGATGGCTTGAAATAGGCCGGTTTGATTTAACTGCGTTCAGCATCGTTGGCCTGTTTGATTCAAGCGGGTTTAGCCGTTGAACAACGTGCCTGTTTCTTTGCCCTTGACCAAAATTGGATGCGCTTGCAGACATCTTGGGAGGGTAATGCTCATGCCTAAGGAAAGAAATTACACAATCGAGTTTTTCAGGTTTATGTTCGCAGTGAACTTCGTCATGCTTCACGTATATGTTATCACGCCTATGGAGATGGGGGCTTTTCCCACATTTCTCAATGGTGCCGATGTCATCATACCGTTTATGGCGTTTTCGGGCTATTTCCTGATGCAGAGCTACCAAAAGAAGCTCAAGTCAGGGCTTACTGAAGGAATATCGCCAGGCCGCCAGGCTTGGGATTATCTTAAGGCCAGATTATTTGGCCTGATGCCTCTGTATTTGCTTGCAACCGTAATGGGCATTGTTGCTAATGCCCTCACTAACAGCATCCCGATTGCCCTATGGCCAATGTACTTTATAAACTGCATTTCTGAGTTCATGGGTCTGCAGATTACGCGCTTTGGCAATGGAAACGCGTTTTCTAGCGTTTATCCGGTTTCAGCGGTTGCGAACGGGCCTCTGTGGTTTATCTCTGGCATCTTCGTGGTAGGGTACGTGATATATTATCTGCTGGCCAAGTATGGCAAGCATTTTACAGCTTGGATTGCGCCTGTGACCATCACGCTGTTTTTCAGCTCCACCTACATGACAGACAACATGCCGATTTGGACGAAAATAATGACGGTTGGTGAATTTGCCATCGCTCCAGGCCTCATTCACATGTTCTGCGGCATGTCAATAGGTGTCCTGCTATGGGTGGCTTGCGACAACCTGAAGGGCAAGAAGTTTTCAAAAGGGATGATAGTGTTCCTAAGCGTTCTGCAATTCTTGTGCGTAGCCATAGTTCTGTCAAAATCATGGATATCCACTTCGTCACCGCTTGGGATAGCCCTCAACATTGGATGGGGCGCCACATTCGTTTACACGTCGATTTTCAGCTTCCTCTGTCTGCTCAACATTGACGCTGTAACGAGATTCCCGTTGTGGGCAAGCAAGATTTGGAAGGTTCCAGGCAGGCTTGCTTTATATATCTACATGCTCCATTACCCGGTTATCTACTTCGTGTTTTTGGCTCTTGGAATCAACAGGGAGAACTATCAGGCCAACGCTGGCAAGAGGCATCTCATTTACGCAATCGTTCTGGTCATTTGCATTGTGGCTGGGTACTTAATCATGAAATTTGAAGAGAAGATCCTTATGCCTTGGTTCAAGAAGAAGCCCTGGTACACAAAGGAGCAGGCGGCTCTTGAGCTTGAGGCGAAATAAGAGGTGATCCATGACTCAGGTATTGGTGCTTAACATCGGCTCAACCTCCACAAAGGTTGCCCATTTTGAGGATGATCGCTGCTTGATCCGGGAAACCAAGGAACACCCGGCTCATGAGCTGGCAGCTTTCAGCAAGTTCTGGGATCAAGAAGGCTATCGCAAAGCGGTAGTTGAAGAGTTTATGAGGGAAAACCAACTTCAGCCAGGGGACTTGGATGCTATCGTAACCTGGGGCGGACATACCGAACCGGTTGAAGGCGGCGTGTATCGAATCACGCCTAAATTGCTGGAGCAATCCCGAAGCGAGAAGTATGGCAACCATCCGGGGGATTTGGGACCCCGGATTGCCTACGCTTTGGCTAGCTCATCGGGAAAGGCGCAAGCTTTTACGATAGATCCTCCCACGATAGACGAGTTTGGGCCGTTAGCCAGGTATAGCGGGCTGCCTGAAATCGAAAGAAAAAGCCGAATGCAAAGCTTGAACCAGAAAGCGACGGCGAGAGAATACGCCCGCAATCACTCCAAGCGGTACGAGGACTTGAACTTGATAGTTGTCCATTTGGGCGGAGGAACCAGTGTCGTAGCCCATAAGCATGGCAGGATGGTGGACGCCAACAACGGGCTTGACGGAGATGGTCCGTTTGCGACCAATCGCAGCGGCACTTTGCCAGTCGGGGATCTGATCGACCTCTGCTATTCCGGGAAGTACACTCATGCGGAGATGCGCAAAAAAGCCACTGGGGCAGGCGGCCTTGTAGCATACTTGGGAGAGAACGATGTAAGGGCAATTGAAAAGAGGGCGCTAGACGGAGACAGCCGATTCGAGGAAGTCTTGAATGCCATGACGTATCAAATCGCAAAGGAGATTGGGTCGGCAGCCGCAGTTCTTTGCGGCAAGGTAGACGCCATTCTTCTGACCGGAGGCATAGCCCACGCCAAAACCATAGTCGAGAAGCTTCGGGAATACGTATCCTTTATCGCGCCGATTGAAGTCTACGCTGGAGAATTTGAGATAGCTTCCATGGGCAGGATGGCGTTCGAAGCGATTTCAGGCCGCCAGCCGATTAAAGAGCTGTAAGTAAGTAAAGCTGTAAGTAAAGCTGTAAGTAAAGCTGTAAGGAGGAATTATGTTCCGAAATTTTAAGGAAATCGAATCATATGTGCTAGACAAAGGAATCAAAAAGCGGATTGTGCTTATGAACGCGCATGACTCGCACTCATTGCCCGCTGTGGTTGACGCCAAGCGAAAGGGCGTGTTAACGGCCGCGCTGATTGGAGACAGCCCTGTCATTGAAAAGATGCTAAGCGAGATGGATGAGCCCCAATCGGATTATGAGATCATACACAACACGGACAGCGCCAGCTGCGCGAAAATGGCCATCAGCCTGATAAAGGCGGGACAAGCGGACTATCCGATGAAAGGCTTGATGCAAACAACTGATTTCATGAGGGCAATTTTGGACAAGGAGAACGGGCTGGTGCCGCCAGGCGGATTGCTTAGCCAAGCAACGATTGTTGAGAACCCGGAGGAAAACCGCCTCTTTTTTGTAACCGACTGCGCTATAAACATAGCCCCCAATTTTGCCCAGAAGAAGCTGATTATTGAAAACGCTGTAGGCCTGGCTTCTGCGCTTGGCTACGAAAACCCCAAAGTCGCGGCGATTTCTGCAATAGAAATTGCGAATCCCAAAATTCCTAGCACTATGGATGCCAAGGCCCTGCAAGAGGCAAATGAGCGCGGTGAGATACGAGGCTGCGTCATAGCTGGCCCCCTGGCGCTAGACAATGCTGTTTCAAGGGAGTCAGCCAGGCATAAAGACATTAGCGGCCCTATCGCTGGCGATGCGGACATTCTGCTGATGCCAGACTTGGCGGCTGGCAACATCTTCACAAAGAGCCTCACTTTTTACGCGAAAATGAATTCTGCTGGCACGATTCTAGGAGCGTCCTGCCCTATCATAGGAACAAGCCGCACTGATACGCCTAGCAACAAGTACTTGGCAATCCTGATTGGGCTGGCATGCGTGGGCATGGCGAATGCCTAATAAAAGAGATGGCGGGATTGCAAGAATAAGCTGGGAGGAATATGACATTATTTAGCAAGCCTAAAACAAATACAATTGATGACATGATGGAAAAATTTGCAGTCAAGGAGCTTGTTGAGTTTGAGCGGTTTTGCCGAGACAATGCTCTGTGGGATGAAATGCACAAGTGCTTTGCGGAGGATTCAAGCGTCAACATCTCTTGGTACCAGGGCGACGGACATGGATTCGTGGAAGCGTCAAAAAAATCCAAGACAAAAGCGCCGCATAAGCTTTACAACACCCTGGTTTGGCTCAATGGCAGACGCGCAATGGCAGTCACCATGGCCAGCATTCAAATGAGGGTGGATAGCGAGGGCAAGTCTTATGACCTTACCTCCTATGTCCGTTTTATCTATATGGCTGAAAAGTCAGACAGCCAGTGGAAGATCCGCTCCTTGAACTGCATTTACGAAAAAGACAGCCTTGTCTCATCTACTATTGAAGAAGCCTTGTCGAGCGATCAGCAAGGGGAATATCGCAGCAGCTATGGCAACCTTTCCATGCTCCTGGAGAAAGACGGATGCTCTATTGCGGCAACGCTGCCAGGAGATGATCGGCCGGAGCTGATTGAGGAGCTCTACAAGTCCCAGTTTGATTGGCTTTATGGAAAATAATCAATGATTGTCGGTTGGCGCGTTTCTAGGCTCCCGAGGAGCATCCTGCAGTTTTGCGCCAAGAACCATTAGCGCTTCATCCAAGTCAATTTCCAAAGCCTTGTATTGCAACCGGCGCAAGGCGGCGACAATATTCTCTTGTTCTTTAGGGGTTGCGTTCTTGAATATTATAGAATTCCAATGATCCATGGCAAAGTCGATTTCTTTTTTGCAGCTCTCGCCTTCTGCTGTAGCGTACACCTGCTTGGTTCTCATATTGCTTTCGTCGACCTCGCGCCGCACAAGCCCGCCAGTTTCCATTTGCTTTAGGCTCCTGGCGACAGCGGCGTCATCAAGCGCCAGATTATTGGCGATCCCCTCTTGGATGATGCCAGGATTATCGCAGACATTGATTAGCACGATTGCCTCTAGGAAGCTTAACCCCAGCCGCTTAAACGCAAGTTTCATGTAGGCTTGGGTTTTGCGAAAGAAAACGCCGCTGTAGCTAGAAAAATGTGTTATATTATTCATTGTTGCCTCCAGAAGCCAAACACAAGCAGCCAGCGCATTTGACCAGTTTTGTTTATAGTTTATTCAAGAATAAAGCATATTTAAAGAATATGCAATACCATAAGCGTTTCGGAAACGATAGGGCTGAACATCCTGAATCGACAAGACAAGTTGATTTTACTTAGTGCATATCCCAAAATTCCGTATTGGTGCCGGAAAAGTCCTGGCGAATGCTTCAACGCCGGACTTTTACGGCACCTCGGATATAATTTTGGGATATGCTCTTAAAAAACAGGCAAATGGCTCGCCTAAGCCATTTGCCTGTTTTATTTTCAGCTTTAAATCTCATGCAATAGATCTGGTTTTTACTCGTGAGAGCAAGCCGACCTTAAAGGCAACAACGGCTAATTTTGGGATCCCTCTTGGCTCTCCAAGGAGTCTAGGAGATCCTGTAGCTCTTTCAATGCGGCGGTCACTGACTCGTGTTGGCGCTCTAGCATGTCGAGGAAAGCCAAAGGATCTTGTGACTCTAGCTCGTAATCAGTTGCATCGCCATCCAAAACGTTCTGCAACGCTTCAAGCCCTTCCAGCTCATCAGCCGTGTTCTTTACGCTTTCATTGGATTCTTCATTGTTGGTTGGAAGCATTTTTGTCACCTCTTTTTTATTTTTTTTATCTTGTTTCGCGTTTTAAGCAGCCATTCAGCTCTGCGCCAAACGAAGCATCCGCTTTTCTTAAATAAACGGCAAAGAGCGAAAGTTAGCATCCTTCGCTCCCTGCGAGCTTTCCCACCTTGCTACTGCACAGGCTTCTTCAGAGGCACGAAAGAAAATGGCCTAGCGGCTAGCGAATACGTCAGTCCATTTAGCTCCATGGTGTTTATGGAGTTGGCGTCATCTTCAGACATGTGCTTGCCTTCTACAGGAAGGGGCTTGTACGAGCTTAGGTTGAACATAGAAAAAAGAACTTGGCCCATTTCTGATGGAGACATCTTCGCCAGCTTGTCCATGGTCTCATCCATGTTTAGGTTCTTGCCGCAGATATTGAGAGCTGCAGCGAATTCCAGCACAAGAAGGCTAAGCTTTTTCATGAGCTGGACGGCGTAAGCCGCTTTTCCGGTCTTTCTGCTGAGATCATCGTTCATTTTGCTGTCCATGCGAAACTGCACGGCTTCCGCCATCAGCTGGCGGAAAGAGGCGTTCACAAACTCGTCGAAGTCTCCGTTGGAGCAAAGATGAAGGCTCTTTAACTTATGTACTGCGCCATATGGCCTGTCTGTGTTCTTGGATTCCATTGTCAATAGAGCGCCGCGCAGGCTTCTCCATTCATTGCTCTCATCTATCTCTTTCGGTTTGGCAATAAAGGCATACTCCAAGACGTTATCGCCGACAATCCGCTTGTATAGCGCGTTTCCGTTGTCTATCTCTATTGTTTCGCCGTTATAGCCAATTGGGATAGCCTTGTGAGCTTCAGGCTGCAAATGCGTCCAAATCGCAAGGCATTTTGCTAAAAGCTCTTTGTCCTGTGTGGCCATGCAATAGTCTGAGCCCGACTCGATAATAGCGTTTGCCACCTCGGGGATGCAGTTTTTGGAGTCTGCAGTGACAAGAAAGCCCTTGCACTGCGGGCTTTGAAGAAGCGGCTTGATTGCGCCATCCTCGCCATGACCGTCCCCAATAGGCATCTGGCATACGACTCCGCCAGTCTCGGATGAAACGCAATTCATGGACCACATCATCTGGAATCCTGGCCTGACGGAACCTAAGCAAGCTTTGCCGTCCAGGTGCAGAGGGATCCTTTCCAAGTTTTTATAGCCGCACTTTATCAGCCCAAATCTGACCATTCCGGTAAACATGTTGTAGCCGACTTCATATATATGGTCGATGTTAAGCCTTTCGTACATCCGGTTGAAGGCTTCCTCGGAAGGGGCGTTAGGAAGAGCAAAAAGCTCTTTCAGCTCGAATTTGTGCTGCTGGCAGTAGGCGACTACGGCTTCAAGCTTAACGTTGCCGCAAAGGAGCGCGAAAAAGTGCACTAGAAACAGGGTGTCATGCTCGTAATCTATGAATGAGCGATCCCTTGAGTCATCGATGGATTCAATGAGAACGCGCCTAAACTCGGACAAAAAGATGAGGCCGTTATTCCTCTGGTAAAACTGGCCGAATTCCGCGATGTCCTTAAGCTTCGTGACAAAGTAGCTGGTGTTGGCCTCAAAAGCTTGTCCAGACGCTTGTGTGTCACCTTCGCCAGGATCCACAGGAATGGCTGTGTAACCCGTTGGCACGAAATCCATGGCATCTCTCCTCTCTGCAAAAATAAATGTTTGGGCCCAAGAGAACGCTTATACCGTAGGCATTCTCAAACAAGACCATAGCTGTAGACAATGCGATAATATTCAAAGACATAAAACGCATCCATGTTTTCAGTCGGACATTAACCTGCTTGAGTCATGAGCATTAACCTGCTTGAATGAAAAGTGCAGTTCTTTTCACCCATTGGTATAACTGTATCTTATCATTAAAGCGCGAGGTTGGCAACCGGGGGAATGATTTGATTTATTTATGGCTCAGGAGTTCAGTAGTTCAGCAGTTCAGGAGTTCAGGAGTTCAGAAACTTTAATAAAAGCAAGCGCCTCGGGCTGTCTAATCCAATGCATTGCGTGAACGAAATGTGTCAGGAATAGGCCTCCCATATAAGTTCCATGGTCGATTGCACCATGGAATTTAGGCGCGGTTTACCAGATTTGAAGTGTTTTCTTTTCGCCGCCTGCATGAGCGCTGGTGTGGATTCGGCCTGTGCGCTGGCCGCAGGGGAGGGCTTTCCTGCAATAAGAAAAAATGCTAGGGGCTAAAATAGGTTAGCCACTAGCAAACGCTACGCTATCTTATGCAAAAAGCTAAAAATTTCGATTTCCAGCCATAGCCTTCAATAGACTGAAACGACAGCCTCAGTCAAATACATTAAGCATAAATTTGCATTTTGGCAACGCTTTCTTCAGAAGGTTGATTTGATCTTTTGGCGTCGAGGGCATCAGATGAAGCTCGGTAAGATTTCGCAACTCAGCCAGAGGGGTCGCATCAGATATTGGATTGTTCAACAAATCAAGCGTGACAAGGTTTTTCAACCCGGCAAGCGGCTTGACGCTTGATATTTTGTTCTCACCCAAATCGAGCTTTGCAAGCTTATGCAACCCCGCCAGGGCGCTTATGTCTGATATGCTGTTCATTGGCAAATAGAGCACTTCAAGGTTGACCAGTTCGGCCAGAGGGCTTACGTTTGTTATCTGGTTTTCAGTCAAGTTCAGCACGGCAAGGCTTTGCAACCCAGCCAGTGGCGCCAGGTTCGTTACTTTATTGGTGCTTATGTCAAGATCGGACAGGTCATGCAACGCAGCCAATGGACTCATATCCACGATCTTGTTAGAGGACAAATCTAATGAAGAAAGTTTGCTCAAGGATGACAGCGGGCTTATGACCTTTAGCTCACAAAAGGACAATTTTAGATCGGTAAGGTTGCTAAGCTTTAACAGCGGCTTCAAGGACTGCATTTCAACGCTCGACAACTGTAGAGAGGCGAGCTTTTCCAGCTTGGATAGCGGCGCCAAGTCTGTTACAGGGTTGCCCGACAAGCAAAGACTGGTAAGGTTAACTAACCCAGACAAAGGGGTCACGTCTTTTATGCGCTGCATAGACAAGGAGAGAGAGCTAAGGTTGGTTAGCCCTGACAGAACGCGAATGTCATTTGCGCCACTGTTCATCGTCAGGCTAAGCGAGGTTAAGCTGCTCAACTCTGACAATGGCTGCAAGTCTTCTATGTCGCCAAATGAAATGGAGAGCTTGGCGAGGTTCGGAAACAGCGACAACTTTTGCAGATCCGAAGCTGCAAATTTTTCTTTGGTAAACGAAATCTCAGTGACAGACACATCATAAGACTTCTTGCCAACTTTCACTTTCTTTAAAGCCATAAATTTGCCCCTTTCTTTGATTTGTTTTGCTTTGATTTGATTTGATTTGTTTTGCTCTGCTCTGCTTTTCTTTGAATAAAAAGAGCCGCGCTTTTAAATATTCCAGATGTTTTCGCTTGCGATTATATTGTTGCGCACATGCATGGCATCTGCCAGCGCATCCGGCTATGCCTGACAGATTTTCTATTTGCATTATAACAAATTAAAGCTTAAAAGAACAGAAAAATCTTGCTTTGCATACGCCTTGAATCAGGGATTCCAGAACGCAAAGAAATCGGGGCAGGGGAGCGATAAGATAAGATATAAGAAAAGACAAGATAAAGCGCGAAATATATAAAACTGCCGCATATGCAAGTTAAACGTTTAACCTAGGGCTAGCGGCGCATTTGACAAAGAAATGCGCAGAACTCTGGCTGAGAGCTAAGCCCCCGATTTACGCATCTGATTGCAAAAGCCGCTTTGATTATAAAAAACGCAAGCGAGGCAAGGGCATATCCCAAAATTGAACAAGGCTGAAAAGCCATGCGCTCTAAAATTGCAAGCTCGCAATTTTGGGATATGCTCTAAGCTTAAAATCGAGTTTTTTTAACTAAGCTTAAAATCGGGATTCTATTGCGCTGAGCATCTTTGCCAGAGGCTTTGCGTCTAACGCCGGGTATTTATTAAGAATAAGCTTAACGAGGTTAAGCTGCCCTGAAAGTTCGCTTGCAGTGTCCCAAGGGAGTTCGGGCAGTCTAAGCAATTCTGAAAGCGAGGCGCCTTTTGGCAGAAAGCTAGAGGAAGATATAAGGCCAGCCAGGAAAAGCAGCCCGGACAGAGGGTCAGAAACGCTGATCTTCTTAAGGTTGCGCAACCTGGAGAGAGGGCTTAAGTCCACCAGCTGGTCGCTCTTCACGACAACTTCGGCAAGGTTAGCCAGCCCGGCAAGAGGGCTCAAGTCAGTTATCATGTCGCCCCACAGCTCAAGCTTCAATAGGTTAGGCATCGTGGAAAGCTGGCTCAGGTCTTCTAGCTGGCTGCTGGACAAAGAGAGCGAGGTTAGGTTGCATAGCCCGGACAGCTCCTTCAGGCTTGTCAATTGGTTGCAGTGGAGATCAAGCTCAACAAGGCTGGTCAGCTCGGAAATGGTGCTAAGGCCCATTATCGGGGTGGTTCGCAATGTGTCGTTTCGCACGTGAAGCTCGGTTAGCTGAGCCAGATCAGACAGGGGCCTTAAGTCCACAATCTTGTTGTACGCCAGATCCAGCTTGGTTAAGTGGCTCAAATCGGATATCGACTTCAGTATAGTCACAAGGTTGCACCGCAAGCTTAGCTCGGAAAGATTGTGCAGTCCAGACAGATAGCGCAAGTCTTTTACCTGGTTGTAAGAAAGATCAAGCTTCACAAGCCTGGTTAGCGTAGCCAGAGGGCTCAAGTCCGCCAGCTTCTGGTTCCAGCCTGGCGATTGGTTGCGAAGATAAAGCTCTGTAAGCTTGTATAGCCCGGACAGGGGATGCAAGTCTTCTATGAGGTTGTCGGACAAGTCAAGCTTGGTGAGGTTATGCAGCCTAAAAAGCGGGCTTAAGTTGCTTATATGGTTGTTGCCCAAATCAAGCTCGGTGAGGCTATGTAGCCTAAACAGAGGGGTTATGTCATATATCTTGCACCTTCTCAAAGAAAGCTTCTGAAGGTTGGGAAAATGAGACAGCTGAACCAAGTCCCCATAGGAAAGGTCTATCCCCTCGATCTTAATCGCTTCAGTGGATGAAGGGTAATCGTTCCCTCCTATGGTTATCAGGGATTTAGGCGTATCGCCAAACTCGGGCACCTTTGCGGCCGACTTCAGCAATGACTCCAGTGACTCCCCTGATATTGAGAGCACATCAAGATTTCCGTTTGTGCTCAGCTTTAGCGTTGCAAGGCTAGGAAGCTGGTAAAGCGGCGACAGGTCATTTACTTTGTCGTCAAGCAAACTAAGATTGGTAAGTTTAAGCAATCCTGAAAGTGGCTTTACATCAATTACCATGTTGAAAGACAAGTCAAGGTTGGCCAGATTTGCTAGCGCAGATAAAGGGCTTACATCTATCACCCGGTTGTAAGCCATGTTCAAGTCCGTTAGGTTAATCAGCCCCGAAAGCGGGCCCAGATCCCATATCAGGTTGCTTTGCGACACATAGGGATCGTTGCGGAGGCTAAGCTTGGCTAAGTTGACTAAATCTGAAAGAGGGCTCAAGTCCACGATCTTGTTGTTGTCTAGATAAAGCTCAACAAGGTTTGCAAGCTCTGACAGAGGGCTCACGTCTTTTATCTCGTTGTTTGACAAAGTTAGCTTGGTTAGGTTGCGCAACTCGGAAAGGGGGCTCAAATTCGAAAGATGCTTTATCCTCTGCAAATTGAGTTCGCTTAGGTTAGTCAGCTTGGACAAAGGGCTCACGTCTGTTATCGGATTGTTCCTCAAATCGAGCTTGGTGAGGTTTTGCAGCCGAGACAGCGCAGTGACGTCCCTTATGCGGCAATTTCGCAATTTTAGCGTAGTCAGTTTCGGGAAATGCGTCAGCTGCAGCAAATCTGAATTCTTTAGTTCTGTGCCGTCAAATTCTACTTCCTCAGAGGATGTTTTGTAATCCATCCTGCCTATCCATACGTGAGATTCCATAATTCCCCTTTCTACCTCTGCAGGGCATATATTATGCGATGAGGGCTGGACTGATGAGCGTTCATTGTCATTGCCCGTCTTTGAGGCCATGCGGGCCGCTCTGCCACTCCGAATAAAGGCTTGATCTTCATGCAAAGCTTGCATCCCAAAATTCTAAAATAGCGAGAGCTTGCCCAATCTTTGGGATATGCTTTTAGTATAACATATGAATGGAATTCGCGTCAAGTAAGCTATTATTAGCAACTATAGAATAATTTGGTGCTACAATCAATGGCAAGCTTTGTCGAGGGCTGGCGATTCTGCGCTTGCAAGTTAAACGTTTAACCTGCGGCAGGCGGGCGCTCGCGCCTTTGTCGGGTGTCCATAAATCTTACGAAGGCCGAAAATTCAAGCCTTTATAAATATCTCTATATAAAAGCGCTATCCAATCCGGCCACTTCAAGTCTAAAAGGCATGCTTCGTCGAATCAAGGCGAGATGGCGCTGGAAAGCTGGCGATAGCAGGGGCGGCTTTTATCTCTAAACCTCAAACCTTTTCAACTACTGGCAATTATTTCCTTAACCCGGTTAGACGAAAAAGCGCCCCATAAAGCCTTCTTATGGGGCGCTAAGAGGTCTCGAACTAAATATGCCGATTCGCCTTTGCATGCGATTCGCCTTTGCATAAAACTGGATCATGCCCTAATAAGCCTTGATCCCCCAGACGCACAACCCGTCTTCGCTCATGGCGGTGAACGCTGGCACATCAATCCCTTTGCTCCAGTCGTACTGGGTGACAGCCACGCCATCGTATGAATTCCCGAATATCCTGAGCTCTATCCGATTCTCCCTGACAAAAGAAAGCTCGCCTGAAATCCCGTGGCTTTCAAGGCTCGACAGCTTCCCGCTGCACAGCAGAAATCTCTTTGAGTCATGGCTTTCCTTGTTGGAGTCGGCGAGGTGCTCAACCAGGTCATAAACGCCGTCAGGCAATGAGTCAAGCGCTTTGGGGTCGTTGTGGTAGCGGCTAGGTGCGGCGACTGGCCATCCATGAGAATTCAGCCAGAACTGGCGGATATTCAAGAAAAACTGATAGCCCGGCAGAGAGTATGACCTTCCGTGGTGCGCGATAAAATAGTTGCCGCCGTCAACAATGGCGCTGTTGTGACCTGGCGCTTTGACAGACATTCCAGAGGACTTGAGGGTAAAGCCGCCCATTAGCTTGGTCCCGATAGAGTCGTTGCCTCCAGGAGAGCCAAATGCCATGTCATTGCCCTTGGCATCCAGGTAAGGGCCTAGTGGGCTCTTTGCCCGGCCTAGACGGATGTTGTAGTTGGAAGACAGCGCGCCGTAGGATACAAACAGGTAATAGAAGCCGCTTTCAGGAATGTGAAGAATATAAGCGCCCTCAACAGCAGCCCCAGGCGCTCCCGCGATTCGCTTTGGATTTCTCGGCTCAGCAAGAAACCCGGTCTCCCTGTCAACCTCAGCAATGAATATGCCGCCAAAGAAGGAGCCGTAAGCCATGTACAGCTTTCCGTCTTCGCCAGTCGCAAACGAAGGGTCTATGGCGTTCGGAAACTTGGATTCCGGGGATTCTGCGGTTGAGTTTTCAGAAGAATCCGACTTCAGAACTATGCCCTTGTAATCATAAGGCCCTCCGGCATTCCGGGATGTCGCCAGGCATATGCAGGATCTGGATGATCCCAAAGTTGACGCCGCAAAGTACAGCCTGTACTCGTCTCCAACCTTCATTATGTCAGGCGCCCAAAGCCCCTGCATCCTGTCCGGATTGAGCCTTGAGTACTCTATCGCTTCAAGGCAGTCAGAGGAGAAATCCTGAAAGGCCACTCCGATATGCTCCCAAGAAACCAAGTCATGGGATCTCCTGATCTGCACTCCCAAAGAATGTCCTGGCCCCGCGTCAGTGGAGAATACATAGTACATTCCGTTGTCAATAAATATAGAAGGGTCGTGAACCCCCAGCTCTCCAAGCTCGCCTATAAGCTTTGGCTCATTCATGTTTGAACCTTAAGACTGTATAGCTCAGAGGGGACAGCGCTGCCACAGCATGCTCTCCCTTGGTTGCAGGCTTTTCGCCTTCTTTTGGCTTAACCAGATCGGGCCTTTCAAACGTGTTTGCGTCATCGAGATTGCCCTCAAGAACCAGGCACTCCGTCGCCGACAGATCGCCAAACCCGCGAAGCTCAAGCGACAGTTCAACCTTAGACGCGCTGTAGTTGACCAAGTATAGCGAAAGCTCCTTGTCGGCCTCATTGTATCCTATAGAAGAAGATAGAATCTTCACCTCTCCGTGCCTGCTTGAGAAAGTGTCGCACTTTGTTATATGGCTAAGCGCAACCCCGTTGCCGTGGCTTGAGAGTAGCTGGAACGGGTAGTAAATGGACTGCTTTATGGCCGCCCCTCCGGGCTCGGTGAATATGGGAGCTATGACGTTCACCAGCTGGGCAAGGCAAGCGATTTTAACCCTGTCGCAGTTGTTTACCAGAGTGTTAAGCATCCCGGAGAAAACCAAGGCGTCCTTCAGGCTGTACCTGTCTTCCAGAATTCTTGGCGCCTGCGCCCAGTGGGCTTCGCCTTGCTTGTTTTGGTACCATACATTCCATTCGTCAAAGGAAATGGACATGATCTTGGAAGACCTGTGCTTTGCCCTAACGTAGTCAGCCACAGCCTTTATGGTCTGGATAAACTCGTTCATGTCGTGGCTGCTGGCGAAAAAGTCCTCTTCGCTTCCGTCTTGCCAATAGTACCTGTGCATGGATATGTAGTCGGCCTGCTCGTAAAGCTTGTCAAGCACTATCCTGTCCCACTCTGGAAAAGTGGGCATTTCCCGTCCGCTGCTCCCGCACGCCACAAGCTTTATTGAAGGATCGACCCAGTGCATCATCTTTGCGGCCGCCAATGCCTTGTCAGCGTAACCCTCAGCGCTCATCCCGCAGATTTGCCATGGGCCGTCCATCTCATTGCCCAAGCACCAAGTCTTTATGCCGTATGGCAGCTCAGATCCGTTCGCCTTGCGAAGATCGCTTAACTCGCTTCCTCCTGGGTAATTGCAGTACTCAACCAGGCTGCCGGCCTCCTGCGGCGTTCCTGTTCCCAGGTTCACAGCCATCATCGGATCTGTGCCAGCCTTCTTGCACCACTTCATGAACTCGTCAACGCCAAACTGGTTTGTCTCAGTCGTGCTCCAAGCCAAATCCAGGCGCGCGGGCCGATTTTCCCTAGGCCCTATGCCATCGCGCCAGTTGTATCCAGAGACAAAGTTCCCTCCTGGATAGCGCACAATCGGAACATTCAAGCCCTTGACCAGCTCCAGTGTGTCTGTCCTGAATCCGTCGCTGTCAGCCTCCGGATGAGTGGGCTCAAATATCCCAGTGTAGACGCAGCGCCCCAAATGCTCGACAAACGAGCCGAAAATCGCAGGTTCTATCTTTCCGACAACCATTTGGCGATCAGCGAATATTGTTGCCAATGACATAGCGCTCTTCCTTTCGGATATGTTTTTTTTTATGTTCCAGCAAGCGATAAGAGTTGCCCTTTCCGCTCGCTGGCGCTCGTATGCCTTTGCTCGCAAATATAGCTCGGTGTGCGCATCCCATAATTTTCTTATGCACCATTGAAATATGTGGCCAATAGTTTAGATGAAGCTTAAATAATTTAACGCGAGCTAAAACAAATGCAAGACCATTTTAGCATGAATACGCACTCGCGTCAACACAGCAAAACCCCATTCTCAAATTTCGTTACTATATACGAAAGAGAGAGCCGCTTTTTAGTTAAAATGACTACAAGACAAGCTCGCTAAGCCCAGCCCAGATCCAAGGCAAAAGCAACAAAAAAAGCCGCCGGAGGCGGCTTTTTTGAATTAGGGCCTTTAAGATAAAGATTGGCAGGATGCTCAAGCTTATGCTTCAAGCTCCTGCGAATACAGGTTTCGATAGCCTGTTTAAGCCTTTTGCTTCTTTTACTCAAGCCTTTTTGCCTCTTTTACTTCAGCCCCTCCTGCTCATAGAACATTTTAAAAGTTATGCCGCTGTTGTAGTCTCCGAACCCCTTGCCAAAAATGGTAACCCCTCCTGGGTTCACAGCCTCTGGATCCACGCATATTGAGAAGAAGATGTCGGACTGGTGTGTAATGCGCAAATCCTTCATAGAAGTGTCCGATATTTTCAGCCCGTCAATAAAGCAGCCTTTGTCGTTGACGGTCAAAAGCTTGAGCTTGCCGTATTGCCCCAGGTTTTCGAACCACCAGGCCGGCGTGAATATTCCTCTCCTGTCGTTGAACTCGCCAGGGCTGGTGAAAAACCCCAAGTCAACCCCGTTGATCTTGAAGCCGATGTCCGAGGGGTAGTGAGTCGTGTACCCTGGCGCCTCGCTTGCCAGCTCCATGCTTATTTGAAGCTCAACGCATTTTTCCGAGTGCTTCAGGCTATTGGGAAACTGGTATGTAATATAGCCCGTCGTAAACCAAAGAAGCCTGGCGTCTATCCGCTCTGGATATGAAAAATACTGCGGATCGTCCAATACCCCGATTATGACCGTCTCGTTCACTATCCCGCAGGTAGGCGCGATCTTGTAGTCCATGTAGTGCCCAATCCCTATTTCAAACCCATAGACGTTCTTCAGGCTTGCATTCTCGTCGAATAGGTCTATGATGATTTTCTCCGTAGCCAAAGAGCACATCTTTTGGGCGCCTCTTACTCCAGGAGTGGAGGTGATCTTGATTAGCCCAGCGTCTTGAAGCTTTTTCACATGGGCTGTTATCGCCCCGTTTGTAAGCTTCAGGCTTATCGCCAGGTTGTTCAAGTTCAGGCTTCCAAACTCGTTCAAAAGCTTTATTATCCCAATGCGCACATCAGAGTTCAGCGCGTCAAACAGTTTGGCGCCTTTCTCAACGCCGATTAAATGAATCATGCCTTCACCTTCTGATTTCTGATCTGCATGGCCTAGCCAAGACCCCAACCGCAAGGCCAGTCCTTTGGGATATGCGTTTTGAAAGCGCTAAGCAAGACTTATGCCCTTTATGCGCGAGCAAAAACAGCTCGCGCTCAACATATCCTAGAAGATATGCCCTTGTTTTCTATTGTATCGCGAGAAGCCAATTTTGGCTAGAGCTTTTTATTCCCGCCATGAAAGGCAGTCGGGCGGTCGGGCTAGCGGCAAGCTAGATCTGGATCTTGCTTTTCGCCACAGTGGATGGATCAAAACGAATATACAGAATATGGATTTTGCCAAAAAAAGCTGTTATCTTGAGCGCGAAATTTCTCGCAAACTGGCGGCGGCGCACATCTTTGCCGCTTTGGGATTTAGCCACTTCTAACACCTCCTGTGAGCATATCGCAAAATTACTGCAGTGGCGATGGGAAAGGCATGCGATGCTTTAACGCATGGCTTTTCCGAGCCCCAAGATTAATTTTGGGATATGCTCTTGTGCTTGTGAAAACTCCAAGATCGCAACCCTTCAATCAGGCATAACGCAAAGAAAGCTGGAACCCTTGGTCCAAGCTTGTTTCTTTGCTCTATGCATTTGCCGCTCTTAGTGCATTTTCCATTTGCAGGATACGCTCTTGTTCTATGCAGCTGCCTTTTCATTAATGCCCTTAATGTGAAATCATGAAAGTGAAAGTGGTCAAATGATCCGCGCTTGTAACGCTCACTTTCCCTCCTATCAGGTCAAGGTTTTTCTTGGCGATGGTAAGCCCCAAGCCAAAACCCCCGAATTGGCTGTTTCGCACGGGGTCGGTCCTGTAGAAACGGTCAAATATGTTCTGCAAGTCCTTTGCGGCGATCCCGTCGCCTGTATTTGAAACCGAGCAAGACACGCACTTCTTTGTGTCCCAAAGAGATAGCTGTATGTGTCCGCAAGGCGGCGTGTACTTGATTGCGTTCTCATAGAAGGTCGTAAAAACCCTAGCCACTATCTCGCTGTCGGAGTTTATTACAACGTTTGGCTCTATCCTCTCTGTGACCTCTATGAGCTTCTCGTCTGCAGAGGCTTTCATGGTCCTGATCACTTTCAAAAGCCTCTCGCTCATGTCAAATGAGGCCTTCCTAACTATGACGCTGTCTGATTCCAGTGTTGCAAGCGCCAGCATGTCTTTCACAAGAAGAGACATCCTGTCCATGCCAGCCTTCATGTACTCCAGCCATTTGAGCTGCTCTCTTACGGTCTCGTCCGGGTTTGAAAGAATCACATCGTAGTTGGCTTGTATGACTGCCAAAGGTGTCTTCAGCTCGTGGGACGCGTCAGCGATAAATTGCTGCTGCCTCTTCCAAGCGTCAGACACGGATTGCGCCGTCCGGCCAGCGAAAAGAAAGCTGAGCCCGGTTATTACAAGAAGCAAGAACAAGGCTACGACAATTGTTATGATCTTAAGCATTCTTATTATGCGATTGCTTCCTGTGACATCCATGAAGGTTATTATCCGCCGGTTGTCTAAAGGTGAAGGCGCTCCGTATACATATAGCCAAGTCCTCCCCTGAAGCTCTATGGACGGAAGGTTGCTTTGCATAGCGGCTTCCGACCTGGCGAAGGCGTCCAAGCATTCATCCGATGAAAGGCGGAAAGGGGAGTCAACGCTAAGCACTTTGCCTTCCGAACTTATGACAAAGCTGAAAGTCAAAAGCTCCGCTTCGGAAAAGCTGTCAACAGAAGCTTGGGCCAAGCGGTTCCTGGTGCTTGATGCGGCCAGTATGGATATCTTTTGCAGGTTTTCGGTCTCGATGCCCGTAAGCAGGTAGATAGCAGTTATGGAGACAGCCATTAGCACAGTGGTCATGATCACGTTAAGAAGGAGGATCCGGTTTCTTAATCGAGAAAACATCAGAGGCTTCTCCCTTTGTACCGGCAAGTAAAAACAAGTCGGCAGAATATGCTCGCGAGAGCTTAGCCAGGATTTGATAAGCAAATCCTGATCGCCGCTCGCAAGCATAGCAGGCGCTTAAGCGAGTTCTGGAATTGTCGTACGACCATCATATCCAAACTTCGCTCATTATAGCGTATGTAGAATTACTTGATTGTGAACCAACAAAAACATAAATGCCGCTGCGGGCGAGCCCGAAGCGGCTTATGTCAAAACGCCCAAAGCATAAAGCTTCACAACCGACGCGGTGCGTTTTCGGCCTAGTAAACCGAAAACGGCATCGGATGGCTGTCTGGCGGCGTTATTCGCAGCCCCTAGACAATGGGGGTTCATACCTTTAAGCCGCTGTTCATTTCTTTTGGCGCCGTTTTTCCAAGTCCTGCCGTATATTTAGCGTCTTGGGTAGGAACAGTTTGCGCAGACAGTGCAGGGTTATATAGCTGCAGTGAAACAAGTTGATTGCAAGCAGACTTCGGAGAAAGCGCCACCACGCGCCGAGCGATTGCCGCTCAACCCGAAGGCTTCCCGGCCAAAAACAAGAAAAGCTATTTTTGCCTGAGATAGCGCCCTATGTGCATTTCAAGAATTGAAACATAAGCTTGAGTTTTGACGTAAGCCGCAGATTAAAATGCATAAAGCAAGAATGCTCCGAAAATATTAGGCTTTTGCATTTGCTTGGGTACTTTGAACGCCCAGGCATGGTTTCTTTCTCGCCCCCTCGAGGCGAGAGGGGCCGCTCCGACTTTCGCCGGAGTGCCCCATGGCATGCTTGTAACATTTTAGTCTTTGGTGTCGTCTGACGGTCTTGATACAGACCGACCGACGCGCAGCTTCTCGCAATCGAGGCGGCGCAAGCCATGATCCGCCGCCCTTGTCATTGGGATTTTAAGCGCCTCAACTTCAAAACGCAACGCGATGTGTGTTTTAGGAAGCCTTTCAACTTCCAGCCTTCTTCATTGGATACCCAAAGCCTTTGCGACCGCGCTTTGCATGCTTGGCATTGGCATTCTTTTGTGCGCTGCAGAACACGTCTTAGGTGGGGGGAAAACTCTAAAAGCAAATCTTTGGGATATCTGCTCGGATCTCTTTGGTGATTTTTGATCTCTCAAGTATTTTTCAAATCACTTGGGGTATGATTTGAATCGCTTGAGTGATTTTTGAGTAACTTGAGTAAATTTTTAGTCTCTTGAGTAAATGCCGGAACTCTTGAGTAAATGCCAGATCTCTTAAGTCGTTTTTATATCTCTTGAGTAAATATCGGAATTCTTAAGTCGTTTTTGAATCTCCTGAGTAAATGTCAGATTTCTTAAGTCGTTTTTGAATCTCTTGAGTAAATCCTTGCTCTCTTGAGTAAACGCAAGATCTCATTAGTCGTTTTTGGATCACTTGAGTAAATCCTTGATCTCTTGAGTAAACGCAAGATCTCATTAGTCGTTTTTGGATCACTTGAGTAAATGCAGAATCTCTTAAGTAATTTCTCTATCGCTTGAGTAAATGCCGGATTTCTTAAGCTGGTTTTGAATCGCTGAGCAATTCTCGCATCTCTTAAGTCATTTATGAATCACTTGAGTGAGTAAATGCCGGATCTCTTAAGCCGATTTTGAATCGCTGGAGCAATTCTCGCATCTCTTAAGTCGTTTTTCAAATCTGTTGTTGGCTTTGTTTCTCTGAAGCAAATCTTTGAATCGCTTTAGCAACTTTTAAATCTCTTGAGTAAATTTTGGGACACGTGAGCAACTGTTAAGTCTCTTGAGTAACTTTTGGATCTCTTGAGCAACTGTTAAGTCTCTTGAGTAAATTTTAGATCACTTGAGCAACTGTTAAATCTCTGAAGTAACTTTTGGTTCTCTTGAGTAATGATTGAGTCGCTTGAGTAACGTTTGGTGCTCTTGAGTAACGCATGAGTCGCTTGAGTAAATTTTGAATATCTGTAGTAAATTTTAGATTTCTTTAGTAACTATTCTGTCTCTTGAGCAATCTCTCTATCTCTTTATCTCAAGTCTTTCCCTAAATCCATCAGTGAAACTCTCAATGAATGCCAAACCGAACCTCGGCATCCATTGGCTATCCAAAGCATTTGCGACCATGTTCTTGAACCGGTCATCTTAAGCAGACTGCAGAACATTGTCTTAGGTAGGGGGGCGTCCTAGCAAATCCTTTGGGGCATGTACGGTTGGCCTATATATTTGTCTTAAAAGTTGAAATGCTCCTCTTGAAAACCTCAAAACCTCTCAATGAATACCCAGCAGTAGTCTTCATTGAACATTTGGATATCCAAAGCCTTGCTTAGCGCTTGCTGCAAATCTTTGCATTTGGCTGTCTTTAGTAGGTTGCAGGTCGTTGCAAATCTTTGGAAATTTTAGTTCTCTTGAGTCGATTGTCTGCGTTAGTTTTTGCGTTAAAACACATTTGGATATCCAAAGCTTTGCGACCGTGCTTTCTGCAGATCATTTGTATTTGGGCCATCTTTAGTAAGTCGCAGATCACTTGTCTTAGGTGGGGGGTCTAATTGCAAATCTTCGGGATATCTCTGCTTTCACGGAAGGGCATCCTTAAAAGCGGCTTCTTCTGTGTCTGTGGAGGAATGGCGGCTTTGGTTCTTTGCGCGATCTCTTCAGGTATGTAGCGTCATTAGCGCATTTATGTTAATTAAGCTTTTGCGGTAAATAATCTTTGGTTTGCGCTACATGTGTGCCTCGCGCTTTGTCTTTTTGAATTGCTCTCAACTTCTGCGAAGTTGAGAGCCTTAGCGCATACTGTCTTTGGAAAATGAAAGTTTTATACGGGTGCTTTCTGGGCTGGTGTTTTAGCGCATCTATTCATTTGCGCATTATATGCTTTTGTTGCAATGATTCATATTGCAATGATTCATTCAGTTTAAGCAGTTTAATGCATTCTCTTGCATTTTATAGGAGGTTGCCGTAGCCTCGCGCTTTCGCAAGCGAAGGTTAACATCGTTTCCTGGCTATCCGTTGGTGCGTTAATCTTTATCTCTTGCGTTCTTTCGGCCTTTGCGCTCTCTTTGCGTTCTTTCGTTAGTAGCCGAATAAAGGTGCCGCTAAGGAATTCGCTTCTTGAAACGTTAGGCCTCATTATAACATACGTTAGTGTCCCTGAAAAGCCTTGGTTCTTTTTTTGTCTTCCGAGCGTACAAAAGTCGACTTTATTTATCGCTGTCCGCCTTGGAAGCAAGCTGGGCCCGCCTCGCTAACGACAAGTAAAACTTCTCATGCCGCTCGTTGGAATATCATGCGTTAGTATACAGAAAAATCTTTGGTCTACTGAAACATACGTTAGTGCCTGAAAAAAATATCTTCGGTCTCTGAGCCTGCCGCATTTTCGTGCATTTAGGCGTCTCTTGTAGGCTAAATCCTGCGTGTGTGCTTTGAAAGGCGCTTGCGCATAAATCTCGCCAGTGCTTCAAAGCCTTATAGAAGTAGCTCTCAGGAGCGCCCTGGTTGGCCTTTGGTTTTGCCTGTCTCTCTTGGGTGCATCTCTTGTGGTTCTTTTGTTTTTCTATCCCGTTCGTTAATGCCTTGCAAAGCCGTCGACTGGTTAAGCTTTCTTAACAACTCTTTTGCTTGTGCAGCATATTGCATAATCCTTGGTTTAGGTTTAACTCTCTTCAGTGCCTGCTAAGAAAATCCTTGGTTTAGGTTTAACTCTCGTTAGTGCCTGCCTTGAAAATCTTTGGTTTAGGTTTAACTCTCGTTAGTGCCTGCTTAGAAAATCCTTGGTTTGGTTTAACTCTCGTTAGTGCCTGCCTTGCAAATCCTTGGTTTAGGTTTAACTCTCATTAGCGCCTGCTTAGAAAAACCTTGGTTTTGTTAAGCTCTCTTCAGTGCCTGCCTGAAAATCATTGGTTTGTTCGCGTAGTTTCTTGAGCGCCTTGTTTTGCGCTGTATATAGCTTTACGACTCTTTAGTGCCTTGCGCCTTGCAGCCCTTCATTTGTGCCCTGCGAAGTTCCGTTAGTGCTGTTAAATCTTAGGTGCAGTTGGATATCATTGGTTTACTAGCAAAATCATTGGTTTGTCAACAGTCTTTCGTGATTTGAAGCAGTCTTTCGTGATTAAAAACTCTTGAGTGGTTCAAGCGCCATTCGGAGCTTAAGCGCTTTAATGCCTTAGTGCCTAAAGCGTCATAAGTTTTAAATGTTCCCGCAGGCTTTCTTTGTTCTCAAAAAGTGATGTCGTACGTTTTAAAACTGCAACTTATTTCGTAAATAAAAATATCTAAATCTTAGGTTTCATGTACGCACTTTATGCTAAGCTTGAAAGTTCCATGCGCTTGCTAATGCCTGAAATCTCAATGCCGCACATTAGGTTTTTGGTGAATTAAAGATTTTAGCTGTAAAAGTGTCGTAAGCCTTGCAATCGCTTGCGAGTTGCGCAAATTCTTGAATATGCGCTTTGCTCTGGCTAAGTCTTCTGTGATTAGCACTTTCTTGGTTTTACAAAGTGTCATTCTACGCTTATGAGCGTTAACCCCTCATAATCATCAGCTGCGTTCTTTTAAATCACAAAGCGCACTTCAACTTTCATCTTTTGTTCTTAGCGCCTAGAGCCAATCATGACACTTGGTTCAAGACACCATGCGCTTTTTGTTGCGGGCTTTAGTGGCTTGCGTCTTTGTAGGATTGAGAACTTTGCTTTAGATACAGCTTTGTAACCTTTACTTGTACATCTTATGAATCTTTAGCGCTTTCGTTCTTTGTTTCCTAAACAGCTTTCGCTTGCATTTTCGTGCATCCAAGCATCCTGAGTTCTTGGATGCCTTTTGAATCCAGCGCCTTGCCTTGCTTTGATTGAATCCAGGCGCCTTGCGTTTTTGAACACTCGCCTTTGTTCTTTGACACGGCGCTTTCGTTAATTAAGATTCCTTAGTTGCCAAGGCATTTCTTTTGTGCCAAAGCGCTTTTGAGCCTAAAGCGCCTTCGCCCTTGTTCGCCTAGTTTGTCTTTTGCACTTCGCTTGCCTATTCTTTGGTGAATAGCGAAAAACTCTTCTGTGTTTCCCAGGCAAGTGTTGATGGTGGGGCAGGGTGTTAGCCTGCCCCGCCATTGCCTGCGCTTAGCCGATAAAATGGCGTTTGGAAGCTTCCTAGGCGCTTCTTCTATGAAGCCAAGCCTTGCCTTTGTGAATAGGATCTCTTCTGCTTGTTGCTGGCACCGCCATTGTTTGGCTGAAACATTGAAATCTGTCCCGGCCGCCTGTCGCCTTGGGGAAGACAGGCGGCTTTATGTGCCTCATGTGTTCGTCTTTGGTTCCTTCGGTGCATTTGTCTTTCGCGTTCAAGGAGACCGCTTCCGCCTAGCGGCTCCTCTTTAGAGTGTATTGTAAAAATGTAAGTGGCCGCCTTACAATGACTAGTTTAAATTATATACCTTTAGCGAAGCTTAAGAGATCAAAAGAAATTAAAAAAAATTTTCTGGGGCGCCGCAGATTTGGTTCAGCGCCCTATGGGCGCAAATTTACGCGCCATGGGAGATTTAGATGGGAGAGAAAACATTTGTTAGGCTAACGCGTGGGATTCCCAATTGAGGGACTATCGGCGCAAGTATGTAGTGCAGTTCATTTTGCTCACTAATGTAAGTCAGCGCTTTTGGAGCGCCGGCCAGCGCCCTCGGATCGAAATTCAGGGGATGGGGCAGCGCCCCTTGATTGAGGTTCAGCGCCCTTGGGTTATGGGGCAGCGCCTTTTATCACGCGCCAGCGCCCCCGGAGGGGGCGCTTAAAAGAGGTCTGGGGTTTGGAATAAGATAAAAGATGCACATGCCAGGCGCTTGCGTGGTGAGTAATGATATTGAAGCTGCCATATGTCTAGGGCTGGCTTGGTGATTAATGATATTAAACCTGCCCATAGCCAAACATGCTTGGGTCTGCTATACTGGAGAAGCGGCTTCTAGGCGGGGAGCGCCTGTGCCGCAGAAATGGAGATGGACTGGCATGGCAGGCATTTCGATTGGAAGGACAGGCATCAACGTTGAAAGGAACGCCTTTGGGGTATTGCCCGCTCAGCGCATTCCTCTCAAGGAGGCCGCCTACCTTCTAAAGAAGGCCTATGATGGCGGCATGGGGTACTTTGACACAGCAAGAGCCTATACAGACAGTGAAGACAAGCTTAATGCGGCTTTTTCCGGAATGCGCGAAAAAGTCGTTATCGCCACAAAGTCAGGCGCGCGAACCGGGCAGGGCGTGTGGGACGATCTTCATGAAAGCTTGAAGAGGCTTGGCACTGACTATATCGATGTATACCAGCCGCACAATCCTTCATTCTGTCCCAGGCCTGGAGACGAGAGCGGGATTTACGACGTTCTCCTTAAGGCTAAGGAACAGGGGAAGATAAGGGTCATAGGCATAACGAACCATAGGCTTGACGTGGCTACTGAAGCAGTGGACTCAGGGCTCTATGAAACCCTGCAGTTCCCGCTAAGCTACCTAAGCGGAGAGAAAGAGCTCGCGCTGGCTAAGTCATGCGAGGAGAAGAACGTTGGATTCATAGCGATGAAAGCGCTTTCTGGCGGGCTGATAACAAACGCGAAGGCGGCCTGCGCCTGGATTATGCGCACTAATAACGTTGTGCCCATTTGGGGCATTCAAAGAGAAAGCGAGCTTGATGAATTCCTGGGCTATATCCAAAACCCTCCAGAGCTTGACAAGGAGCTGGAAGAGCTGATAGAGGCTGACCGGATAGCCCTTGACGGAGAGTTCTGCCGAGGCTGCGGCTATTGTTGCCCATGCCCACAGGGCATTGTGATCCATATGGCGGCCAGGGCTTCACTTTTGCTCAGAAGAGCGCCGCTGTCTATGATGCTCTCGGAAAACGGGCGCAATATAATGAAGCAAGCCGAAAAATGCACCGGATGCGGGCTGTGCAAGACCAAGTGCCCGTATGGGCTGGACACTCCAGCGCTTCTGAAGAAGAATTGCCAAGACTACAGAGAAGTGCTGGCGGGAAAACCGATGTAAATAAGTAATCCAGAAAGCAGCAGCGACGCTGGGACAATAAGTGCATATCCCAAAATTCCTAAAGAGGCGCCGAAAAAGTCATCGCGATGTTTTAACGCGTGACTTTTTCAAGCCATGAAATTAATTTTGGGATATGCGCTAAGCATTGGCGGGAAAGCCGCTGCAATAGGCGCGCGAGGCATATCAAATATTTTGGGATGTGCCTCAGAGCATATCCCAAAATTATATCCGAGGCACCGGAAAAATTTGCTCGCAGAAGCCCGAGCAAATTTTTCCGGCGCCATTTCGGAATTTTGGGATATGCTCTCGACAGCGCCCTTTATGAAGGGAGAATGCCGCGATGATATTGGTAACGGGCGGGGCTGGCTATATAGGGAGCCATACTTGCATAGAGCTTTTGGCTGCGGGCTACGAAATAGCCGTCCTTGACGACTATTCCAACAGCAGGCCAGAGGCTGTCAAGAGAGTGCAGGAGATAGCAGGGAAGACGTTCCCTGTCTATGAAGGCGATGTCAGGGACGAAGCGCTTCTGGACAAAATTTTTAAAGCTCATGACATCAGCTGCATAATACACTTCGCTGGGCTCAAGGCGGTTGGCGAGTCTGTGTCAATCCCCGTGGAGTACTATGACAACAACCTGAACTCAAGCCTCGCCCTTTGCAAGGCAATGAAGAAGCACAACACAACGCGGCTCATCTTCTCATCATCCGCTACAGTGTACAAGGACGGAAACCCGATGCCCTTGGACGAAGAGTCTGACACGGGCTGCACCAACCCTTACGGCTGGACGAAGTACATGAGCGAGCAAATATTCACTGACGCCGCCAAGGCAAACGAAGGCTGGACAATAGCTCTCCTTCGCTACTTCAACCCCATAGGGGCGCATGCAAGCGGCAAGATCGGCGAGGATCCAAAAGGCATACCCAACAACCTCATGCCGTTTATAACCCAGACAGCCATAGGAAAGATAGACAAGCTCCAGGTCTTCGGAGATGACTACGACACGCCTGATGGCACTGGCGTTCGCGACTACATCCATGTCGTGGATCTGGCCAAAGGGCACGTGGCCGCAGTGGCGTTTTGCGAGGCCCAATCAGGCGTCCATGCCATAAATCTGGGCACTGGCAATGGAACAAGCGTGCTAGAAATGGTTCAAGCCTTCGAGAAAGTGACCGGTGTTTCCGTGCCCCGCCAGATCGTGGCCAGAAGGCCTGGCGACATAGCCACATGCTACGCTTCATGCGCAAAGGCAGAGAGGCTTCTGGGCTGGAAGGCCGAAAAAACTCTTGAGGACATGGTCAAGGATTCTTGGTTCTGGCAGAACTCCAACCCTAACGGGTACGAAGAATAGGCTGAAAATAGGATAAAAATAGGCAAAAAGGCAAGATCAAACCCAAAGACCCCCAAGCGCTTGCGCCTTGGGGGCCTTTGATCTTTTGGTTTTTATCTTTTGGCTTTTGATCTTTGAGCTTTTGATCTTTTGGCTTTTGATATTTTAACCCTTGAACTTTTACACTATTAAATTTTAACGCTTAAACTTTGATCTCTGTTCTTTGCCCATAAGTTCTTGGCCTTTAAGATATTAAACGTTGCATTTCTCGCCCTTTGCATTCCTGCCCTGGCTCTTGCCCTGTTAGACGCGGCATTCCCCGCAACCAGACACGCCTAAATATCCTGCCCTGCACAAATCTCGCCTAAAAACCCTGCATCAAACAAATTGCAAGGATGATCGCCCTTTCGTTTATTCAAGATCTTTTTTTGATTAAAATTTATAAAGAAACCTTCCCAGGTTTCTATGCAAAATCTACAAAGTCTGGCCGTCAGGCTGCCTTGGTTTGGAGACTTTTGACGCGTCGGCAAGAACCGCGTGATTTGGGCCTTCTTGTTTCCCTAAACTGCAAGGGTTCAAGGCCTTCGAAAATGGCAGCTTGGAGAAGCCCAAAATTTTTATTGAATTCAAGCCTTGCAAGGGTGAAAAATTGTGTTTTTTCAGTCTGCCAATTCATTGACTTGCTGGGTGAGCGCGTTATAATATGGTGTATGCCGTAGAGCGACATGAAATAGCTTTTGGGGCGCTCAAGGCTTAACATAAAAAAGATTCCTGGATCTGGGCATGGCGCAAGAGCCAATGCGGGATATCAGGAATCGCGCAAAGGGCATATCCTGAGATTGGCTTAGAGATATGCTACAAGCCCTAGGTGTTCCGATGGATGTGAAAACGTGTTTATTTTAAAGGCTTTTTCAAGATATTGGGTTTAGCTAAACCCAGGCCAGGTTTTTTAGCCCTGCGCCAGCCAGCCTTTAAAATAGCCTGCGTCCACGGCCGCCGACGGCAATGGAGGTCTGCAAATGGAGCATTTGCAATGGTTCTGGGGATACGCGAAAAAGAGGGTGCCCAAGCTTGCCGCAGGGCTGGTGATTAGCCTGTGCGTGTCAATGCTTGGCATGGTAAGCCCTTATGTGTCTGGCAAGATAGTGGGATCTATCCAGGATGGGACCTGGGAAGCCACGCTTTTTGCCAGCTTGGCTGTGATTGTTGGAGCGGCGTTTGCAAGAGCCGTGCTCAGGTACATCATGCTAAGGGTGTTCGAGCGCGCGTCCCAGGACTTGGTTCTGGAGATGAGAAATGACACATACGCTTGGATCCATCGCCAGAACTTCAGCTTTTTCGATTCTAACAGAGTAGGGGACATCATGGCCCGCATGACTGGGGATCTGGACGCCATACGGCACTTTGTCGCCTATGTCATCTACGGCTCAGTTGAAAACCTGGTCATATTCATTGCGGCGATTACGCTCATGTTTATTGTGAGCTGGCAGCTGGCGCTCTTAATGCTTCTCACGGCACCTGTCATTTTCGCGAGCGGGTTCCGCCAGGCCAAGGAGATAAAGCCGGCGTTTTTCCAAATTAGAGAGAAGTTCTCCAGGCTGAACACTGTCTGCGAGGAAAACATAGGCGGAAACAGGGTTGTCAAGGCCTTCACCAAGGAAGACCAGGAGATAGCCAAGTTTACCGAGGCCAACAACGAGTTTTACAACTCGCACATAAACGCGAACAGCATCTGGGTCAAGCACTTGCCGATCCTTGAGTTTTGCGCCGGGATACTGAATGTCTTTCTCCTTTGCGGAGGAGGCATACTTTGCGCTTTGGGCAGATTGCAGCTTTGGCAGCTGGTCGCTGTGAACGGGTACCTTTGGGCTGTTTCAAACCCTTTGAGGCAGATGGGGTTCTTGATCAACGACACCCAGAACTTTTTCGCCTCGGTTGACAAGATCTTTGGCATGGTCAGAAAGAAGATCTATATCGAAACGCCTGAAGATGCAGCCAAGCCGGAAAGGCTTATAGGCAAGGTCGAGTTCGAGCAAGTTTCCTTCAAATATGACAGGCACGGCAAAATAACTGAGCTTGACAACATAAGCTTTGTGGCTGAGCCTGGAGAGACGATAGGGATAGTAGGCGCCACAGGGGCTGGAAAGTCTACACTCGTATCGCTCATAAGCCGCTTTTATGACACCTCATCAGGCAGGGTTCTTGTGGACGGCAAGGATGTCCGGGAGTATGACCTCCAGGCGCTTCGCAGAAACATAGCAATGGCGTCCCAGGACGTGTTCCTCTTCTCCGATACTGTAGAAGGAAACATAGCCTACGGGGATCCGGAAGCTCCCGTTGAGATGGTTGAAGACTCAGCCAGAGACGCTTGCGCCCATAGCTTCATACTTGAAATGGAAGACGGATATGACTCGATAGTAGGCGAAAGGGGAGTGGGCCTCTCTGGAGGCCAGAAGCAAAGGCTGTCCCTAGCCAGGGCTTTCGCGGCAGATCCTGCCATACTGATTCTTGACGACACAACCTCCGCCGTGGACATGGAGACTGAGCACGAGATGCAGAAGGCGCTCAAGCGCAGATCTTCCAAGTGCACGACGTTTATCATAGCCCATAGGATTTCCTCGGTCAAAAACGCCTCAAAGATCCTGTTCATGGAAAACGGGCGCATAGCTGAGCAAGGAACCCATGAGGAGCTGTTGGCCCTGAAGGGCAGGTACTATGGCATGTTCGTCAGCCAATACGGCGATTTCGCCAAGAAGGTGGGCTAATGGCTAGAAACAAGTTTGACTCCGACGAGATCCTGGAGAAGGATAGCGAGTTTAACATAAAGCACTTGAAACGGCTGGGCAAGTTCGTCACCCCTTACGCCAGCCAGCTGATGTTTGCCATGGGGCTTATGGTAGTGTCAAGCGTCTTCGCGCTGTCCATGCCGTTTTTGCTGAAGATAGCCATAGACGACGCGATCCCCAGAGGCAAGGACGGGATTCCGCTTATAATCATTCTATCGAGTGCTCTCTTGTGCGGGACGCTCGCAAACATTTTTATCATAAAGAGAAAGTCGCAGATCATGGCCCGGACAGGCCAAAACATCATCAGGGACTTGAGGCTTGCCCTCTTCAACCATCTCCAGGAGCTGCCTTTCAGCTATTATGACAGCAGGCCTCACGGAAAGATCCTGGTTCGCGTTGTGAACTACATCAACTCCCTGAGCGACATGCTTTCCAACGGCATAGTCAACACAGCCACTGATATTTTGTCCCTGTTTCTAATAACAGGAATGATGCTGGCTCTTAACCCAAGGCTGACCCTGGTTAGCCTTGCCGGGCTCCCGCTCCTGTTCGCGGCCGCCGCCGCGATTAAGATTGCCCAGCGCAAAGCCTGGCGGATCTACAGCAACAAGCAGTCAAACCTCAACGCCTACATTCATGAAAGCATAGCAGGAGTAAAGATCACCCAGAGCTTCGCCAGAGAAGAAGAGAACCAAAAGATATTTGGAAGGGTCGCGGAAAGCTCCAGATCCTCCTGGCTCAAGGCCTGCTCCATCCAGTTCCTCATGTGGCCCACGGCTGAGAACATTTCTGTCTGGACGATGAGCCTGATGTACATCTTCGGCGCCAACTGGATGAACGCAGGAATAGTGACCGCTGGAACCCTGGTCGCATTCGCTGGCTACATCGGCAGGTTTTGGGGCCCTATCAACAACATCGCCAACTTTTACAACACCATTGTCGTGAACATGTCCTATCTTGAAAGAATATTTGAAGCCTTGGACGAACCGGTCCTTGTAAAGGATGTTGAAAACGCCATAGAGCTTCCCAGGGTCAAGGGCAACGTAAGGTTTTCCCATGCCACGTTCAGCTATGAGCCTGGAATGACAGTGCTCAAAGATGTCTCCTTCTCATGCAGCCCAGGCGAAAGCATAGCGCTTGTAGGCCCCACGGGAGCGGGAAAGTCCACGATCATCAGCCTGCTCAGCCGGTTCTATGACCTGGATTCAGGAAACATATACATCGATGGCACTGACATAAGCGGCGTTACCCTTAAGTCTCTCAGAAGCCAGATGGGCATAATGCTCCAGGACACTTTCCTGTTCTCTGGCACCATAATGGACAACATAAAGTACTCCAGGCCAGAAGCCACTGACGAGGAAGCGATTGAAGCCGCAAAGACCGTCTGCGCCCATGAGTTCGTGATGTCAACAGAGAAGGGGTACCAGACAGAGGTAAACGAAAGAGGCAGCAGGCTTTCGGCAGGGCAAAGGCAGCTTATCTCCTTTGCTAGAGCTCTATTGGCAGATCCCAAGATCCTGGTCCTGGATGAGGCTACTTCTTCCATAGACTCAAAGACCGAGCTACTTATCCAAAAGGGGCTTGACCGGCTCCTCTTTGGCCGAACCTCCTTCATCATAGCCCATAGGCTCTCCACAATAAAGAACGCCTCCCGCATCATGTACATTGACCAAGGCAAGATCATGGAGTCAGGATGCCATGACACCCTCATGGCCAAGAAAGGGAAGTATTACAAGCTCTATACAGCGCAGTACGCCTTTCTTGAAGAGGCGTAAGAAAAGGCCCGGCGGTTTGCCGGGCCTTTTGGTTTTGGTTTTTTTTTTTTTTTTTGCACTAGAGCCCGAACTGCCGCAAAGCAATCCCTCAGCCGTTAAGCTGCGCCAGTATCGCATTCAAAGCTTCCTTAGGCATCGCGCCAAAGTCAGAAAGCGTCGAAAGAGGCATGTCTTGAACCATCGCTTGCATCAGCTCTGCGCCTACTCCGATGGCCTCGGCTGTTCCGGGCTGGTCGCCTCCAAAGGTCGCGGCTAAGGCTTGGAGAACCGGGCCTATTACAGACATGCCCTTGGGGCTCTTCATGATTTCGCCCAAAGTTGAGTAGCTGTGGAAGACCACAGGAATGAAGGTCTGGGAAATGACTTTAACGTTGGCTTCGAGCTTGATGTCCCTGGAAGACGCGCCAATCTGTATTGAATAGTCCCCGGTCTCGACGTGCCAGTCGTTAATGACTGTGTTGTAGTAAGCAAAGGATCTCTTGTCCAGGGTGAACTCCACAATGCCCTCTTCGCCAGGCTCAAGCGCGATCTTTTCAAACCCTTTGAGCTCCTTGATCGGGCGAGGGATCCCGGCCGATGTCCTGCCAACGTATAGCTGAACAGTCTCTTTGCCAGCAACGCTACCGACGTTCTTGATCTTAGCGGTTACTTTCAGGCTCTCCGAATCATTGATCTCGCTTGCGCTCACAGCCAGATCCGAGTACTCAAACTGCGTGTAGCTCAGGCCGTGGCCGAACGGGAACAACACTTCGGATTTCTTTGCGTCATAGTAGCGGTACCCTACATAGATGCCCTCGCGGTACTCAACCGTGTCGCCAAAGCCCGGGAAGTTGAGGTATGACGGATTGTCTTCAACCCTCTTCGGGAAAGTCTCCGCGATCTTGCCGCTGGGGTTCGCGTCTCCGAAAAGAAGGCTCACAGCCGCCTTGCCAACTCCCTCTCCGCCAAGGTACATCTCAAGGATCGCTGGCGCCTTGTCTGCCCATGGAAGAGCGATGCTGCTTCCGTTGTGGAGAACTACGACAGTCTTTGGCTGGACGGCGAGAACAGCTTCCACAAGCGCGTTGTGGCTGGCTGGAATGTCTAGATCCTTGCGGTCAAAACCCTCAGACTCGCGGCGCTCCGGAAGTCCGATGAATAGCACTGCCGCGTCAGCTTCCGAAGCAACTTTCACGGCTTCGGTAATGATGCTTTCGTCAGGCAAGTCTTTGGTGTCGTCGTACCCCTGGGCAAACGTGATGTTCAGATCTCCGGCCGCCTCAACAGCGTTGTCAACAAAGGACGCGTTTATGTGCGAAGATCCGCCGCCCTGGAACCTGGGCTTCTTGGCGTACTCGCCGATAAACGCTACCTTCGCGTCTTTAGCCAGAGGAAGAACCGCTCCATCGTTCTTCAAGAGTATCGCGCATTCCTCAGCCGCCGACTGGGCCTTCAAATGATCTTCCGCCCTGTCGTATACAGCGCCAGCATCCCGATTTGCCAGATAAAAATCTATAACCTCAAGTATTCTCTTAACGCTTGCGTCCAGGACAGCAATGTCCAATTCTCCAGACTCAACAGCCGCCACAATCTTAAGCGCCGCGTCCTTATTTCCGCTTCCAGGCATCTTCAGATCAAGCCCAGCCTTGACTCCCTCAACAGGATCTTTCGCCGCGCCCCAGTCAGTCATAACAAAGCCGTCAAAGCCCCATTCGCCGCGCAGGATGTCGTCAAGAAGCTTCTTGTTAACAGCCGCGTAAGCGCCGTTTATCTTGTTGTATGAGCACATGAGGGTCTTCGCTTTGCCCTCTTTTACAACTTTCTCGAAAGCGGGAAGGTAAATTTCCCGAAGGGTTCTTTCATCAAGAACGGAATCGGCGGACATCCGCTTGGTCTCTTGGTTGTTGGCCGCGTAGTGCTTTGCGCTGCAGCCGATCCCCTTGCTCTGCAGCCCCTTCACGTAAGCCGCTCCAAGCTCTCCGGCCAGGTAAGGGTCTTCCGACATGTACTCGAAGTTGCGCCCGCACAAAGGCGAACGCTTGATGTTCAGGCCAGGGCCCAAAAGTATGCCGACATCTTCCGCCTGGCACTCGTTGCCCAAAATCGTCCCGACTTTTTCCAGAAGGGCCCGGTCGAAGGACGAAGCCAACGCGGATGCCGTAGGAAAGCATGTGGCGGGAACGCTGGCGCTCAGCCCCAGGTGATCCGTAGCCCCCGCCTGCTTGCGCAGCCCGTGAGGGCCGTCAGTTGTCATTATAGCTGGAACTCCAAGCCGCTCCACTCCGCTCAGGTGCCAGAAATCCGATCCGCCCAGCATGTCGGCCTTTTCTTCAAGGGTCATGCCCTCCAACACTTTGTCGATATCCATGAAAATCCCTCCTTTGAATTCAAGAGCGAAAAGAAAAATTTATTTTTGCTCTTCTTTTGCTCTTGTAGCGCGGGTTGCGCTTTTCCGTGCATATCCCAAAATTCCTTCTGGCGAGGAAAAGGCATGCGATGCTTTAACGCGTGGCTTTTCTGAGCCCTATAATAAATTTTGGGATATGCTTTTTATTATAAATTTTGCCATAGGTTAGTGTATCACAAAAATCCTATTTCAATTAGTGATTTGCGACTTGGGCTTGGTTTTCTCCAAATCGCACAAAGTTTAGGGCGGTTTTTTGTGCAGATTTACTAAGTGCATATCCCAAAATTCCTTCAGTGGCGCAGTGAAAGTCATCGCGATGCTTCTACGCGTGACTTTCGAAAGCCATAAAATTAATTTTGGGATATGCACCAATAAAAACGCTTGCCGATAAGAATAAAGCAAAAGACTTGCTGTTTAGAATAGGCAAAGGCTTGCCTTTAAAAACAAAAAAGGGAGAACCTGAGCCCTCCCAGAATTGCCATGGATTTTAGTCCCTATTTTTGCTTTTAAATAGCATTACTTCAAAATAGCTATAGTCCTAGGCGGAAGGGTCAGCGTGTCACCGCTTTGGGTAGCCTTCACTCCAGTGGCCGAAAGCCAGTCTGAGAGCTTGCCCCAGCTTTCCCCGCCGGAAGGCGTCACTTCATGCGATTCTGCGCTTAGATTGTAAACCAGAACGACACTGCTGTCGCCGTAAGTCTTTCTCAAAGCGCCTATGACAGGATCTCCGCTAGTTGGCAGGATTTCTCCAGTCCCCAAAGCTATGGCTGGATATTTCTCGCGCATCAGAGCGGCGTTTCGTACATACCTCATTATCGAAGTTTCGTCTCCGATCTGCTCTGAAGCAGAGGGAAAGCCGTGCTCAACGGTCTCCCGATCTTTCGGGCCGGATGTCATGCCCACAGCGTCAGGATCAGAGCTCCACTGCATGGCAAGCCGCTTGTTCTCGTCCTTGCCGCTCCCGCTCATGCCTAGCTCTTCTCCGTAATATACAAACGCGTCTCCAGACATCATAAGGTTCATGCCCCAGGCGGTTTTTATCAGATCCGGATCCCGGCGCAGAAAGCCAGCCGCCCTGGAGTTGTCGTGGTTTATGAAAAATGGCGCGTCAGACGCTCCAGATCCGCCGTACTCGCCAACCTTCTCCTGCGTGTGCATCATGGCCCCTAAAAAGCTCTCAGCGTTTTGCCCGTTGTTCTGCAAAAGCGCCTTCGCGATGTGCCCGCTCGAAGTCCCAAAAGGATATTCGAACTGGCTGTCGATCCCCTTGTAGTAGGTGTATAAAGTGTCAGTGGTGTCCCAGTTCTCCCCTACCAGATAGACGTCAGGCCGTATCGACTTTGCGGCAGAGCTGATCCAGCTCAAAATCTCAATGTTTTTCGTAGCGTTGCCGCTTACGAACTCCTTTATCGCGTCAAGCCGAAAGCCCTTTACCCCTTTCTCTAGCCAGAACTGCATTACTTTCTCCAGCTCTTTCCGCAATAGCTCGTTCTCCAGGTTCAGGTCAGGCATGTAAGGAGAGAATTGACCCTCGTAGCACCACTCGCCAGTAGCCTCATGCCATGTCCCGCCTGGCGCTCTCTTCTCAAAAAAGTAGTAGCTGACCAGCTCGCTGTCGGTATTCCCGTTTTTCAAGTCTTCTATAGCCCCCTTAAACCATGGGTGCTCTGAGCTTGAATGGTTCAGAACCAGATCCAGTATCACGCTAATACCCAGCTGCTCGCACTTTTCCATTAGCCTATCAAAGTCTTCAAGCGTCCCGTAGTCCGGATCTATCTCGTAATAATCCTTCACGTCATACTTGTGGTATGATGGAGACGGGTGTATAGGCATAAGCCAGATCCCGTTAAACCCCATCCAGCGGATGTACTCCAGCTGTGACCGAAGCCCCTCTAGATCTCCTATCCGATCCCCGTTGGAGTCGCAGAAGGAGTAGACAAAAGCCTCGTACCATGTTCTGGTCTCGGTCTCCACTTTCTTTGCGCCCTTTGTCTCTTTCGAGATAGCAGCCTCCCAGCTGCTAGACGCGCCTGAACCCCCTGAACTCCCTGAGCTTCCTGAACTTGAGCTTTGGCATGACGCGGTTAACAGCGCCGCGCACATGAAAACCGCAAGCGCAACTCGTGTGAATCTCATAATTAACCCTCCCTTTTGTAAACTGGCTGACAAAGCTTTGAAACACAGTATAGCATAATATAACGAGGATTCAAAGAGATCTTAAAAATGTTTTGGCGAGTATATTGAAAATAACATCGCTTGAAAGAATTTTAATCGTCACATTGCACTAATTATCCTAGATTTTTCACCGAATCATCACAACATTGCCCTAAATCAAAGTTAGCCAGATTTATAGAGCTTTCTGAAAGAGCGCCGCATCAACTTCTATAAAACACTTGCAATTTAGATAAAACCCCCCTATAATAATTTAAAGCGCAATTCAAATTTGATTTTAGGGCTTGCGAAAGTCACGCAAGTTTGCTTGGGGGGCAGATAGATCTGGAGGATAAGCGAGGATAATGCGCTGAATTGCGGTGGATAAAAATCGAGGTGCAGCGTAGAGCAACGCGACAGGCAACAGCTGGTTAGGGGAGGGAATAAGAGGAATAACCGCTGGGTAGAAATGACTGCAGCCAGTTTATGCGGGATGCTGATGAACAACTAATTGCAATAAATAGGGTTACCCTGTAAAATGGCGGCTTCAAGCCATTTGTGGTCAGAAAAAAATAAAATCTCCGGAATTGCCAGATAGTTATCATTCTTATTTTGACAGTTCTGACGATATAAAATACGAGCAGGAAAAACAATTCTCGAGCTAAAAGCATATCAAGCATCTTTGGCTCGAACAACTCGAAAGTTTGTTCGCTGAAGCCCCTAGCAAGACTTTTTCAACGCCTAAAGAAACTACGCCGCTTTGCGCCCAAAACCCCGGAGCTTGCGCCGGAAAGCCTTTGAAGGTGCTCTTGAGCTCGATCTGGGCCAAAAAACTTTTTTGACACCTTGCGGGCTGCTTGAAACAGTTTCAACTGCCCAGAAAATGGGCATAATGCAAGCGAGCGTAGCCTGGCAATAGAGAATCCCGTGCCAACGAGGGTGAACGCTCGTCGGCAAAAAATCTATAACATTTTGGGATGCGCCCATCTACATACATCCGCCTTGGCTCAGCTCAAAAATTTTGAAAAATCTCATGAGTTCTAACCGCAAAAGCGTATCCAGTTTAGCGCGTGGACCTTTGGGCACAATAGATTGAAAGCGTCTGGACAAGCTGGAAGACAGCATACTGACAGCGCTCAAACTCGTTATTATATTTAGAAGAATATAAATTTAATCTATTATAGAAGGCTCAGAATTCTGGAATATTGACCCTAAAGCTTGCCACTGCGCAGCTCCCTTGTAGCGGAGCCCCAAAAGCTTTCCATTGTAGCAACTCATAAGGTTCTAAAGCTGAGCGTCTTAACTCCCTGGGCAACGAGCGCCATAAACTGCTCGCTCCTCGACATTGCCCGCAAGCCGCGCGAAACGCGCGTTTGAAAGACCTGTTTTTGAAGATAAGATTTCTCTTGACATATTCATCTTTAAACATTATGCTGTCTATATGGTTGCCAAGGCCAGCAGGCCTAGCTCTGCAGGGTTCTGGCGCCAGACAGGAAACCCGCTTTGAAATTTGCGTTACCACTTTTTTTAGAATTGTGGTATACTAGAGATCGAATAACCAGGCTTGAGGGTTGCCTTGAAAAACGCTTAAGGGCGCTTGCGTCCAGAGCGTCGGGCGAACCTGGACTATAAATCTGGGCGATGCCCTTGCGTCTTTTTTCGTTTCAGGGAACTGCCTGGATTTAAACGCGATTTGCCAGCTTAATCCCCGCTACCAGCGGATTTTGATAGAGAAGTTTGGCTTTCTTCTAATGCGCCGTGTTGGAAGCCTATAACCCTGTGTTTGCCCCAGCGCGCCTGGGCGCTTTGAGATGGGAGTGAGGCTTATGAGAGAGAGAAAGCTTGAATGGGAAATCGGTGGCACTTTGTATACCGTGACATTCAAGGACGGCGTTTGGACGTTGGATGTGAAG